>NZ_JBWKES010000047.1:0-12252 GCF_056435325.1 Streptomyces sp. NPDC043952
CGAACCGACAAGCTCGCCATCGCTTACGAGGCCGCACTTCACCTCGCCGGCATCCTCATTTGGACCCGACGCTGACCAAAGAGACAGACCCTAGCGGGGCCCGGCACCGTCGTCTTCCACGACATGCGCAAGCTGCCCGCGCTCCTCGCCGAACGGTAAGGCCCCGCACGGAGGTTCACGAGCCGCCGGGTAGGCGGCGGTCAGTAGCCGCCCAGCAGGGTCCGCACCCGGCGCCGGGTCTCCGGGCCCGCGGCGCTGTGCCAGCGGGAGGGGTCGGCCGGGCGGCGGCCCCACAGCAGGAGGAGCCGGGTGGCCGCGTCGCTCTCGATGGCGGCGGGGCCCTCGGGGGCGGCCAGGCCGACGCCGGCGGTGCCGGCGTCGGCGGTCAGCACGATGTCGTCGGTGCCGGGAGTGCGCAGCCGGGCTTCGAGCCGTTCGTCCGGGGCGAGATTCAGGGCGGCGCGGCCCCGTGCCAGCAGGGGGCGGCCGACGGAGACCACGCTGTGTTCCGTCATCCAGGGCTCGTCCAGCGCTCGTACCGCCGTACGGTCGTCTCCGGTCAGGTCCCAGCGGTGCAGGATCAACTCCTCGCGCATGTGTTCGGCGAAGAAGGGCGCCGTCACGGTCCGGCCGGTCCAGGTGATCTCCGCGTCCGGCGAGAGATCCCGCGCGGCGGCCGCGGCGATGTCCGTCAGGTGCGCGCAGTTGCGCAGGAAGGCGGACCAGAGGTCGGCGTCGGACAGGCGGCGGTAGGGAAGCTCGCGGTCGAAACCGCGGGTCTCGACGGGCGCGCCCGCGAGGAACGCCTCCAGGACGCGGGCCAGTTCCCCGGCGTTGCCCGTCTGGTGGATCAGCACGTCCCGGACCGTCCACGCCTCGCACCAGGTGCCGTCGTCGGGCCGCCGAGCCTGTACGGCGCGGACGAAGGGGACGAGTTCCGGCAGGGTCTCGGCGACCTCGTGGGGGATCATGCGGCCATGGGTGACCAGGGCGGGGGGCCGGCCAAACCGGCCGGAGGGGTTCAGCCGCTGCCCGTGTCGGCGACCAGATCCGTGAGCCGGTGCAGCAGCGTGACCAGCAGGGCGCGTTCGGCCGGGGTGAACGCTTCGTAGGCGCGTGCCTGGCGCTCGCGCAGGTGGCTCCGGAGCCCGGCGAGCCGCTCGGCGCCGTCGTCGGTGAGGCTGACCAGGACGCGCCGTTCGTCCTCGGGGGAGCGGCGCCGTACGACGATCCCCTTCCCCTCCAGCTGCTGGAGCATCCGGGTCGCGGTCGGGACGCTGACGCCCGCGCTGCTCGCCAGCCGGCCCACCGGCAGGTCCTTCTCCGTGGCCAGGGGTTCGAGGAGGGCGACCTGGGGGAGGGAGAGGCCGCCGTAGTGCTCGGCGCCGGTCGAACGAGCCCGGCGCATCGCGAAGAAGAGGGCGTCGGCCGCCTGGGAGATCTCCTCCGCCCCTATGTCACCGTGCGCCGCCGGCCGGGCGTGATCCGCTTCCGGCTGGTCGGCGCCTGGCGTCCGCTGGGCGCGATCCGCCGCCGGCTGGTCGGGGTCTGCCGCCGACCGGTCGCGATCCGCTGCGGGCTGCGGGGCGTCCGTGGCCGGTCGGGGCACGTCGGCGGTCGGCCGGGGGGCGCCCGCGGTCGACCGGGGGGCCTTGGGGGCCGGCCGGGGGCTTTCCGTCGCCGACGGCAGGCTTCCCGTCGCCGACTGCGGGCTCCCCGCGCTCGACCGGGCGCGGTCCGGCGTCGGCTGCTCGGTGGCGCGAAGGCTGTTGCGTCTGTCGCTCATGGGTGCTACTTTAGCAAAGCAATCGTTAGCAGGCTAAATGTTAGGAGGGTAGGAGAGGATGGCTGCTTCTCGACGCATCGATGTCCATCAGCACCTGATCCCCGGTGCCTATCGGGAGGTGATGGAGCGGCATGGCGCCACGGCCGCCGGCTGGCCCACGCCCGCATGGGACGCGGACAGCGCGATCGCGATGATGGACCGCCGCTCGATCGCCACCGGCGTGCTCTCGGTCAGCTCACCGGGCACGCATTTCGGCGACGACGCGGAGGCCCGCGCGCTGGCCCGGAGTGTCAACGAATACGCCGCGGAGCTGGTCAAGGACCGTCCCGACCGCTTCGGACTGTTCGCGAGCCTCCCCCTGCCGGACGTGGACGGCGCGCTCGCCGAGACGGCGTACGCGCTGGACGAACTGCACGCCGACGGCGTGGTGCTCATGTCCAACGTCCACGGCCGCTATCTCGGCGACAAGGAGTTCGCCCCGCTCTGGGCCGAGCTGGACGCCCGTGGCGCCGTGGTGTTCATCCACCCCACCGGCTCGCCGCTGCCCATGCTCGACGGCCTGCCCGGCCCCGTCGTCGACTTCCCCTTCGACACCACCCGTACCGCGCTGCACATGACGCTCAACGGCGTGATGAACCGGCACACCCGGATGAAGGTGATCCTCTCCCACGCGGGCGGCTTCCTGCCCTACGCGGCCTGGCGGTTCACCATCGGCGCCCAGTTCCACCCCGGCACCACCCCCGAGGGCATCCTGGCCGACCTGCGGCGCTTCTACTTCGACACCGCCCTGTCCGCCAGCCCCTCCGCCCTGCCCTCCCTGCTCGCCTTCGCCGCTCCCGGCCATGTCCTCTACGGCAGCGACTGGCCCTTCGCGGCGGAGGAGTACGGCACCCTCTTCGACTCGATGCTCGACGGCTACGACGGTTACGAGCCGGGACAGCTCGACGCGATCAACCGGGGAAACGCGGAGGTTCTCTTCCCGAGACTCGCGAGGGGCTGACCGCCGGCCCGGCGGAGAAAGGGGCGGCGGTACGGTCCCTGACCGCGCTCCTCGTCTCAAGCTCAGCTCGGGTCGGCGGGTCTGCGCGGGGGCGGAGCCGGCCGGTGGGTCGATCGGTAGTGCTGGCGCTCCGCGCTGGAGCCGGGGCTGGGGGCGGGGCTTGCGGTGGTGGTGGGCGGTACCGGCTGCGTGCCGGTGTCGGAGAGCCGGGACACCAGTTCGGCGAGGTGACCGCAGGCCCGCGCGATCTCCTTCTGCGACCTGTCCCGCTCGCTGACGGCCGCCGCCACGAGCAGGGCGGTCAGGGCGGAGGAAGCGTTGTAGGCCTGGAGGGTGACCATGGCGGTGAGCATGCCATGCCCGGCGAACGGACCCGAGCCGTGGTTCGCGGCGATGATCGCGAAGGTCGAGACGGCGAGGGCGACGGGTGCGGCCCCGGCCAGCCGGAAGCGGAAGGCGGCCCAGATCAGCAGCGGGAAGCCGAGGAAGAGGAGGGGGGTTCTGCCGGTGTCGACGACCCCGACGCAGGCGGTGGCCGCGAGGAGCAGCAGCATCTCCGCCCAGCGGGACGGCGCCACCCGCCCCGGCAGCCGCGCCCGGCGCAGCACCAGCAGAACCGGCGTCACCACCAGGACGCCCATCGCGTCGCCGGTCCACCAGACCCACCAGGTGGTCCAGAACCGGTCGGTGCTCAGAGCGCCGGTGAGGACCAGCGTCCCGCTGCCGGCCGTCGCACTGACCAGCATCCCGGCGAAGGCGCCGAGGAAGATCAGCGCGAGCGCGTCGTGCAGCCGGTCCACTCCGAGACGGAACCCCACGCGTGTCAGGAGGGCGTACGAACACAGCGGCGCGAGGGTGTTGCCCACGACGATCAGGAACAGAGCGGCGCCCGACGGCCCGAGCGAGAGGTTGGCCAGCAGCGCGCCGAGCGTGATGCCGGGCCAGATCCACGGACCACGCACCAGCAGGCTCGCCACGGCGATACCGGTCGGCGGCCACAAGGGGGTGACCTGGCTGCGCACCAGTTGCTGGAGCAGCCCCAGCTTGGCGGAGCCGTAGTACAGGGCCGCGAGGGCGCAGATCTCCAGGACGGCGACACCGCCGCGCCTCAGTCCTGCATGCCGCGCGACCGTCATGGGGCGACCTCCGCATCGACACCGCCCCGGCCACCATCATCCGCCGGATCCCGGCGATCCTCCATGGCAGAGGCCGGCCGGGGCCGGTGGGGGAGAGCGGGCGGGGCGGCGCCGGGTCAGGCCGGCGGGGTGCGCAGGGCCAGGACGGCCATGTCGTCGTGACCGTCGCTGGGGTGGTGGTCGGCGAGAGCGTGGACGAAGTCGTCCAGAGGAAGGGAGGCGTACTCGTCGGCGAGTGCGGTCAGTTCGGCCAGGCTCTGGTCGATCGGGTGGTCGGGGTGTTCGACCAGCCCGTCGGTGAAGAAGACCACGGTGGCGCCCGGCGGCACGGAACAGGAGTGGTCGGGACGGGACACCGCGGGATCGACACCGAGCGGCAGACCGGGCTCGGCGAACAGGTACTCCGCCGGGCGGCCCGGCGCGACCACCAGGTGCGGGACGTGGCCGGCGGAGCTCCAGGACAGCCGCCAGCCCGCCTCGTCCGGTTCGATACGGGCCAGTGTGGTGGTGGTGATGGGGTTCTCGGCGATGGCCTGAAGGGTGTGATCCAGTTGGGACAGGATGGTGCCGGGCGGGCTGCTCCGGTCGAACAGCAGGGCGCGCAGCATATTGCGGATGGAGGCCATCGCGGCCGCGGCCGGCAGATCGTGGCCGACCACGTCGCCGATGACGACCGCCACCGCGTTGCCGGGCAGCGGGATGGCGTCGTACCAGTCACCGCCGAGCTGGCTGGGCTCGGCGGCCGGCCGGTAGACCGCGGCGGCGGTGAAGGGGTGCAGATCGGGCAGGGTGGGCAGGAGCAGGCGCTGGAACTGCTCGGCGCCCTCGCGGATCCGCTCGAACAGGCGGACGTTCTCGATGGCGATGCCGGCGGCGCCGGCCAGGGCGATGACCACGCTCTCGTCGTCGGCGTCGAAGGGCTGCCCGTCCGAGCGCTCGGAGAGGTAGAGGTCGCCGTAGATCTCGCCGCGGACGCTGATGGCGACGCCGAGCAGGGTGCCCATATAGGGATGGTTGGGCGGGAAGCCCACCGAGGAAGGATGGGCCGCGATGTCCTCGACCCGCAGCGGCTCCGGGTGGTGGATCAGCTCTCCGAGGACGCCCCGGCCGTGGGGGAAGTCGGTGCCCGCGAGGGCGGCCCGCTCCTCCTCGGTGAGACCGGCGGTGATGAACTGCTCCAGCTCGTCGCCGGAGGGGGCGAGCACGCCGAGGGCCCCGTAGCGGGCGCCCACCAGGTCCATGGCGGTGGTCACGATGCGGTACAGGACCGAGGGCAGCTCGTTCTCGCGGGTGATGGCCACCACCGCGTCGAGCAGGCCCTGGAGCCGGTCCATGGCGTCCAGCAGGCCCCGCATCTGCTCGTCCATGCGGCCGAGCTCGCTGCGCAGACGGACATGCAGGTCGGAGTCGTCCGGCTGCTTCGGCGACGCCCCGTTCTCCGCCCCGGCCATCAGGGGTTCCCCGCGGCCGGTCGTCCGGTCTCGGAGCGGTACATCGCGCCCTCCTGGAGTGACCCTGAGTCATCAGAGGCCGGGGCGTGGAGCGGCGGAATGGGCCTTTCGGTCATCTATCAAAAAATAGGGCAGTGTGCGCCGTCCCGCCGCCCGCCCGCCGCCGCGACACGCGGACGGACCGTGAACGGTGCGCCCCCGGCCCGCCTCACCCCGGCGCCCCGGACACCCGACCACGGCCGAACCCGGTGGCGGCGGAAGGGGCAACCCCGCGCTCCGTCAGACCAGTTGAGGCAGCGACCGGACGCGAACGCGGGGGCCGTACCGAACGCGTCGAGGCGACCCGGCCGGCAGCCGTCCAGCGACCATCACGGCACCCTCCTCGCCCCGGCCCGCCGCCACCTGGGCGCCCTCCTCGCCCCGCCGGCCGCCACCTGGGCGCCCTCCTCGCCGCGGCCCCCCGCCACCTGGGCGCTTGACGCACGCATCCCGACCACACCGCCGCATCCCGACCGCCGGCGGTACCCGGACGCCGCCCCCGCCGCGGGGTCCGCCCGGCTGGTCCCCGCGGTGGCTGATCGGGGAACCCCCGCACCGACCGGCCGCCCCGCGCACGAACCGCCGGCACCGGCCGGTTCCCCGTATCCCGCGTTCGAGGCGGCGAGTCCCCTGTCGGGGAGGGATGGCCTGCTCGGACCCCGGCTGGTGGAACGCGAGAGCCCCGCGGCGCTGCTCGCGCCGCGCGACAGCGGTCCCGGCCCGCCCACATCGGGTCCGCCGCCTCCACCCGCATCGAGGGCCCTGCCCCGGCAACCGGGCACGCACGAATCTCGCCGCCTCTTCCTCCACCCTCCACCCCCGCTCTCTCGATCCCTGCACTTCCCCGAGCCCCGCGCCCGCCCCCCGCACCCCCGCCCCCACCCCCTCGTGTCCCAGTCAGCCCCGCCCCCGGAGGGATGCGATGGTGGAAAGAGGGCAGGTGGACGGTCTGGGGAGGCGGGGTGGAGAGGAGCACGATGGACTGGCGTATGTTCGCCGAGCGGATGGCCGGGCTGGCCAGGGAGCTGCTGGCACAGGACACGGTGAGCGACACCCTGGAGCGGATCACCCGCGCCGCCACCGAACTCGTCCCCGGCTGCGACGCGGCCGGCATTCTCATCCTGCACGCCAAGGGCGTGCGCACCCTCGCGCCCACCGACCCGCTGGTGATCGACAGCGACGAGTTGCAGGAGCGCCTCCAGGAAGGCCCCTGCTACGACGTCGCCCGCCCCGAGAGCGATGAGCGGGTGTTCCGGATCGCCGACTTCCGCGAGCCCCATCCCGGCTGGCCCAGATACGTGTCCGAGGCCCGCAAGCTCGGCCTCGGCAGCATGATGGGCTTCCTGCTCTACACCGAGGAGGAGGACCTCGGCGCGCTGAACATCTACTCCCGTGAGCCGGGCGCCTTCGGCGAGGCCAGCGAGACGGCCGGCTGGCTGCTCGCCTCGCACGCCGCCGTCGCCTTCTCCAGCGCCCGCACCCACGCCCAGCTGGAGCAGGCCGTCGCCACCCGGCATGTCATCGGCGAGGCCATGGGCATCCTCATGGGCAGCCACGACCTCACCGAGGAGCAGGCATTCAAGGTGCTGCGCCGCTACTCCCAGGACAAGAACATCAAACTCCGGGAGGTGGCGCGGCAGATCTGCGAACGGGGCGGACTCAGCTAGCCGTACCCGGACCGCCCGCGCCGCCCTCGAAGGCGCCCAGGATCCGTTCCGCCGCCAGCGTCGCCGTCAACGTGCCGTCCCTGACCTGCCGTTCGAGTTCCGGTGCCACCGCGCGGACCGCCGGGTCCGCGTGCAGCCGGCCGAGCAGTTCGTCGCGGACCATCGCCCACGTCCAGTCGACCTGCTGGTCGCGCCGCTTGGCGGTGAGCCGGCCGGTCGAGTCGAGCAGCGTCCGGTGCTGCTCCAGCCGTTCCCACACCGTGCCGAGGCCCGTGGACTCGCGTGCGCTGCAATGCAGTACCGGCGGGGTCCAGAACGCGTCCTTGCCGTGCATCAGCCGCAGCGCGCCCGCCAACTCCCGTGCCGCCGCCCGCGCGTCGCGCTCGTGCGGGCCGTCCGCCTTGTTGACGGCGATCACGTCGGCCAGCTCCAGGACGCCCTTCTTGATGCCCTGCAACTGGTCGCCGGTGCGCGCCAGGGTGAGCAGCAGGAAGGAGTCGACCATGTCGGCGACCGCCGTCTCCGACTGCCCGACGCCGACGGTCTCCACGAGGACCACGTCGTAGCCGGCCGCCTCCATCACCACCATCGACTCACGGGTGGCCTTCGCGACCCCGCCCAGCGTGCCCGCGCTGGGGGAGGGCCGCACGAAGGCCGCCGGGTCGACCGACAGCCGCTCCATCCGCGTCTTGTCACCGAGGATGGAACCGCCGGTGCGGGTCGAGGAGGGGTCGACGGCGAGGACGGCGACCCGGTGGCCCAGCGAGGTCAGCATGGTGCCGAACGCGTCGATGAACGTCGACTTGCCGACTCCCGGCACGCCGCTGATGCCGATCCGCCGGGCCCGGCCGCTGTGCGGCAGCAGCCGGGTCAGCAACTCCTGCGCCAGCACCCGGTGTTGTGGCCGGGTGGACTCGACGAGCGTGATGGCGCGGGCCACCAGGGCCCGCTTCCCGTCGAGCACACCCTTCACATACGTGTCGAGATCGATCGGGGCCATCGGGGCCCTACAGCTCGTGGCCGAGGTCGGCCGCCAGGCGCCGGACCAGGTCGTGGGCCGCGTCCGGGATCACCGTGCCGGGCGGGAACACGGCCGTGGCGCCCATCTCCAGGAGCGTGGGCACGTCCTGCGGCGGGATCACCCCGCCGACCACGACCATGATGTCCTCGCGGCCCTCCTCCGCCAGCTTCTCGCGCAGCGCCGGTACCAGGGTGAGGTGACCGGCGGCCAGCGAGGACACGCCGACCACGTGCACATCCGCCTCGACCGCCTGCCGGGCGACCTCGTCCGGCGTCTGGAACAGCGGGCCGACGTCCACGTCGAAACCGAGGTCGGCGAACGCCGTCGCGATCACCTTCTGGCCCCGGTCGTGGCCGTCCTGGCCCATCTTGGCGACCAGGATGCGCGGCCGGCGCCCCTCCGCCTCCTCGAACGCGTCCACCAGGGCACGGGTGCGGTCCACCGACGGGGACTCGCCTGCTTCGTTGCGGTACACGCCGGAGATCGTACGGATCTGGCTCGCGTGCCGCCCGTACACCTTCTCCAGGGCGTCGGAGATCTCGCCGACGGTCGCCTTGGCGCGGGCCGCGCGCACCGCCAGCTCCAGCAGGTTCCCGGTGCCCTCGGCGGCGCGGGTGAGCGCGTCCAGCGCGTCCCGGCACGCCTGTTCGTCGCGCTCCGCGCGCAGCCGGCGCAGCTTCTCGATCTGCTGCGCGCGCACCGAGGAGTTGTCGACCTTGAGCACGTCGATCTGCTCGTCGCTGTCCACCCGGTACTTGTTGACGCCGATCACCGGCTGCCGCCCGGAGTCGATGCGGGCCTGCACACGGGCCGCCGACTCCTCCACGCGCAGCTTGGGGATGCCGGCGTCGATGGCCTGCGCCATGCCGCCCGCCTGCTCCACCTCCTGGATGTGCGCCCAGGCCCGGCGGGCGAGGTCGTACGTCAGCCGCTCGACGTACGCGCTGCCGCCCCACGGGTCGATGACGCGGGTGGTGCCCGACTCCTGCTGGATGAGCAGCTGGGTGTTGCGGGCGATGCGGGCCGAGAAGTCGGTGGGCAGCGCCAGCGCCTCGTCCAGGGCGTTGGTGTGCAGCGACTGGGTGTGGCCCTGGGTCGCGGCCATCGCCTCCACGCACGTGCGCGTGACGTTGTTGAAGACGTCCTGCGCGGTCAGCGACCAGCCCGAGGTCTGCGAATGGGTGCGCAGCGAAAGGGACTTGGTGTTCTCCGGCTCGAACTGGGAGACCAGCTTGGCCCACAGCAGCCGGGCCGCCCGGAGCTTGGCGACCTCCATGAAGAAGTTCATGCCGATCGCCCAGAAGAACGACAGGCGCGGCGCGAACGCGTCCACGTCCAGGCCGGCTTCACGCCCCGCGCGGATGTACTCCACCCCGTCCGCGAGGGTGTACGCCAGCTCCAGATCCGCCGTCGCGCCCGCCTCCTGGATGTGATACCCGGAGATCGAGATGGAGTTGTAGCGCGGCATCCGCTGCGAGGTGTACGCGAAGATGTCGGAGATGATCCGCATCGACGGCTTCGGCGGATAGATGTAGGTGTTGCGGACCATGAACTCCTTGAGGATGTCGTTCTGGATGGTCCCGGCCAGCTTCTCGGGCGGTACGCCCTGCTCCTCGGCGGCCACGATGTACAGCGCCAGCACCGGCAGCACGGCGCCGTTCATCGTCATCGACACCGTCATCCTGTCCAGCGGGATCCCGTCGAACAGCTGCCGCATGTCGTAGATCGAGTCGATCGCCACGCCCGCCATGCCGACATCGCCGGTCACCCGCGGGTGGTCGCTGTCGTAACCGCGGTGCGTGGGCAGGTCGAAGGCGACCGACAGGCCCTTCTGGCCCGCCGCCAGGTTGCGCCGGTAGAAGGCGTTGGACTCCTCGGCGGTGGAGAAGCCCGCGTACTGGCGGATCGTCCAGGGCTGGTTGACGTACATCGTCGGGTACGGGCCGCGCAGGTACGGCGCGATGCCCGGATAGGTGTCCAGGAAGTCCAGGCCCTCCAGGTCACGCCCGGTGTACAGCGGCTTGACCCCGATGCCCTCCGGGGTCTCCCACAGCGGCTCGGCGCCGCCGGTGGCCCGCTTGACGGCCGCCTGCCACTCCTCGGCGCTGCCGCCGGCCACCGGGGTCCCCAGCTCGATGCCGGAGAAGTCGGGGATTCCCATCAGGACACTCCCATGCGGTCGAGAGTCGCGGACAGCACATCGACGGCGTCGCAGCCCGCGAAGACGTACGAGTCGACACCGGCGTACTCGCCCCGGCCCGCCAGGAACAGGTGCCGGGCGCCGGCGGCGCGCAGCAATGCGGCGGTCTCCTCGGCCTGTTCGGCGTACCCGGCGTCGCTGGAGCACAGCACGGCCTCGGTGGCGCCGCTGTCCTCGAAGGTCCCTTTGGTGACCGGCTCGATGCCGCCGGCCTGGAACAGGTTGGCGGCGAAGGAGGCCCGCGCGGTGTACTCGGAGGCCGAGCCGAGCGTGGCGAGGTAGATCCGCGGGCGGGCGCCGGTCGCCGCGAGATGGGCGTCGGAACGCGCCCGCAGCTCCTCGAACGCCTCGTCCCGGCGCACCCGCGGCAGCCCGCCGGACGGCGGCCGCGGCGCGGGCTCGCGCTCCACCGGCTTCTCGGCCAGCAGCGGGAACTCGCTGACCCCGGTGATGGGTTCGCGCCGCCGGGCGAGCTTCTTGGAGCGCTCCGCCCAGGTCGTGGCGAGGTCGGTGCGCAGCCGCCCGGAGCGCAGCACGGCCGCCTGGCCGCCGTCGCGCTCGATGGTCCGGAAGAACTCCCAGGCGGCCTGGGCGAGTTCGTCGGTGAGCCGCTCCACGTACCAGGAGCCGCCCGCCGGGTCGATGACCCGCGCGAGGTACGACTCCTCGATCAGGATGGTGGAGGTGTTGCGGGCGATGCGCCGGGCGAACGCGTCGGGCAGGCCGAGCGCGTGGTCGAACGGCAGCACCGTCACGGAGTCGGCGCCGCCCACCCCGGCGGCGAGCGTCGCGACCGTGGTGCGCAGCATGTTCACCCACGGGTCGCGCCGGGTCATCATCACCGGCGACGTGACCGCGTGCTGGGTCTGGGCACCGGGCGCGCCGCTGACCTCCGCGACCCGCGCCCACAGCCGGCGCGCCGCGCGCAGCTTGGCGATGGTCAGGAACTGGTCGGCGGTGGCCGCGTACCGGAACTCCAGCTGACCTGCGGCCTGTTCGACGCTCAGGCCCGCCTCGGTCAGCGCCCGCAGATAGGCCACGCCGGTGGCGAGCGAGGCGCCGAGCTCCTGCGCGGCCGAGCCGCCGGCCTCGTGGTACGGCAGCGCGTCCACGGTCAGCGCGCGCAGTCCCGGATAGTCCTCGGCGCAGCGCGCGGCCAGCTCGGCGTACGGCGCGAGGTCCTGCGCGGCGCCGGTGCGGGCCTCGTACCCGAGCGGGTCGCCGCCCAGATTGCCGCGTACGGCCTTCGGTTCGACGCCGTTGTCCGCGTACAGGGCGAGCAGCGCCTCGGCGGCCCGCCCGGTGTCCTTTCCGGCGTCCAGCACGACGGGCGCGAGGTCCAGGTAGACGCCCTCCAGGGCCCGGCCCAGGTCGGCGAGCGGGATGCCGCCCTCGCCGAGCACCAGCCACAGCGAGGTGCCGCCGTTCTCCAGGTCGGCGAGGACCGCGCCGTCGGCGAGCGCCGTGTGCCGCTGGCGTACGTCCCAGCCGCCCGCGACCTGGCCCTCGGGGCGCGCACCGCGCAGATACGGGGCGAAGCCCGGCAGACCGGGGTCGGGCGCGGTGTCGCGCGCCGTGTACAGGGGACGGGTGCGCAGCCCGTCCTCCAGGGTCGTGGACAGAGCGTCCTCAGCTGCCGCGCCCGAGACTTCCTTGCCCGACTTGCGCAGCACACCCTCGACCAGGCGTTGCCACTGCTCGTGTGTCGCGTCAGGGAACTCGGCGGCCAGTGGGAGCCCGTCGTCAGGCAGGACCGTCATGGCTCGGATGCTAGGCCAGGGGGCTCAAAAGAGTGCAGAGCATTCGCTTGTGAGTTTTCTCCCCTTGCGGCTGTGACCCGCGCCGCTCCGGCGGGCGCACGCCCTGGTACGACGGCGGGGGGGGGGGGGGGGGGGGGGAGGGGGGGGGGGTGGGGGGGGGGGGGTTCGTGGGCTGCCGGTCGGGGTGTGGGG
>NZ_JBWKES010000047.1:12262-46709 GCF_056435325.1 Streptomyces sp. NPDC043952
TTTTTTTGTGTTTTTCCCCCTCCTCTCCCCCTCCCCCCCCCCCCCCCCCCCCCCCCCCCCCCCCGCACCCCCCCCCCCCCCCCCCCCCCCCCCCCCCCCCCCCCCCCCCGTCGCGGGGCGGCGTTCAGCCCTTGACGCGCAGCTCGGAGGGGCGTACGTCCCTGGTGGAGAGCGTCTGGGGTCCGCCGGTGAAGGCGCGCAGCCGCAGCCGGGCGTTCCGCTTCCCCGGAAGCGTGAAGCGGCCGGTGGGGGCGCGCAGTTCGACGCTCGCCGTGCCGTGCGCCGGGATGGTGGCCGGGCCGTGGGCGAGCAGCCAGTAGCGGCTCATGCCCTGGCCGGTGGTGAGCATGTAGTGCGGGGTGAGCGCCTCGTCGCCGGTGTTGGCGACGTTCAGGGTCACCGCGGCGATCGCGCCGGGCGCGAGAGGCCGTACCGCCGCGATGTCCATCCGCAGCGGCGGGCTTCCGGTGGCCGCGAGGACCGCGCTGATCAGCGCGGGCGCGAGCAGCACCGGGACGGCGGCGAGCCGGGCGGGCCTGCGCGCCGGGCCCGCAAGGAAGCGCGGCCGGGGCTGCCAGGCGCCCGCGAACTCCGGCAGGGGCGCGGTGACCGCCGCCGCCAGCCACAGCGGGGTCATCATCAGGTAGTAGCCGTCCTGCGAGCGCGTCGCCAGGAAGAACGCGCACCAGGGCAGCACGGTCGCGGCCGGTCCGAGGCGCCGCACGAACAGCACGAACAGGGCCAGCAGGGCGGCGGCCAGCAGCATGCTCGCGTGCCCGTACCAGTCGAGCCGGTCGCTGCCGTGGGTGAAGTACAGGGAGACGCCGACGATGCCCTGGCCGTGCAGCACGGCGCCCTGGGTCAGCGGCAGCACGATGCCGCGCAGCCACGGTCCGGGCTCGGTGACGATGAGATAGGCGTCGGCCAGCAGGAAGGCCAGGACGGCGATCCCGGTGATCCGCAGCACCACGCGCGCGGCCGCCCGGCCGCCCAGCTCGCCCCGGCGCACCGCGTAGATCCCGGCGAGCAGGAACGGCGCGACGAACCAGGGGAGTTGCTGGGCCGCGCAGGCCGCGCCGAGGCAGCCGGCACGGGCGATTCCGGAGGCGCCCAGCCGGCCGCGCGCGCCGAGCCGGGGCCAGCGGACCACCACCGGGATCAGCAGCGCGAGGGCGAGGATCGCCGGGTAGCCCTGGCGGCCGTAGCTGGTCAGCAGACCGGAGCCGAGGCAGACCAGCGTGACCGCCGACCGCCACTGCGCCGGGACCATCCGCCACAGCGCGATCGTGCCCGCGATCAGCGCGAGGGTGGCCACCGCCGTCGCCGGGGCGCCGCCGTGGCCCAGCCACAGGAACGGGACGGTGAGCAGTGGCGCGAGCGGGGGATAGCCGTACGTGTAGTCGTACCCGCCGGTCGTCGTCGCGGTCAGGGCGACGCCCCTGATGCGGAACAGCCAGGGCCAGGGATGGTCGTACATCTGGTGCCCGTGGACGAGTTCCCTGGCGGCCTGCGTGGTCAGGAGCGCCTCGTCGCCGCCGCCGTGGTTCAGCGCCCAGCCGCACAGGGCGAGGGTGACCGCGGTCGCCAGCACCACCAGGTCCAGGCGGGCCAGCGAACGGGCCCGGCGGACAGTGAGCGCGAGGACGCCGGTCACCAGGATCGCCGCGTAACAGAGGGAGATGACCCCGGCGAGGACGAGGCGGTGCGTGGCCGCCTGGGTCCACAGGGAGCGGGTGCCGATGAAGAGGCTCACGTCGGCCAGGAGCGTGAGGACGCGATGCCACTGCGCCGGGCCGCCGGGCGCCCCCGCGCGCGGTCCGGGTACGGCGGACACCGCCGACTGCGTCCGCCGGCCGGGCGTCACCTGCTGTGTTTCTGCCAAGTGCACGGGACCGGACGCTAGCGGCGGTGCGTGACCGGTGCGCGACCAGCGGTGAAGAGTCCGGTATGAGGGCGGTAAGAAGCGGGCATATTCGCACATCTGGCCAAGATTGGGGCGGTGTTCGCGCCGGCGGACCGATCGCTTCCGTGTCGCTGTGTGTCGCTGTTGGGCCGAACGGGTGACTTGGCGTAAGAATTGGCTGGTGCAGGCATGGAAAGCGAGTCAGGTCGGGGGGAGCCGGTGAGCCGTTACGACGTCACCGATGAACAGTGGGAAGGGCTCGCCCAGGTCGTGCCACTACGGGGCCGCGACGCGTGGCCCTCCGCGGTCAACCACCGCTCCCTCCCGGACGACGAGACCGAGACCCGGCGCCGCTTCGTGGTCCTGCGGGTCAACGTCTTCGCCGACGCGCGCGAGGTCGCCGAGACGGTGATGGCGGGCGCGCCCGTCCTCCTCGACCTGTCCGGCGCCGAGGGCGATGTCGCCAAGCGCGTCCTCGACTTCAGCACCGGCGTCGTCTTCGGCCTGGGCAGCGGGATGCACCGGGTGGACCGCAACGTCTTCCTGCTGACGCCGCCGGGCACGGAGGTCAGCGGGCTGATGGAGGGGACGGCGTGAGCCGGGGCCCCCGCGTCGCCCCACCGGGTGAAGCCGGGTCCCCGTTGTTGCCGTGAACGCCCCCGAACGTGGGAACATCCGCCGGGTAAACGGTTCGCCCCCTCGGCGGAGCCCTACGTTCCGGGCATGGCCATGCCTTTCGCGTCCGCCGAGCCGCCGGTGGTCGAGGCGCTCGGCGGGACCGCCGCGCCGGAGCCTCCCGAGCCCCCCGACGTACGGCCCCGGATCACCGAGCTGCGGCTGTCGGCGTTCGCCGGACACCGGGGCGCGGGCTTCCCGCTGGGGGCGGTCACGGTGTTCGCGGGCCCCAGCGGATCAGGGAAGACGACCGCGCTGGCCGCGTACGAGGCACTGGCCCGGCTCGCCGGAGGCGCGCCGCTCGTGGAGGCGTTCCCCGATCCGGCCGCCTGCGTCCCCGAGCGGGCCCGCCCCGACGGCGAGGGGCGGCGGGGCTTCCGGATCGGCTGCACGGCCGACGGCGCCGAGGGCCCGGTCCGGCTCGACCTCGCCGTACAGGCCGAACCGCAGCCGCGGATCGTGGGCGAACGGCTGACCGCGGGCGAACTCGTCCTGCTCCAGACCGCGTTACGCGACCCGGAGCGCCGCGCCGTCCAGGCCGCCTGGCACACCGCGGGCACCGCACCGGTGACCCGCGCGCCGCTGCCCGACGACCGCCTCGGCACCGCCCTGCTCCCGCTGCGCGTGGCCGGCAAGACGGACGGACAGCGCAGGGTGCTGGCCGCCGCCGAGCAGATAGTCGTCGCCCTGCGCTCGGTCTTCGTCTGCGACCCCCGCCCGGACTGCATGCGCACCCCCGTGCCCACCGGCTCCGGCCGCCTGATGCCCGGCTGCGACAACCTCGCCGACGTGCTGTGGCGCACCCGCGCCGAGTGCGCCCGCCGGCACGGCCGGCTGGTCGAGGCGCTGCGCGCGGGCTGCGCGGGCCCGGTGGACGACCTGATCGCCGAACCGCTCGCCGGCGGCACGGTGCGCGCCCTGCTCGACCGCGGCGACGGCCACCGCACCCAGCTGGCCCGGCTCGGCGAGGGCGAACTGCGCTACCTGGCCCTCACGCTGGTGCTGCTGACCGGCCCCGGTGTGCTGGCCATGGACCCGCCCGGCGAGGTCCCCGACGCCCTGCGCTGCCTCACCGTCCTCGCCGACGGCTTCGACCGCTCCCTCGACCCGGCCCAGCGCCGGTCCCTGCTGCGCCTCGCGGCCGCGATGGGCGGGCACGGGCACATCCGGCTGGTCGCGGCGGTGCAGGACGCCTCCTGGTGCGCGGGGGCCGAGGGCGTCACAGTGGTACACCTGAAGGGTGACGGAACACCCTGACCTCCCCCGACTCCAGCGCAGGCTCACCGAGTTCGCCGCCGCCCGGAACTGGGGGCAGTACCACACCCCCAAGAACCTCGCCTCCGCGCTGAGCGTGGAGAGCTCCGAACTGGTCGAGATCTTCCAGTGGTTGACCCCCGAGGAATCGGCTCGGGTGATGTCCGACCCGGCCACCGCGCACCGCGTCCGCGACGAGGTCGCCGACGTCCTCGCCTACCTCCTCCAGTTCTGCGCGGTCCTGGACATCGACCCGCTGACCGCCCTGTCCGAGAAGATCGACCGCAACGAACACCGCTTTCCGGCGCCCGGAGACTGACAACAGGCGGACGCCCTGGTTCCGTTATCACTCTCCGAAGTCAATTCACCTGCCGAATCCGAATTGTTGTCCCCAGATTTCGGGCTTCCTCTAGCTTTTCGCACCAACGACCCTCACTCTGGGTAGTGGACAGGAGAGTCAGTGAACGTACGAGCGAGTGCGTGAAGGGACGGGGGCGACGGATGGACGCGGTACGACTCATCCTCACCAGCAGGAGAGCCCTGGCGAACGGCGCGGACACACGTGAGTTGATGGCGGAGGTGTGGCAGGCACAGGCCCTCGCCCAGGCGATCGGCAGCAGGCTCGCGGTCTCCGGACCGCCGGAGCTGCGCGGCGAGGCGCTCGGGCTGACCGAGCTGGCGGGCCGGGGCTGCGGCGCCCTCGACCCGCCCGAACTGGACCCCGGCGATCTGCGCGCCGCCCAGCTCACCCGGCTGGAGGACGCCCGCGAGACCCTGCTCTGCCTCGGCGGACTGCTCGGCGAGGTCGGCATGGCCCTGGTCGGCATGGCCAGCGCCGCGGCGGACGAGACGACGTACTGGCAGTGCATGGAGGCGATCGATGCGGCCGACGAGTCCCGCGACCGCGTCCGCGAGATGCTGCGCAAGCTGGCCGCGCGCGAGGAGGTGACCTCGGCGAACGACAACCAGCGCAGCCCCTTCGGAGGCGCACCCTGCGCGTAGCCGCCGCGCGGGGTGACGTACGACGGTTCGCGCCACGATCCCGCATCGGGCGCGCGGCACCGCCCGCGGGGCGACGGTGCCGGCGCCGGCCGGACCTCAGCCGAGCTGCGGCATGACCTCGGACGCGATCAGTTCCAGGTGGGCCAGGTCGTCCAGGTCCAGCAGCTGGAGGTAGACCCGCCGCGAACCCACCGCCGCATAGCGGCCCAGCTTCTCCACGACCTGAGCCGGGGAGCCCGCGAGACCGTTGGCCTTCAGCTCGTCCACCTCGCGGCCGATGGCCTCCGCCCGCCGCTTGACCTCGGCGTCGTTCTTGCCGACACAGACGACCAGCGCGTTGGAGTACACCAGGTCGTCACCCTTGCGCCCGCGCTCCTCGGCCGCCGCCCGCACCCGGCCGAACTGCCGCTCGCTGTCCTCCACGGAGGCGAAGGGGATGTTGAACTCGGTGGCGTACTTCGCCGCCAGCGCCGGAGTGCGCTTGGCGCCGTGACCGCCGATGAGCACCGGCACCCGGCGCTGCGCCGGCTTCGGCAGCGCGGGGGAGTCCTGCAACCGGTAGTACGAGCCGTCGTAGCTGAACCGCTCGCCGACCGGCGTCTCCCACAGCCCGGTGACGATCGCCAGCTGCTCCTCCAGCCGCCCGAACTTCTCCTTCGGGAACGGAATGCCGTACGCCTTGTGCTCCTCCTCGTACCACCCCGAGCCGAGGCCCAGCTCCACCCGGCCGCCGGACATCTGGTCGACCTGCGCCACCTGGATGGCCAGCACGCCGGGGAGGCGGAAGGTGCCGGCCGTCATCAGGGTGCCGAGCCGGATGCGGCTGGTCTCCCGCGCGATGCCGGCGAGGGTGATCCAGGCGTCGGTGGGGCCGGGCAGCCCGTCCACGTTGCCCATGTGGAGGTAATGGTCGGAACGGAAAAAGGCGTCGTAGCCGAGTTCCTCGGCGGTCTGGGCGACGCGCAGGAGCGTGTCGTAGGTCGCGCCCTGCTGGGGTTCGGTGAAGACTCGGAGATCCATACGTCCATCATGCATGCCGTTGCGTACGCAACCACGCAGAAGGCCGCCGAGCGGCGTGAAAACCGGTGGTCAGCGGGGTGACCGGAGCGCCAGACTCGGACATGTGTTCCTGACGATCTCCCTCAGCGGCGACGCCGCCAACCCGGCCACCGACCTCGGGTACCTGCTGCACAAGCACCCGGACAAATCGCAGCGCTTCTCCACGTCCTACGGCACCGCGCACGTCTTCTACCCCGAAGCGGAGGACGCGCGCTGCACGGCCGCCCTGCTGCTGGAGACCGATCCCGCGGCGCTGGTGCGGCGCGGCAAGGGCAAGGGCCGCGGCGGCGCCCCCGACGCGGCACTCGCGCAGTACGTCAACGACCGCCCCTACGCCGCCTCCTCCCTCCTCGCCGTCGCGCTGAGCGCCGTCTTCTCCAGCGCCATGCGCGGGGTGTGCGCCGCCCGCCCCGAGCGGGCCGCCGCCCCACTGCCGCTGCGCATCGAGGTCCCGGCCCTGCCGGCCCGCGGCGGCGCGCCGCTCGTCCACCGGCTGTTCGAGCCGCTGGGCTGGCGCGTGGACGCCCAACCGGTGCCGCTGGACAGCGAGTTCCCGCAGTGGGGCGACTCGCGGTACGTCCGGCTCGTGCTCGAATCCGGGACGCTGACCCTCGCCGAGGCGCTGCGCCACCTGTACGTCCTGCTGCCGGTCCTCGACGACGCCAAGCACTACTGGGTCTCCGCCGACGAGGTCGACAAGCTGCTGCGGGCCGGCGAGGGCTGGCTGCCCGGCCACCCGGAGCAGCAGCTGATCACCAGCCGCTATCTCTCCCGCCGCTGGTCGCTGACCCGGCAGGCGCGCGAGGCGCTGGAGCTGGTGCGGCTCGCCGAGGCCGACGACAGCGAGGTCGAGGCGATCGACAACGCGGTCGGCGAGGAGACCGAGGCGGAGGAGAAGCCGACCCCGCTCGCGGTCCAGCGCCGGGACGCGATCGTCACCGCGCTGCGCGCCCGCGGCGCCGCCCGCGTGCTCGACCTCGGCTGCGGACAAGGGCAGTTGGTGCAGGAACTGCTGAAGGACGTCCGCTTCACCGAGATCGTCGGCGTCGACGTGTCGGTGCGGGCGCTCACCATCGCCTCCCGGCGGCTCAAGCTCGACCGCATGGGCGAACGGCAGGCGTCCCGCGTCCGGTTGATACAGGGCTCGCTCGCCTACACCGACAAGCGGCTCAAGGGCTACGACGCCGCCGTGCTCAGCGAGGTCGTCGAACACCTCGACCTGCCCCGGCTGCCCGCCCTGGAGTACGCCGTGTTCGGGCACGCCCGCCCCCGCACGGTCGTCGTGACCACCCCGAACGTCGAGTACAACGTCCGCTGGCAGACCCTGCCCGCCGGACACGTCCGGCACGGCGACCACCGCTTCGAGTGGACCCGCGCCGAATTCCGCACCTGGGCCGCCGAAGTCGCCGAACGGCACGGCTACGACGTGGAGTTCGCGCCCGTCGGCCCCGACGACCCCGAGGTGGGACCGCCCACCCAGCTGGCCCTGTTCACCATCCGCGCCGAGAAGGAGGCGAAGGCGGCATGACCGCAACACCTGACGGACGGGTCCTCCCCGTCACCGACCTCTCCCTCGTGGTCCTCGTCGGCGCCTCCGGCTCCGGCAAGTCCACCTTCGCCCGCCGGCACTTCAAGCCCACCGAGGTGATCTCCTCCGACTTCTGCCGCGGCCTGGTCAGCGACGACGAGAACGACCAGGGCGCCTCCCGCGACGCCTTCGACGTCCTGCACTACATCGCCGGCAAGCGGCTCGCCGCCGGGCGCCGCACCGTCGTGGACGCCACCAGCGTGCAGCAGGACAGCCGCCGTCAGTTGATCGAACTGGCCAGGCAGTACGACGTGCTGCCCATCGCCATCGTCCTGGACATGCCGGAGGAGGTGTGCGCCGAGCGCAACGCGGCCCGCACCGACCGCGCCGACATGCCGCGCCGGGTCATCCAGCGGCACATCCGCGAACTGCGCCGGTCCTTGCGGCACCTGGAGCGCGAGGGCTTCCGCAAGGTGCACGTGCTGCGCGGCGTCGAGGAGGCCGAGAGCGCCACCGTCGTCACCGAGAAGCGCTTCAACGACCTCACCCACCTCACCGGCCCCTTCGACATCATCGGCGACATCCATGGCTGTTCCGCCGAACTGGAGTCGCTGCTCGGCAAGTTGGGCTACGTGGACGGCGTCCACCCCGAGGGCCGCACCGCCGTCTTCGTCGGCGACCTCGTCGACCGGGGCCCGGACTCGCCGGGCGTGCTGCGCCGCGTGATGTCGATGGCCGAGGCCGGCCACGCGCTGTGCGTGCCGGGCAACCACGAGAACAAGTACGGCCGTTACCTCAAGGGCCGCAAGGTCCAGCACACCCACGGCCTCGCCGAGACCATCGCCCAGATGGAGGGCGAGAGCGAGGAGTTCCGGGCGCGGGTGCGGACGTTCCTCGACGGGCTGGTCAGCCACTACGTCCTCGACGGCGGCAAGCTCGTCGTCTGCCACGCCGGGCTGCCCGAGAAGTACCACGGCCGCACCTCCGGCCGGGTCCGCTCGCACGCGCTGTACGGCGACACCACCGGCGAGACCGACGAGTTCGGGCTGCCCGTGCGCTACCCGTGGGCGGAGGACTACCGGGGCCGGGCCGCGGTCGTCTACGGCCACACCCCGGTGCCGGAGGCGACGTGGCTCAACAACACCATCTGCCTGGACACCGGCGCCGTCTTCGGCGGCAAGCTGACCGCGCTGCGCTGGCCGGAGCGGGAGCTGGTCGACGCACCGGCCGAGCGCGTCTGGTACGAGCCGGCGCGCCCGCTGCGCGCCGAGGCACCCGGCGGAGCGGACGGACGCCCGCTGGACCTCGCCGACGTGCGGGGGCGCCGGGCGGTCGAGACCCGGCACGCCGGCATGGTCGCGGTCCGCGAGGAGAACGCGGCGGCGGCCCTGGAGGTCATGAGCCGCTTCGCGATCGACCCGCGCCTGCTGCCGTACCTGCCGCCGACCATGGCGCCGACGGCCACCTCCGCGGTGGACGGCTACCTGGAGCACCCGCGGGAGGCGTTCGCGCAGTACGCGGCGGACGGGGTGGCGCGGGTGGTGTGCGAGGAGAAGCACATGGGCTCGCGGGCCGTGGTCCTGGTGTGCCAGGACGCGGCGACGGCGGCGAAGCGGTTCGGTGTGGAGGGGCCCACGGGCGCGCTGTACACCCGGACCGGGCGCCCCTTCTTCGACGACGAGCCGATGACGGAGGAGATCCTCGCCCGCCTGCGCACGGCCGTCTCGGACGCCGGTCTGTGGTCTGAACTGGACACGGACTGGCTGCTGTTGGACGCCGAGCTGATGCCGTGGTCGCTGAAGGCGGCGGGCCTGCTGCGCAGCCAGTACGCGGCCGTCGGAGCGGCGGCCGGGGCGGTGTTCCCTGCCGCGCTGGCGGCGCTCAAGGCGGCGGCGTCGCGCGGCGCGGAGGTGGGCGAGCTGCTGGACCGGCAGCGCGAACGCGCCGCGGACGCCGCCGCGTTCACCACCGCCTACCGCCGCTACTGCTGGCCCACCGACGGCCTCGCCGGGGTGCGCCTCGCCCCCTTCCAGATCCTCGCCACCGAGGGGCGCAGCCTCGCCGCGCTCCCGCACGACGAGCAACTGGCGCTGCTGGACCGGCTGGTGGAGCACGACGGCACCGGCCTGCTGGCCACCACCCGCCGCCTGTACGTCGACACGGGCGACCCCGAGTCGGTCGCGGCGGGCGTCGACTGGTGGCTGGAGATGACCGGCCGCGGCGGCGAGGGCATGGTGGTCAAGCCCCTCACCGCCCTGGCCCACCGCCCGGACGGCCGCCTGGTCCAGCCCGGCATCAAGTGCCGGGGCCGCGAGTACCTCCGGATCATCTACGGCCCCGAGTACACCCGCCCCGACAACCTCGACCGCCTGCGCCGCCGCTTCCTCAACCACAAGCGCTCCCTCGCCCTGCGCGAGTACGCCCTCGGCCTGGAAGCACTGGACCGGCTGGCCGCGGGCGAGCCGCTGTGGCGGGTGCACGAGGCGGTGTTCGGGGTGCTGGCACTGGAATCGGAACCGGTGGACCCACGGTTGTAGGCAAACGGTCGAAGGACAACGGCCGTGGGCCAACCAGCGTTTGCCTACGCGCGTTGGCCCACCTCCGTTGGCCCACCTCCGTTGGCCCACCTCCGTTGGCCCACCCCCGTTGGCCCACGCCCGTTGGCCCACGCCCGTTGGCCCCCGGCCCCCGCCCCAACCGCACAAACGAATAGAAGTCGCAACAACCGCGCCCCGAAATGGCCCACGCACGGGTGAATCCAGTCCCCGGTGGTCAGGATGGTCACATGGGATTCCATGTCGACTCCGAGGCCGGGCGGCTGCGCCGCGTCATCCTGCACCGGCCCGATCTCGAGCTCAAAAGGCTCACCCCCAGCAACAAGGACGCCCTCCTCTTCGACGACGTCCTCTGGGTGCGCCGGGCCCGCGCCGAGCACGACGGGTTCGCCGATGTGCTGCGCGACCGGGGCGTCGCCGTCCACCTCTTCGGCGATCTGCTGGTCGAGACCCTGGCGCTGCCCGAGGCCCGCACCCTGGTCCTGGACCGCGTCTTCGACGAGCGGGAGTACGGCCCCCTCGCCACCGCCCATCTGCGCGCCGCCTTCGAGAACCTGCCCGCGCGGGAGCTGGCCGAGGCCCTCGTCGGCGGCATGACCAAGCGGGAGTTCCTGGCGGCGCACGCCGAGCCGACCTCCGTCCGCTTCCATGTGATGGAGCTGGACGACTTCCTCCTCGCCCCGCTGCCCAACCACCTCTTCACCCGCGACACCTCCGCCTGGATCTACGACGGGGTCGCCATCAACGCCATGCGGCTGCCCGCCCGGCAGCGCGAGACCGTCCACTTCGAGGCGATCTACCGGCACCACCCGGTCTTCCGTGAGGAGCGCTTCCACCTCTGGTCCGAGGGTCAGGCCGACTACCCCTCCACCATCGAGGGCGGGGACGTCCTGGTGATCGGCAACGGCGCGGTCCTCGTCGGGATGAGCGAGCGCACCACCCCGCAGGCCGTGGAGATGCTCGCGCACAAACTGTTCGCGGCCGGCTCCGCCCGGACGATCGTCGCGCTCGACATGCCCAAGCGGCGCGCCTTCATGCACCTCGACACGGTGATGACGATGGTCGACGGCGACACCTTCACCCAGTACGCCGGGCTCGGCATGCTGCGCTCGTACACCATCGAGCCGGGGGCGGGCGAGAAGGAGCTGAAGGTCACCGACCACCCGCCGGAGCACATGCACCGCGCGATCGCCGCCGCACTCGGGCTCGGCGAGATCCGGGTGCTGACCGCCACCCAGGACGTGCACGCGGCCGAGCGCGAGCAGTGGGACGACGGCTGCAACGTGCTCGCCGTCGAACCCGGCGTCGTCGTCGCCTACGAGCGCAACTCCACCACCAACACCCATCTGCGCAAGCGGGGCATCGAGGTCATCGAGATTCCGGGCAGCGAGCTGGGGCGGGGCAGGGGAGGCCCCCGGTGCATGAGCTGTCCGGTGGAACGGGATCCTGTGTGAGGAGGCGCACCGGGCGGGGCTGCATAAATTTACTAGCGCTCGTATAGAATTCCAGAGTTCCTGTCAGTCGTACCCCTGGAGCGCCCTCATGGCGACAGTCCCGACCGCCCTCGCCGGCCGCCACTTCCTCAAGGAGCTGGACTTCACCGGGGAGGAGTTCCGCGGCCTGATCGAGCTGGCCGCCGAGCTGAAGGCCGCCAAGCGGGCCGGGGCCGAGGTCCAGCACCTCCGGGGCCGCAACATCGCGCTGATCTTCGAGAAGACCTCGACGCGCACCCGCTGCGCGTTCGAGGTCGCGGCCGCCGACCAGGGCGCCCATACGACGTACCTGGACCCGTCCGGCTCACAGATCGGGCACAAGGAGTCCGTGGCGGACACCGCCCGCGTGCTCGGCCGGATGTTCGACGGCATCGAGTACCGCGGCGACAGCCAGGCCAAGGTGGAGGAACTGGCCGCGTTCGCCGGCGTGCCCGTCTACAACGGCCTCACCGACGACTGGCACCCCACCCAGATGCTGGCCGACGTGCTCACCATGTCCGAGCACTGCGCCAAGCCGCTGACAAAGACCGCCTTCGCCTACCTCGGCGACGCCCGCTTCAACATGGGCAACTCCTACCTGGTCACCGGCGCCCTGCTCGGCATGGACGTACGGATCGTGGCGCCCGAGCAGTACTGGCCCGACCCCGAGATCGTGGCCCGCGCCCGAGAGCTGGCGAAGACCAGCGGCGCGGTGCTCACGCTGACCGAGGACATCGCCGGGGGCGTGCGCGGTGCCGACTTCGTCGCCACCGACGTCTGGGTCTCCATGGGCGAGCCCAAGGAGGTCTGGGCCGAGCGGATCAAGGCACTCGCGCCGTACGCCGTGACCATGGACGTGCTGCGCGCCACCGGCAACCCGGACGTCCGGTTCCTGCACTGCCTGCCCGCCTTCCACGACCTCGGCACCAAGGTCGGCCGGGAGATCCACGAGGCGTACGGCCTGACCTCACTGGAGGTCACCGACGAGGTGTTCGAATCGGCGCACTCCGTCGTCTTCGACGAGGCCGAGAACCGGCTGCACACCATCAAGGCCGTGCTGGTCGCCACACTCGGCCGCTGACCCTGGTAACCGCCCCCGACCAGGGATTATCCTGACCCGCGGCCTCGCGACCACCCACGTGGCGGGGCCACTGGCGCGACCGTCGTCCCGTCGCTCGCACCCGCGACGCATCCCGTCGCACCCGCCGCTCGCACCGGCGGTCGTCATCCGGCCGCCCGCACCACCAGAAACGAGCACCACCCGCAATGCCCGCTCCTCGCATCAAGTCCCCCCACCTGCTCGTCGCCGAATCCGGCGCCGACCGCGAGGGACACGGCCTGCAGCGCACGATGGGCCTCTTCCAGCTCATCTGCTTCGGCGTCGGCGCCATCGTCGGCACCGGCATCTTCGTCGGCCTCTCCGACTCCGTCGCCCAGGCCGGCCCCGCCGTCGTCGTCTCCTTCGTCCTCGCCGCGATCACCTGCGTGTTCACCGCCTTCTCCTTCGCGGAGCTGGGCGGCGCGATCCCGGTCTCCGGCTCCTCGTACTCCTTCGCCTACGCCGGTCTCGGCGAGTCCACCGCCTTCCTGGTCGGCTGGTGCCTGCTCCTGGAGTACGGCATCTCCATCTCGGCCGTCGCGGTCGGCTGGAGCCAGTACGTCAACGAGCTGCTGCACAGCCTCGTCGGCTGGCAGCTGCCCGCCGTGCTGTCGGCGGGTCCGGGCGACGGCGGCATCGTCAACCTGCCCGCGGTGCTCGTGATCGCCATGGCCTCCGTGCTGCTGGTGCGCGGCGTACGCGAGAGCGCCGGCGCGACCGCCGCCATGGCCGCCGTCAAGCTGGTGATCCTGATCGCCTTCTGCGCCATCGGCTACAGCGCCTTCAAGCACGGGAACCTCACCCCGTTCTCCCCGGCCGGCCTCGGCGGCATCGGCGCGGGCACCACCGCCGCGTTCTTCTCGTACATCGGCTTCGACGCGATCACCACCGCCGGCGAGGAGGCCAAGAACCCCCGCCGCGACATCCCCGTCGCGATCATGGTCTGCATGGGCATCGTGACGCTGCTGTACTGCGCGGTCGCGCTCGCGGCCATCGGCGCCATCGGCGGCAAGCAGGTCGCGGGCCGCCCCGCCGCCCTGTCCTACGTCGTCAACGAGGTCACCGGCTCCACCATCGGCGGCGGCGTGATCGCCTTCGGCGCGGTCGTCGCCATCGCCTCCGTGGTCCTCGCGGTGATGTACGGCCAGACCCGCATCCTCATGTCGATGTCCCGCGACGGCCTGATCCCGCGCGTCTTCGAGAAGGTCTCCCCGAAGACCTCCACGCCGGTCGCGGGCACGCTGATCGTCGCCGTCGTCTTCGCCCTCCCGGCGGCCTTCGCCTCGCTCGACGCGGTGATGAACCTTTGCACCATCGGCACCCTCGCGATCATGGCCGTGGTGAACCTCGCGGTGATGACCCTGCGCCGCCGCGAGCCGGGCCTGAGCCGCAGCTTCCGCGTCCCGCTCTACCCGGTGGGCCCGCTGCTCGGCATCGCCTTCTGCCTGTACCTGATGTACGAGACCGGCTGGCACACCTGGCTCCAGTTCGCGGTGTTCCTCGCGGTGGGCTTCGCCGTGTACGCCGCCTACGGGCGCCGGCACTCCACGCTGGGCCGCGACCTGGCCGCCGCGGCGGACCGGGCCGGTGTCACAGCGGACGGCGCGGAGCGGGAACCGCAGGAAGCGTGAACCACACCGCCTTGCCCTCCGGGGTGGGGCGGTGTCCGCAGGCGGCGCTCAGGGCGCGGATCAGCAGCAGCCCGCGCCCGCCCTCCTGCCACAGGTCGGGCTCCTCCAGCACCGGCCGGGTCAGCCCGCCGGGCGGCGCCGGGTCGGGGTCGTGCACCTCGACCTGGCAGCCGGTCGGCAGCAGCTCCACCACCAGCTCTATCGGACCCCGGCCCGCGGTGTGCTCCACCGCGTTGGCCACCAGCTCGGCCGTGAGCAGCTCCGCCGTGTCGCGGTCGGCCGCGTGCTCCACCTCGGAGAAGGCCGAACGCACCAGGGCACGGGCCGCCGGCACCGCCGCGGTGGTGTGCGGCAGTGCCATGCGCCAGGAGGCCGACCAGCGGGGCGTCGCGAAGTGACTCGACGAGGGGCGGTGGCCGGGCGACGGGCGGGCGGGGCGTTCGTGCAAGGCGAGTCCGTTCATGGAGCAGGCTGTCCTGCTTTCGACTGTAGGAATGGTACGGGCCCGGTCGTCCGAAACGGCCGGCGGCCCGCACCGGAGGCCGTCGCCCCCGGTACCGGACGCCCTACCCCGCCCGGCGCCCCGCCTCGCCCGCCGGAGCCCGCTGTTACGGCGCTGGAGCAGACCGGTGACAGTCGGCACGATCCGGCCGGAAGACGCCCTCCGCCTTCCCGGTCTGTCGCGCACTCGTGACGACAGTCACAAACAAGTGATAGCTTCGAGGGACCGCGCAACGTACGGCACCGCCGCCCAAGGGAGGCCGCACGTCATGAGTCCCTTCACCGGCTCCGCCCGCCGCACCGCCGACTGGGAGCATCTGCGCCTCCGGATCGCCGACGGGGTCGCCACGGTCACGCTCGCCCGCCCCGACAAGCTCAACGCCCTCACCTTCGGCGCCTACGCCGACCTGCGCGACCTGCTGGCCGAGCTGTCCCGCGAGCGCGCGGTGCGCGCCCTGGTGCTGGCCGGCGAGGGGCGCGGGTTCTGCTCCGGCGGCGACGTGGACGAGATCATCGGCGCCACCCTCGCCCTGGACACCGCCCAGCTTCTCGACTTCAACCGGATGACCGGCCAGGTGGTACGGGCGATCCGCGAATGCCCGTTCCCGGTGATCGCCGCCGTCCACGGGGTCGCGGCGGGTGCCGGCGCGGTCCTCGCCCTCGCGGCCGACTTCCGGGTGGCCGACCCGAGCGCCCGCTTCGCCTTCCTCTTCACCCGCGTCGGCCTGTCCGGCGGCGACATGGGTGCGGCCTATCTGCTGCCCCGCGTCGTCGGCCTCGGCCACGCCACCCGCCTGCTGATGCTGGGCGAGCCGGTCCGCGCCCCCGAGGCCGAGCGGATCGGCCTGATCAGCGAACTGACCGAGGAGGGCCACGCCGACGAGGCCGCGGGCGCGCTGGCCCGCCGCCTGGCCGACGGGCCGGCCCTGGCCCACGCCCAGACGAAGGCGCTGCTGACTGCGGAGCTGGACATGCCGCTGGCCGCGTCGGTCGAACTGGACGCGGCGACGCAGGCGCTGCTGATGAACGGCGAGGACTACCGGGAGTTCCACGCGTCCTTCACGGAGAAACGGCCCCCCAAGTGGCAGGGAAGGTGACCCTTCATGCCGACGTCAGGCGCACCGACCCCAGCGCCGCGGAGCCGTGGCCGAGATGCGTCCACCGCCGCGCGGGCGCGACAGGGCACGGTGGCCGCGCAGCTGCCTGAGCGGGTGGGTCAGGGCACGGTGGCCGCGCAGCTGCCTGAGCGGGTGGGTCAGGGCACGGTGGCCGCGCAGCTGCCTGAGCGCGCGGGTCAGGGCACGGTGGCCGCGCAGCTGCCTGAGCGCGCGGGTCAGGGCACGGTGGCCGCGCAGCTATCTGAGCGCGCGGGTCAGGGCACGGTGGCCGCGCAGCTGCCTGAGCGGGTGGGTCAGGGCACGGTGGCCGCGCAGCTGTCTGAGCGGGTGGGTCAGGGCACGGTGGCCGCGCAGCTGCCTGCGCGGGCGGGACAGGCCACGACGGTCCCGCACCCGCCCGAGCGGACGCGGCAAGTCTCGGCGCTCCCGCGCCCGTCGGCGGTGGCCGGCCACCCGCCGCGCATCGCGATCATCGGCGGCGGTCCCGGCGGCCTGTACGCCGCCGCCCTCCTCAAACGCCTCGACCCCGCCCGTGAGGTCACCGTCTGGGAGCGCAACGCCCCCGACGAGACCTTCGGCTTCGGCGTGGTCCTCTCCGACGAGACCCTGGGCGGCATCGAACACGCCGATCCGGTCGTCTACGAGGCACTGCAACAGCACTTCGTCCGCTGGGACGACATCGACATCGTCCACCGCGGCACCCGCCACACCTCCGGCGGCCACGGCTTCGCCGCCCTCGGCCGGCACCGCCTCCTGGAGATCCTGCACACCCGCTGCCAGGACCTCGGCGTGCGCATCGAGTTCCGCACCCAGGCCCCACCGGTCAGGGACCTCACCGCCGCGTACGACCTGGTCATCGCTGCCGACGGGGTCCACAGCGCCACCCGCGAGACCTACGCCGACGTCTTCCGCCCCCAGATCACCGGCCACCGCTGCCGCTACATCTGGCTCGCCGCCGACTTCGCCTTCGACTCCTTCCGCTTCGAGATCGCCGAAACCGAGCACGGCGTGATGCAGCTGCACGGCTACCCGTTCTCGCCGGACGCCTCCACGGTCATCATCGAGATGCGCGAAGAGGTCTGGCGGGCGGCCGGGTACGACGAGATGGACCCGCGCGAATCGACCGACCGCTGCGCCAAGGTCTTCGCGGAGGCGCTGCGCGGCCGTCCCCTGCGCTCCAACAACTCCGCCTGGACGACCTTCCGTACGGTGGTCAACGACCGCTGGTCGCACGGCAACCTCGTGCTGATCGGCGACGCCGCCCACACCGCCCACTTCTCCATCGGCTCCGGCACCAAACTGGCCGTCGAGGACGCGCTGGCGCTCGCCGCCTGCCTGCGCGAACAGCCGGACGTACCGGCCGCGTTGACGGCGTACGAGGCGGAACGCAAGCCCGTCGTCGCCTCGACCCAGCGGGCCGCGCGGGCGAGCCTGGAATGGTTCGAGAACGTGCGCCGGTACCGGGACCAGCCGTCCCGCCAGTTCGCCTTCAACCTGCTCACCCGCAGCCGCCGCGTCACCCACGACAACCTCCGGCTGCGCGACGCCCGCTTCACCGAGTCCGTGGAGCGCGAGTTCGGCTGCCCGCCCGGCACGCCCCCGATGTTCACCCCGTTCCGGCTGCGCGGCCTGACCCTGCGCAACCGGGTCGTCGTCTCGCCGATGGACATGTACTCGGCCATCGACGGCGTGCCCGGCGACTTCCACCTCGTCCACCTCGGCGCCCGTGCGCTCGGCGGTGCGGCGCTGGTCATGACCGAGATGGTGTGCGTGAGCGAGCAGGGCCGCATCACCCCCGGCTGCGCCGGCCTCTACACCGGCCGCCAGGCGGAGGCGTGGCGGCGGATCACCGGCTTCGTGCACCGGCAGGCACCGGGCACGGCGATCGGCGTGCAGCTGGGCCACTCGGGCCGCAAGGGCTCGACCAAGCTGATGTGGGAGGGGATCGACGAGCCGCTGCCGAGCGGCAACTGGCCGATCGTGGCCCCGTCCCCGCTGCGCTACCGCCCGGACAGCCAGCTTCCCCGCGAACTGACCCGCGCACAACTCACCGACATTCGCGAGCAGTTCACCTCGGCCGCCTGGCGCGCCGCCCGCGTCGGCTTCGATCTGCTCGAACTGCACTGCGCCCACGGCTACCTGCTGTCCAGTTTCCTGTCCCCCCTCACCAACCGCCGCACCGACGCGTACGGCGGCTCACTGGAGCGGCGCCTGCGCTTTCCGCTGGAGGTCTTCGACGCGGTTCGCTCGGTATGGCCCGCCGAACGGCCGATGACGGTCCGCGTCTCCGCCACCGACTGGGCCGAGGGCGGCACGAGTGCCGAGGACGCGGTGGAGATCGCCCGCGCCTTCGCCGCGCACGGCGCCGACGCGATCGACGTCTCCACCGGCCAGGTCGTCTCCGACGAGCGGCCGGAGTTCGGCCGCTCCTACCAGACCCCGTTCGCCGACCGCATCCGCCACGAGGTCCGGGTCCCGGTGATCGCCGTGGGCGCGATCTCCTCCTGGGACGACGTCAACTCCCTGATCCTGGCGGGCCGCACCGACCTGTGCGCCCTGGGCCGCCCCCACCTCTACGACCCCAACTGGACCCTGCACGCCGCCGCCGAACAGTCCTACACCGGCCCCGGCATCCACTGGCCCACCCCCTACCTCGCCGGCAACCGCCGCCCCCAAACCGGCCGCACCGACACCCCCAAACCCCGCCTGTCCCTGGACGACTGATCCCACCTCCGCTCCAGCAGCCGGACCCCGAGCACCGGAAAACGCCACAGGGGGCAGGGGGCAGGGGGCAGGGGGACGGCGGACGATGGCAGCCCTGAAGACCGTCCCCGCAGACACGGGGAACACCAGCTCGCGGGCCCGGCCTCCTACCGATTCTCGGAACCACCCCCGCAGGCGCGGGGAGCACGGAGACGACGTAGCCGGTCGGCTGGACGTGCGGGGAACACCCCCGCAGGCGCGGGGAGCACATGCAGCAGTACAGGGGGAACACGTCGTGAAGGGGAACACCCCCGCAGGCGCGGGGAGCACTGGTAGTCGAGGGCGGGCGCCGGTATCGCGCCGGGAACACCCCCGCAGGCGCGGGGAGCACCGTGACGAGCGCCCCGTCCACGACGTCGACTGGGGAACACCCCCGCAGGCGCGGGGAGCACAGGGTGTGAGCTGGGGGGTTAGGGGGTGGGGCAGAGGGAATTGCTTGCTTCTTGAGGAAGGGGCATTTCGGGCTTTGAGGTTGGTTGGTCGGTGCTGGGTCGATGGTAGACCTGGTTCCTGGCGGAAGGGGGATTCAGGTCGATCGCTCGCCCGGCGCGGTCAGTTAGTGGCGCCGGCCGCCAGTGGCCCGCCTTCCCCGGACCGCTCCAGGCAGCCCCCTGCCCCGCCGCTCCCGCCTCGCAAGCCCGCACGTCCCCCACATGGCGTACAGCCCGGATCGCCGCCACCCCCGTGAGGTTGGACCTCGGTGCAATTTTGTCGCGTTACGTCTCGAAACCGCAGGTCAGAGGCGTGCTGCGGGGCGCCCTCAGCGAACTGTGCCGACGGCCACAGCAAACGGGGTGCGCGAAGGCGCATAATGAGTCATGACAAAGCCCTCCGCACCGAAGCGCCATCTGCCGACGAGCCCCTTCAAGGCCCCGGTCGCGCCGGTCCCCAAGCACTTCGCCCTGGGCGACCAGGTCACGCACGACATGTACGGCCTCGGCCGCGTGATCGGCATCGAAGAGGGCGTCGCGGCGCTCGTCGACTTCGGCTCCTCGCAGATGCGGATCTTGAGCCCGTACGCCAAGATGACCAAGCTGTAGTACCGCTGTGCCCGGCACGGCACACCAGGCCCCCTCGGGGACCTGTCACGAAAGAGAGCCCTCCCATCGACTCGACGTCACTGTTCTCCGCCCCGGAAGGCCGGCCCCACCGCCCTACCGAGGCATCGCCGCCCCCGGCGACCAACCCCTTCCAGGCCCCCGACTTCGGTGAGGCCGACACCTTCCCGGCGGACGACGCCCAGCCATCCGCCCCGGACATCCGCAGGCCGCGCTCCAAGGCGGCCTAGCTTCACGACAACGCCTATCCCTGGACGGGAAGCTCCGGGTGGCGGGCCAGGAACACCAGGCAGGCGATAGCCGCCGTCGCCCCCAGCAGAGACAACCCGCCGCCCTCCACGGCTCGCCGCTTGCTCGCCCGCCCCGCTCCCGACGCCCGGTACTCGACCCAGGACCGCACCAGGCCCACCAGGGCCAGCGGCAGCGCCCCGCAGGAGACCAGCGCCCAGAACGGGCAACAGAACCAGCATCCCACGGACGCCCCACCGAACCAGACGGCAACCGCCGCCTTCTCCTGCGCCTCGCCCGTCCCGCCCACAGGATCCATGAGCCGATCCAGGCAGTACGCCCGCGGCGGGCGGGCGGCGGGACCTCGGGCAAGAGGCGAATGCCGGACCGCGCGGCGCTCCCCGGCACCCCGCCCTCACCCGCGTGGGCCTGCCCGCGAACTCCCAGCCGTACCGGTGAAGCCGACCCGCCGCCGTGAGTTCCGCCTGCTTGACGACGGTCAGCTCACCGCGATCGGGCACCACTTCGACGTACCGCAGACCGCCGCCCTCGTCGGCATGACGGAAGTGGCGCCGCAGGGCGGCACTTTCATCGAGTCCCCGGATGTACTCCGGATCGGTCACGAGACCACCGTCCCCCCAGCGTCGGCGGCCGCCGGCTCCGGCGTCACCCCGTGAACCGGGTTTGGCCTCCGCGCCAGCGGCAACGCGGAGTTCATGAGTCAGACGAACAGTGGCACCCAGCAGAATTCGGTATCCAAGGCGCAGCGGGCCACCGCAAAGGTGACCGCTCCGGCATCACAGGCGGCGGAGAAGGCGGCCGAGAAGTCGGATGACGTGGCGTCGGCTGCCGCGAGCGCGGCGGAGCGTACGGCGGGGACGGGCGCCGCGGTGGTGCGCGGTGCGGCCGAGCGGGTCCAGGCCGGCCGGCAGGTCCTCGTCGCCGCCTCCGGACGCGCCGCCGGCCTGGCCAGGACGGCGTGGACGGTGGTCGCCGGCCGGAAGGCCGTCGCCGCCGGGGCGGGAGCGGGACTCGCGGCTGTGACCGCGGTGTCGTATCTCGCCGGGCGCCGGGCGGGACGTCGTACGCACGGACCGATCACCCGGCTCACCGGCGGCCGGATCTGACGACAAGTCAGGTCAGGCTCAGCGCGAACTCCGCGCCCTTGTCCCGCAGTCGGTCGTGCAGTGCCCGGAACACCGCAGAGGAGCGCACGCCCGGCCAGTCGGCGGGGAGCAGGTCGGTGGGGAGGCCGGGGTCGGTGTAGGGGAGGTGGCGCCAGGAGTCGAGGGTGAGGAGGTAGTCGCGGTAGGCATCCTCCGGCGGGGTGTCCGCGCGGCGTTCCCAGGCCCGGAGGAGAGGGGCGTGGGTGTCCAGGAAGCGCAGGTGTTCCTTGGCGATCGACTCCAGGTCCCACCAGCGGGCGACCGCCTCCGGGGTCGGGGCGAAGCCCAGGTGCTCGCCGCGGAAGAAGTCGACGTACGGGTCCAAGTGCAGGCGGCGCAGGGTGTGTTCGGTCTCCTGGTACAGCCGCGAGGGGGCGATCCAGACGCCGGGGGCCGCCGTGCCGAAGCCCAGGGAGGCCAGCCGGGAGCGCAGCACATGGCGCTTCTGGCGTTCCGTCTCCGGCACCGAGAACACCGCGAGCACCCAGCCCGCGTCCTCGGGCGGCGCGGCGGCGTAGATGCGGCGGTCGCCGTCCTCCATCAACTGGACGGCCTCGGGCGAGAGTTCGTACCCCGCGGCGCCGGTCTCCGTGCGGGCGGGCAGGAGCAGTCCGCGGCGCTTGAGGCGGGACACCGAGGAGCGGACGGAGGGCGCGTCCACGCCGACCGCGGCCAGCAGCCGGATCAGCTCGGCGACGGGCATCGGGCCCGGCATGGAGCGGCCGTACGCGCCGTAGAGCGTGACGATGAGAGACCTGGGTGCGTGCTGCTCGGACACGATGATCATCTTAGGTCGTCGGCATCACGCCTGGTCACCAGGGGTGCGCAGGCGGAACCGCTGCAACTTGCCGGTGGCGGTGCGGGGCAGGGCGGGCAGGAAGACGAACTCGCGCGGGCATTTGTACGGCGCGAGCTCCGAGGTCAGGAAGGCGCGCAGCGCCTCCGGGTCGCGGCGCGCGCCCTCGCGCAGCACCGTGTAGGCGACCGCCACCTGTCCGCGCGCCGCGTCGGGGCGGCCGACCACCGCCGTCTCCACCACGTCCGGATGGCGCAGCAGCGCGTCCTCCACCTCGGGCCCCGCGATGTTGTACCCCGCCGATATGATCATGTCGTCGGCGCGGGCCACGTAACGGAAGTAGCCGTCGGGATCGCGGACGTACGTGTCGCCGGTGATGTTCCAGCCGCCGCGCACGTACTGGCGCTGGCGGGGATCGGCCAGATAGCGGCAGCCGACCGGGCCGCGCACGGCCAGCAGTCCGGGTTCGCCGTCGGGCAGCGGGGTGCCGTCCGGCCGCTGCACCCGCGCCTGCCAGCCCGGCACCGGCACGCCCGTGGTGCCCGGTCTTATCCCGTCGTCCGCGGCGGAGACGAAGATGTGCAGCAGCTCGGTCGCGCCGATGCCGTTGATGATCCGCACCCCGGTGCGCTCGTGCCACGCCCGCCAGGTCGCCGCCGGCAGATTCTCCCCGGCCGACACACAGCGCCGTAGCGAGGAGACGTCGTGGCCGTCCAGCTCGTCCAGCATGGCGCGGTAGGCGGTCGGGGCGGTGAACAGGACCGAGACGCGGTGTTCGGCGATCGCGGGAAGCAGCCGGCGGGGCCCGGACTGTTCCAGCAGGAGCGCGCTCGCGCCCGCCCGCAGCGGGAAGACCACCAGCCCGCCGAGACCGAAGGTGAAGCCCAGCGGGGGGCTGCCGGCGAAGACGTCGTCGGGGCGGGGGCGCAGGACGTGCCGGGAGAAGGTGTCGGCGATCGCCAGCACGTCCCGGTGGAAGTGCATGCACCCCTTCGGGCGACCCGTGGTGCCCGAGGTGAAGGCGATCAGGGCGACGTCGTCGCAGGCGGTGTCCACCGCCGGGTAGGGGGTCGCGGGCGCGGCGCGGCGGAGGAGGTCGTCGGGGGTGTCCCCGCCGTACGTCGTGATGCGCAGCCCCGGTATCCGGGCCTTCGCCAGGTCCTCCACCGCGCGCGCGTCGCACAGCGCGTGGCTCACCCGCGCGATCTCGCAGATGGTCGCCAGTTCGTGCGGGCGCTGCTGGGCCAGCACGGTGACCGCGACCGCGCCCGCCTTCAGCACCGCGAGCCAGCAGGCCGCGAGCCAGGGGGTGGTGGGGCCGCGCAGCAGCACCCGGTTGCCGGGTACGACGCCCAGCTCGCCGGTGAGCAGATGCGCGATCCGGTCGACCCGCGCGCGCAGCTCGGCGTACGTCCACACGGGCCCGTCCGGGGTGCGGAAGGCCGGGCGGGCGCCGTCGGCGTGGCCGAGGAGTTCCACCGCGCAGTTCAGCCGGGCGGGGTAGCGCAGCTCCGGGAGGTCGAAGCGCAGCTCGGGCCACTCCTGTGGCGGCGGGAGGTGGTCGCGCGCGAAGGTGTCCACATGGGCCGAGAGATGCATGGCGCCCCCTTGCCGTGACGGACGTCCGGACGGGCATTCCTGGTGGGCTCGTGGTTGGAGCGTATCGTGTTGGTGACGGCAGTCAACTGTGCGCGATAACGTCGTACGGGTGGACGGTCGCCGTGGTCCGTCCCGGAGGGAGGACCGGCAGTGCCCGCTTTCTCACTCGAACCGGAGCGGCTGGCCTGGTGCGCGCGGCTGCGGTCGCTCGCGGCCGAACGGCTGCGCCCGCTCGCCGGCAAGGGCGCACCCGGCCGCGTCAACCGGCCACTCCTGGCCGAGCTGGGCCAACTCGGCTTGCTGAAGAGGCTGTTCACGTCCGGCGCGCTCGATCTGTGCCTGATGCGCGAGTCGTTGGCGCAGGGCTGTACGGAGGCGGAGACCGCGCTCGCCCTCCAGGGGCTCGGCGCCCATCCGGTGCACGCGCACGGCAGCGCGGCCCAGCGCGAGCGCTGGCTGCCGCGGGTCGCGGACGGGGGCGCGGTCGCGGCCTTCGCGCTGAGCGAGCCGGACGCCGGCTCGGACGCGGCGGCGCTGGCGCTCGCGGCCGAGGCCCGCGGGCCGGGCCAGTGGCGGCTGACGGGGGAGAAGTGCTGGATCTCCAACGCGCCCGAGGCCGACTTCTACACCGTCTTCGCGCGCACCGCGCCACGCGCCGGCGCCCGCGGTGTGACGGCGTTCCTGGTCCCCGCCGACCGGCCCGGACTCACCGGCCGCGCACTGGAGATGATCTCCCCGCACCCCATCGGCGCGCTCGACTTCGACGCCGTTCCGGTCACCTCCGAGGATGTGCTCGGCGAGGTCGACCGGGGCTTCGCCGTCGCCATGGGGACGCTCAATCTCTTCCGGCCCAGTGTCGGGGCGTTCGCGGTGGGCATGGCGCAGGCGGCGCTGGACGCGACCGTCGCGCACACACGTCAACGGCAGGCGTTAAAGGGTAAGTTGATGGACCTTCAGGCGGTGTCCCACCAGGTCGCGGAGATGGCGCTGCGCACCGAGGCGGCCCGGCTGATGGTGTACGCGGCGGCGAGCGCGTACGACGAGGGCGCGCCCGATGTGCCCCGCCGCTCCGCGATGGCCAAGCTGCTCGCCACGGAGACCGCGCAGTATGTCGTCGACACCGCCGTGCAGTTGCACGGCGCGCGCGCCCTCCAGTGCGGCCATCTGCTCGAACACCTCTACCGCGAGGTGCGGGCGCCGCGCATCTACGAGGGGGCGAGCGAGGTCCAACGGGGCATCATCGCCAAGGAGTTGTACGCCGCCCACGAGCAGGAGGCCCGGTGACGACCGAACGCGTCAACCCGCCCGAGCTGTCCCCGCCCACGGGGTTCTCGCACGCCGTCGTCGCCACCGGCTCCAGGGTGGTGTTCCTCGCCGGGCAGACCGCGCTCGACGCCGACGGGAAGATCACCGGCGACACCCTGGCCGAGCAGTTCGAGCGGGCGCTGGGCAATCTGCTCACCGCCCTGCGCGCGGCCGGCGGCAGCCCCGCGGATCTGGCGCGGGTCACTGTCTACGCCACGGACGTCGCCGCGTACCGCGCGCAGGCGCGGGAACTGGGGCGGCTGTGGCGGGCGGCGGTGGGCCGGGACTACCCGGCGATGGCCGTCGTTCAGGTCGTACGACTGTGGGACGAAACGGCGCTGGTGGAGCTGGACGGGTTCGCCGTACTGCCGTGACGCGCCACCGCGCGGGTGACGGTCACACCCGGCGGGGTGGGTGACGGGTACCAGTGGAGACCGCCGAAACGGTACAAACCCGGAGGTATCCATGCCCTTCCGCTCAGCCCGCACCGTCCACTCAGCCCACGCCGTCAGCTCAACCCACACCGTCCGCCCCGTCCGTCCCGCCCGCTCCGTCCTCGCCGCGGCTCTCGGCGGCGCCGCCCTGCTGGCCCTCGCCGCGGGGCCGGCCCAGGCCGCGCCCGGTGAGTCCGTCACCGTCGAGACGGTCGGCCGCCTCGCCGCCGACGGCACCGTCACCCTGACCGGCACCTACCGCTGCACCGGCGGCACCGGACCGGTGTTCGTCACGTCCTCCCTGAGCCAGCGCGACCCCCGCGTGCGGCACGGCATCGGCGGCACCGCCGCGCGGTGCGACGGTACGACGCACACCTGGTCCAACTCCGGCACGGTCACCAGCGAGACCCTCCGGTCCGGCGCGGCCCACGTCCAGGCCACGGTGATGGAGCTGCGCCCGATGGGGCTGGTCCCGCTGCCGGTGTTCCACGCCACCGCCGACCAGGACATCACCCTGGCCCAGGGGTGAACCGGGCCGCCACACGCGAGGCGGGGCCCAGGGGAGGCGGCACCTCGCCAGGTGACGTACCCCCTGGGCCGCCCCGGTGGTCTACGCCCGCTGCCAGCTGTGCGGCGCGTGGAAGGAGTGCGGGCGCCAGGAGGTGGTGCCCGGAGAGGACGCCTCCGTGCCGGGGCCCGCGAGGGCGGTGCGGCTGAGCAGGAGGACGGTCAGGGCGGCCAGTTCCTCGTCGGTGGCTTCGCCCTTCTCGACCCGGATGGGCGGAGTGGGGGAGGGGGTGGACACGGACATGGGGACCTCCGTCATTGAGGGGGGTTGCCGTGCTTGCGGGCGGGGCTCTCCGCGTGCTTCGTGCGGAGCATCGCCAGCGACCGCACCAGGACCTCACGGGTCTCGGCCGGATCGATGACGTCGTCGACGAGGCCGCGCTCGGCGGCGTAATAGGGGTGCATCAGCTCGGACTTGTACTCCTTGACCATGCGGGCCCGCATGGCCTCGGGGTCCTCGGCGCCGGCGATCTGACGGCGGAAGATGACGTTGGCCGCGCCCTCCGCGCCCATCACCGCGATCTCGTTCGTCGGCCAGGCGAACGTCAGGTCCGCGCCGATCGACTGGGAGTCCATCACGATGTACGCGCCGCCGTACGCCTTGCGCAGGATCAGCGAAATCCTCGGCACGGTCGCGTTGCAGTAGGCGTACAGCAGCTTGGCGCCGCGGCGGATGATGCCGCCGTGCTCCTGGCCGACGCCCGGCAGGAAGCCCGGCACGTCCAGCAGGGTGACCAGCGGGATGCTGAACGCGTCGCACAGCTGCACGAACCGCGCGGCCTTTTCGGACGCCTCGATGTCGAGGACCCCGGCGAGGGTCTGCGGCTGGTTGGCGATGATGCCGACGACCTGGCCGTCGAGGCGGGCCAGCGCGCAGATGATGTTGCGGGCCCAGCGCTGGTGGACCTCCAGGTACTCGCCGTCGTCGACGATCTCCTCGATCACCTTCGTCATGTCGTACGGCCGGTTGCCGTCCTCCGGCACCAGATCGGCCAGCGCCTCGCAGCGCCGGTCGGCCGGGTCGGAGCACTCCACGCGCGGCGGGTTCTCGCGGTTGTTGCCCGGCAGCAGCGACAGGAGGTAGCGGACCTCCTCCAGGCAGGTCTCCTCGTCGTCGTAGGCGAAGTGGCACACACCGCTCGTCTCGGCGTGCACGTCCGCGCCGCCCAGCCCGTTCTGCGTGATCTCCTCGCCGGTGACCGCCTTGACCACGTCCGGGCCGGTGATGAACATCTGCGAGGTCTCGCGGACCATGAAGACGAAGTCGGTCAGCGCGGGGGAGTAGGCGGCGCCGCCCGCGCACGGGCCCAGCATCACGGAGATCTGCGGGATCACCCCGGAGGCGGCCGTGTTCCGGCGGAAGATGCCGCCGTAGCCCGCGAGCGCGGTCACGCCCTCCTGGATGCGGGCGCCCGCGCCGTCGTTCAGCGACACGAGCGGCGCGCCGGCCGCGATGGCCATGTCCATGATTTTGTGGATCTTGGTGGCGTGGGCCTCGCCGAGGGCGCCGCCGAAGATCCGGAAGTCGTGGGCGTAGACGAAGACGGTACGGCCCTCGACCGTGCCCCAGCCGGTGATGACACCGTCGGTGTACGGCTTCTTGGCCTCCAGGCCGAATCCGGTCGCCCGGTGCCGGCGCAGCTGCTCGACCTCCTGGAAGGAATCCGGGTCCAGGAGCAGCTCGATCCGCTCCCGCGCCGTCAGCTTGCCCTTGGCGTGCTGCGCCTCGGTCGCCTTCTCGCTCGGGCCGGCGAGCACGCTCTCGCGTATGCCGGCCAGTTCCGCGATGTGGGACTTCATCTCTGCCTGCCTCTGCGGTGAGGTGACGTGACATCGGACGCTGCCCGCGCCGGGCCGCCGCTCGGGGCACCCGGAGCCGATCGTGGCAACGCGCTCTGACCGGGCGCTGACGGGCCGCTTACGGTCCCGCCCCGCACCCGCGCGCCCGGCCCCCTCACACCGGCAGCAGCGCCGTCGGAGCCAGCGGCTCACCCGTGAGCGCCGGATCGTGCGAGAGGATCGCCAGCTCCACCTTGCGCAGCGCGGGCGAGGGCTGTATCCCCAGCTCCTCGTCCAGCCTGCGGCGCATCCGGCGGAACACGTCGAGCGCGTCGGCCTGCCGGCCCGAGCAGTACAAGGCGACCATCAGCTGCTCGCAGAAACGCTCGCGCAGCGAATGGTTGGTGTGCGCCTCGGCCAGCTCCGCGAGCACGGACGCGTGCCTGCCCAGGCGCAGTTCGGCGTCGAAGCGCAGCTCCATCGCGCGCATCCGGTACTCCTCGTACCGCGCCCCGGCGAGCTGGCACATGGTGCCGCCGGGGAAGCCGCCGAACACCGGGCCCCGCCACAGCGCCAGCGCCTCGCCGAGCATCCGGGCGGTGCGCTCGGCGTCCTTGGGCCCGGCCGACTCGGCCTGCCGTACGGCCCGCACGAACTCGGCCGCGTCCAGCTCGCCCTCGCCGACGCTGAGCCGGTAGCCGGCCGGATGGATGGTCACCCGTGAGGCCGGGCGCTCCGGCTCCAGCGCGCGCAGTCTGCGCCGCAGCCGGCTGATGTGGGCCTGGAGGGCGTTGGCCCGGTGGTCCGGCAGCGCCTCGCCCCACATCTCCTCCGCCAGGCTCTCCCCGGACACCGGCCGGCCCTCGCTGACCAGCAGGGTCTGCACCAGAGTGCGCTGAAGATCGCCGCAGACGTCCGCCTCACCGGCGGCGGTGCGTATCTCCAGCGCCCCGAGAATGGAGAACCTGAGCATATCTCTCCCCCTAGCTGACAATTCCTCGCCGACGGTTTTTCCGAAGCGGTGCTGCCGTGCAAGAAAGAATTGGCCGAACGCGCCATGCCCCGGCGGGCCTCGACCTGTACCGCGGCCCGCCGGGGCGTTAGTTCCGCCGGGACGGGGGGCGGCCGGCGGCTTCTGGGTGGTGCCGGTGCCCGAGCGTATTCTCGGGGGCACCGGCTGGTGATGCCGAATTCACGGACGGACGCCTGCGATTTCCCACCGTCCGGGGCGGGAAGCGCGTCCAGCCATGGTTCCGGCCGTGGCGGAGAGGGCAGGATTCGAACCTGCGCGGGCCGGTGGGCCCGACCAGTGTGGTGCACACGGTCCCCGATCGGCCACTCCGGGCACCTCTCCCCGTGTCCGGCGCCGGATTCCGGTGCCGTTCACGTCAACCACATTGGCAGTGACGGCTGACGGAAAGCTGACGCGGTTCTGACACAGGTAAATGAATGCCCAACTGCTCTTTTCCGGGACAACGTTACGGTGCTGTACTCCCTTTGACGGAAAACGCTCCCGAAAGGGGTAAGGGAATGACCGCGACCACCACCGAGACCGGTACAGACAGTCTGATTCTCGACGCGATACGCACCCACACAGCGAGCGAGAACCCGAGTTCCTTCCTCGCGCTCAACAGCGGAAACAGTGTCTTCACCGTCCCCGGCGTGGACGGTGTCGTCGTCTACCGCCGCACCGGCCGCTGGGCCGTGCAGTTCGGCGGCCCGTTCGCGGCCGAGGCGGACTACGGCACCCTCCTGGACGCCTTCCGGGACTACGTCCGCGGCGAGGGCCTGAGCCTGGTCGGGGTGCAGCTCCAGCGCGCCGACGCCGAGCGGTACGCGGCGCGCGGCTGCGTCGTCAACCAGATCGGCGCCTCCTGGGCGGTCGGCCTGGAGGACTTCACGCTGCGCGGCACCAAGTTCATGCAGCTGCGCAACAAGATCTCCCGCGCCCTGCGCAACGGCCTCCAGATCCAGGAGGTCGACGCGGCCGAGGTCGCCGACGACATCGCCGTGATCGACAAGGCGTGGCTCGGCTCCAAGGGCGGCGCGCAGCAACTGGAGTTCCTGGTCGGCCAGATCGGCGGGCCCGCCCAGGCGCAGCGCCGGCTGTTCAGCGGCACCATCGACGGCGAGCCGGTCGCCTACATCTCCTACTCGCCGGTCTACGGCAGCCGGGCCGGCTGGATGCACGACCTCAGCCGCCGCATCCCCGAGGGCTCGCCGGGCCTGATGGAGGCCATCAACGCGCACGCCATCGAGATCTTCCGCGCCGAGGGCGTCGACTGGCTGCACTTCGGCTTCACGCCGTTCACCGGGCTGGACGCCGAGCACGAACTCGACAGCCACAGCCCGGCGTTCCAGTGGCTGATGCACGCCCTGTGGGCCGAGGGTGCGGCGCTGTACCCGGCGCAGACCCAGCTGTCGTACAAGCAGAAGTGGGCCCCCGACGTGCTGATCCCCGAGTACGTCGCCTTCGACGGACCGCAGGCCTCGCTGCCCGGCTTCGCCCACATCTTCCGCGCCTGCAAGGCATTCTGACAAACCATCAGTGAACCGACAGACAGGAGAAGCTGAAATGAGCCAGTCCACCGAGGAGCTTTCGCACGCCGTCGTCGAGCAGCTGATGGCCGTCATCGGCGCCCCCGACGACACCGGGGTCGCCGAAACCGCCGACGCCGCGGTGCGTGCCCTGGACGAGCGGCTGCGCGCCGAGGCGACCGCCTGAGTGGCCGCGCGGGCGGCCGCCCGGTGCCGGCCGGTGGGGCGCGGGTGGCCCGATCAGACCGGCATCAGTGCCACATCAGTGCCGCACGGAACGCTGGACGCACGTTCGCCCGGTGGTCCGGGTCCGGGAGCGCCGCACTGCGCTCCCGTCGCCCGGGTCCGCCGGGCGGGCCACAGCCCGCGGCGGTGACGCCACGCGGGAGCTGAAGTCGACTCGCGGCGCCCGCAGGTCCGCAGGTCCGCGGGGCAGCGGCGCCGCCGCCCGCTATCGGGCACTTTCTCCCAAGGAGAGCAACGCATGCAGCGTCCGCACATACAGGAAGCCGTGGCCGCGGCCGCGCCGGGCGGCGAACGCACCGGCGCGTCGGCCACCTTCGCCGAACTGCTCAAACGGGTCAAGGCCGAGGGTCTCCTCGATCTGGACCCGCGCTACTACGTGGGCAAACTCGCCCTCAACACCGCCCTGCTGGCCGTCGGGTTCATCGCCTTCTTCGAACTGGGCGACACCTGGTGGCAGTTGCTCACCGCCGTGTGGATGGGCCTGTGCGGCGGCCAGTCGGCGTTCATGTGGCACGACGCCGGTCACAAGGCCATGTTCCGCAGCAAGAAGGCCGCGTCCGCCGTCGGGTACGTGCACGCCAACCTGGTCAACGGGGTCAGCTACGGCTGGTGGGTCAACCACCACAACCGGCACCACTCCAACCCCAACCACCTCGACATGGACCCGGACATCGGCCGGCGCACCGCCATCTTCGACATCAAGCAGTACCCGACCCGCAAGGGCACCCAGAAGTTCGTGGTGCGCTACCAGAGCGTGATGTTCTTCGTGCTGCTGGTGCTTGAGGGCTTCAAGATGCTGAAGACCGCGGTCAAGTCCATCACCGGCGGCAAGACCAAGCGGCCCGTGCTGGAGACCTCCCTCATCCTGCTGCGCGCCGCCGTCTACCTCACCTGCGTCTTCACCGTCCTGTCCCCGGAGCTCGCGGTCGCCTTCATCGTCGTCCAGCACGCCGCCCTCGGCGTGTACTTCGGCATGATCTTCGCCCCCAACCACAAGGGCATGGAGGTCCGAGACGGCGAGGAGGAGACCCTGGACTGGCTGGAGCGGCAGGTCCTCACGTCCCGCAACATCCGCCCCAGCCTGCTCATCGACTTCCTCTACGGCGGCCTCAACTACCAGGTCGAGCACCATCTGTTCCCGGCCATGCCGCAGAAGAACCTGCCGCGCGCCCGCGAGCTGACCATGCAGTACTGCGCCGAACGCGGCGTGCCGTACCACGAGGTCGGCTTCTGGCGCTCGTACCGCGAGGTCGCCTCCTTCCTGCACAAGGTCAGCGCGCCGGTGCGGCGCGGTGACGTGGAGGAGCAGATCCGCCGCCAGGCCATGGAAACGGCCTGATCCTCCAACCCCCCTTGTCCGTCCCTGACTTACCCCCACACCTGGCCCCCGGGCCGCACGCCCGGGTCCGCCGGTGACCCGGGCGGTTCCTTCCCCAGCAGCACAGCGACAGCGTGCGACAGCAGTTTCCAAGGAGCCAGCCCCATGTCCCAGACCACCGCCGCGGCCGGCGGTCGTACCGCTCCCGCCCCGATCGGCGCCCGCCTGGACCGCATGCCGATCACTCCCCTGCACCGAAGACTCACCGCGGTCATCGGTGTCGGTCTGTTCTTCGACACCTTCGAGAACAACCTCTCCGGCACCATCGGCAAGGTGCTCCAGAGCGACTTCGGCTTCGGCACGACCTCGCTCAAACTCGTCCTGGCCTCCGCGTTCGTCGGCCAGTTCATCGGATCCCTGACGCTCGGCCGGATCGCGGACCGGTTCGGCCGGCGTCGGGCCTTCCTGGTCAACCTGGCGATCTACTCGGCCTGTTCCCTGCTCGGCGCCTTCGCGCCGAACGCCGCCTGGCTGATCGTCACCCGCTTCTTCGCCGGTCTCGGCATCGGCGCCGAACAGGCCCTCTCGGACTGCTACCTGGCGGATGTGCTGCCCGCCGCGAAGCGCGGCCGGTTCATCGCCTGGGCCTACACCCTCGCCTTCTGCGGGGTGCCCGCGGTCGGCTTCGCCGCCCTGTGGCTGGTGCCGCTGTCCCCGCTCGGGGTGGCCGGCTGGCGCTGGCTGTTCGTGCTCGGCGCCCTCGGCTCCGCCGTCGTCTGGGTGCTCCGCCGGCAGCTGATCGAGTCCCCGCGCTGGCTCGCCGCCACCGGCCGCACCGAGGAGGCCGACCGGCTCGTCGCCCGCCTGGAGGCCGAGGCCGCCCGGCAGGGGCTCCCGCCGGCCCCGCCCGCCGCGCGGCAGGACACCGCGGGCCCCGCGCGGGACACCCGGCTGCGCGACATCTTCCGGCCCGGTCTGCTGCGCCGCACCCTCGTGCTGTGGGTGTTCTGCATCCTGTCCACCGTCGGCTACTACGGCTTCGGCACCCTCGCCCCGCAGATCGTCGCCGCCAAGGGCTACGGCGTCGTCGCCGGGCTCGGCTTCACCGCGCTCTCCTTCCTCGGCTACCCGGTGGGCTCCGCGCTCGTCCTGCCGGTCGTGGACCGCGTGGAGCGCCGTACCCTCGTCGCCGTCTCGGCCGCCGCGATGGTGGTCGCGGGCCTGGGCTTCGCCTACGCCTCCTCCGCCGAACTCATCGTGCTGTGCGGCTTCGCGTACACCCTGTTCAGCAACGTCTTCTCCAGCGTGTCGCACGTGTACCTCTCCGAGCAGTACCCGACCGAGATCCGGGCCACCGCCGCGGGCGCCGCGTACTCGCTGTCCAAACTCAGCGCCGGCGCCCTGCCGTTCGCGCTGCTGCCGGTCCTCGACGCGCACGGCCCCGGCGCGCTGTTCGGCGTCATCGCCGCCGCCATGGCCGTCCTCGCCGTCACCGTACTCACCCTCGGCGAGCGCACCACCGGTGTGTCCCTGAAGTGAACAACCGTTATCCAGCAAGGAGTTGAGCATGGCCTACGTCATAGGACTGCCCTGCGTCGACATCAAGGACCGCTCCTGCGTCGACGAATGCCCCGTGGACTGCATCTACGAGGGCCGCCGCGCCCTGTACATCCATCCGGACGAATGCGTGGACTGCGGCGCCTGCGAGCCGGTGTGCCCGGTCGACGCCATCTACTTCGCGGACGACATGCCCGAGGAGTGGGGCGACGACCACGCCACCTCCAACGCCGACTTCTTCGCCGCCCTCGGCTCGCCCGGCGGCGGCGGCGCGCTCGGCCCCCAGGACCACGACTCCCCGCTGGTGGCCGCCCTGCCCAAGAAGGTGACGGCATGAGCGGCATCCTCGCGGGCAAGCGCGTCCTGGTGACCGGCGTGGTCACGGACGCCTCCATCGCCTTCCACGTGGCCAGGATCGCCCAGGAAGAGGGCGCCGAGGTGCTGCTCACCGGGTTCGGGCGGCTCTCCCTCATCGAGCGGTTCGCGCAGAAGCTGCCGAAGCCCGCCCCCGTCATCGAGCTGGACGTCACCGACCAGGACCACCTGGACACCCTCGCCGAACGGCTCGGCGCGCACACCGACGGCCTCGACGGCGTGGTGCACTCCATCGCCTTCGGACCGCAGGGCGCCTTCGACTTCCTGGACGGCACCTGGGACGACGTCTCGACCGCCGTGCACGTCTCGGCGTACTCCCTCAAGTCCCTGACCACCGCCTGCCTCCCGCTCCTCAAGCGGCGCGGCGGCTCGGTCGTCGGGCTCACCTTCGACGCGTCCGTGGCCTGGCCGCACTACGACTGGATGGGCGTCGCCAAGGCCGCGCTGGAGTCCACCAGCCGCTATCTCGCCCGCGACCTGGGCGAGTTCGGCATCCGCAGCAACCTGGTCGCGGCCGGCCCGCTGCGCTCCATGGCCGCCAAGTCCATCCCCGGCTTCGGCGAACTGGCCGACGTGTGGACCACCGGCCGTGCCCCGGCCGGCTGGGACCTCACCGACCCCGAGCCGGCCGCCCGCGGGGTCGTCGCCCTGCTGTCGGACTTCTTCCCGCGCACCACCGGCGAGATCGTCCACGTCGACGGCGGGGTGCACATGATGGGCGCCTGAGACGCCCCGAGCGCCCTCGGCGCGGACACGGGGGGGGGGGGGGGGGGGGGGGGGGGCGCCCCCCCACCCCCCTCCCCCCCCCCCCCCCCCCCTCTCCCTCTACCCCCCCCCCCCCCCCCCCCCCCCCCCCCCCCCCCTCTTCCCCCCCCCCCCCCCCCCCCCCCCCCCCCCCCCCCCCCCCCCCCCCCCCCCCCC
>NZ_JBWKES010000048.1:0-42714 GCF_056435325.1 Streptomyces sp. NPDC043952
CTACGCCCGCGACGCCTTCGAGGGCCTGCGCCTGATGGACGCCCTGATCGGCGTCAAGCGCGGCGTGCCCGGCGCAAAACTGCCCGAGCTGAAGCAGCGCCGGGTCCGGGCCACGGCCGCCGTGGAGGTGGCCGAGCGACCGGAGGAGGGGCACGTCCGCTCCGACGTCGCCACCGACAACCCCGTACCCGAGCCCCCCTTCTGGGGCACCCGCGTCATCAAGGGCATCCAGCTCAAGGAATACGCCTCCTGGCTCGACGAGGGCGCCCTCTTCAAGGGCCAGTGGGGCCTCAAGCAGATCCGCACCGGCGAGGGACCGTCGTACGAGGAACTGGTCGAGACCGAGGGCCGGCCCCGGCTGCGCGGACTGCTGGACCGGCTCCAGACGGAGAACCTCCTCGAAGCCGCCGTGGTCTACGGCTACTTCCCCTGCGTCTCCAAGGACGACGACCTCATCGTCCTGGACGAACAGGGCAACGAACGCACCCGGTTCACCTTCCCCCGCCAGCGCCGCGGCCGGCGCCTGTGCCTGGCCGACTTCTTCCGCCCGGAGGAGTCCGGCGAGCGGGACGTCGTCGGCTTCCAGGTCGTCACCGTCGGCTCCCGCATCGGCGCGGAGACCGCCAAGCTGTTCGAGGCCAACGCCTACCGCGACTACCTCGAACTGCACGGCCTGTCCGTCCAGTTGGCCGAGGCGCTCGCCGAATACTGGCACGCCCGCGTGCGCACCGAACTCGGCTTCGGCGGCGAGGACCCCGCCGACATCGAGGACATGTTCGCCCTCAAGTACCGCGGCGCCCGCTTCTCCCTCGGCTACGGCGCCTGCCCGGACCTGGAGGACCGCGCCAAGATCGCGGCCCTGCTGGAGCCCGAGCGGATCGGCGTCCACCTCTCCGAGGAGTTCCAGCTCCACCCCGAGCAGTCCACGGACGCCATCGTGATCCACCACCCGGAGGCGAAGTACTTCAACGCCCGCTGAGGCCCCCGCCGAGGGCAGCAGGAAACGTCCTCCGGGCCACGCCGGGGGTGCCATCCGGCATACCCTCGGTGACAAGTGATAAACGAAGCGCTTCGCCGCGCGGAGTCGTAGACTGGTCGGTCCACCGCAGGCCGGTTCCCGCACGGGAACCGGCCTGAACGTCCCTCAAGGAGGTGCGCCCGGATGACCAGCACGGTCCCCGCGCTCGGAACCCGTTCGGCCGAGGATTCCGCACTGCAAGCGGTCCTCCTCGACATGGACGGCACCCTGGTGGACACCGAGGGCTTCTGGTGGGACGTCGAGGTGGAGGTCTTCTCCGCCCTCGGCCACACCCTGGACGAGTCCTGGAAGCACGTCGTGGTCGGCGGCCCGATGACCCGCAGCGCCGGCTTCCTCATCGAGGCCACCGGCGCCGACATCACCCTCGCCGAACTCAGCGTCCTGCTCAACGACGGCTTCGAGGCCCGCATCAGCACCGGCCTGCCCCTCAAACCCGGCGCCGCCCGGCTGCTCGCCGAACTGCACCAGCACCGCATCCCCACCGCCCTCGTCTCCGCCTCCCACCGGCGCATCATCGACCGCGTCCTCGCCGTCCTCGGCCCGCACCACTTCGCCCTGTCCATCGCCGGCGACGAGGTCAGCCGCACCAAGCCCTTCCCCGACCCCTACCTCCTCGCCGCCGCCGGGCTCGGCGCCCACCCCGCCAGATGCGCCGTCGTCGAGGACACCGCCACCGGCGTCGCCGCCGCCGAGGCCGCCGGCTGCCGTGTCGTCGCCGTACCCTCCCTCGCCCCCATCGGCCCGGCCGAACGACGCACCGTCGTCCCCTCCCTGGAACACGTCGACCTCGCATTTCTGCGCGACCTGATGACGGAAATGCCCTAGCCGTTCACCCAGCGTGCAAAGGCCATTGGCCGCGGCAGCCGAATATCCACGGAAGTGCATCCGGCGGAATTCACGGCACGCCCGCACGGTCGAATTCGGCTACCACCCCGGACAGTTGAAGATGTGACGTTCGCCACCCGGCAGACCCTCGACAAGAGCTGACGAGTGTGCAGACCGGCCCGGTTCGACCGAGAGTGACGGGACCTTGTGTCCCGATTGGTGAGACGCTGCACTAATCCTGCCGCTGTCGGGTTTTCGGTGCGTCCACACCCGGTTTCACAGCGTGATGAAGAGTCAACTCACGCGGCTGTGAACGCCCCACGGGGCGCGGACTAATCTCATCGCGAGAACATCGCCGAAGAAACCCCCGTGCTCCGCCGCGCGCCACCCATGCACGCCGGAAACACGGACCCGAACAGCTCTGGAGAAACCCCCGCATGAACCGCAAGACTTTGGTGCTGCCGGCGGTGGCCGGCCTGCTCACCCCGGTCCTCGCCGCGTGCGGCGGATCGGGCAGCGGCAGCAAGGGCGGCGACGCCATCGTCGTCGGCACCACGGACCGGTTCACCGTCACCAAGGACGCCCCCGCGCCCATCGACCCGGCCTACGCCTACGACGTCGGCAGCTGGAACATCCTGCGCCAGACCGTCCAGACCCTCATGGCCGAGCCCAAGGGCGAGGGCGACCCGGTGCCGGACGCCGCCGAAAGCTGCGGTTTCACCGACAGCGGCAGCGAGCGCTACGTCTGCAAGCTGCGCGAGGGCCTCACGTTCGCCAACGGCGACCCGGTGACCGCCCAGGACGTCAAGTTCTCCATCGAACGCGCCCTGCACATCAAGGCCGACAGCGGTGTCTCCTCGCTGCTGAACACCATCGACACCATCGAGACGCAGGGCGACCGCGAGGTCGTCTTCCACCTCAAGACGGCCGACGCCACCTTCCCCTACAAGCTGTCCACCCCGGTCGCGGGCATCCTCGACCCCAAGGACTACCCCAAGGGCTCCCTGCGCGACGGCTTCCACCTCGACGGCTCCGGCCCGTACACCTTCCAGCCCGAGGTCAAGAACAACGCGATCGTCAGCATCACCTTCACCAAGAACCCCCACTACAAGGGGGCCCAGACGGTGAACAACGACAAGGTCGTGCTGCGCTCCTTCGCCGACGCCGACGCCATGGGCGCCGCCATCGACAAGGGTGACATCGACGTCATGACCCGCACCATGTCGCCCGCCCAGATCCAGAAGCTGGACTCCGGCAGCGACGACAACGTCGACCTCGTCGACATGCCGGGCCTCGAGATCCGCTACCTCGCCTTCAACACCAACGCCCCCACGGTGAAGTCGAAGGCCGTCCGCCAGGCCATGGCCCAGGTCATCAACCGCGGCGAACTCGTCTCCAAGGTCTACGGCACCGAGGCCGAACCGCTCTACTCGCTGGTCCCCGCCACCGTCACCGGGCACTCCAACTCGTTCTTCAACAAGTACGGCAACCCCAGCGCCGCCAAGGCCAAGGACCTGCTCACCAAGGCCGGCATCACCACCCCGGTGAAGCTGACCCTGCACTACACCACCGACCACTACGGCTCGGCCACCAAGCAGGAGTTCGAGATCCTGCAGAAGCAGCTCAACGACACGGGCCTGTTCGACGTCACCATCCAGGGCCACCCCTGGGCCACCTTCCGCCCCGCGGAGGAGAAGGGCCAGTACGACGTCTACGGCATGGGCTGGTTCCCCGACTTCCCCGACGCCGACAACTTCCTCGCGCCGTTCCTCGACAAGGACAACTTCCTCGGCTCGCCGTACTCCAACAGCGAGATCCAGCGCACCCTGATCCCGCAGTCCCGCCGCGAAGCCAACCGGCTCTCCGCCGCGGACAGCCTCACCAAGATCCAGGACATCGTCGCCGACGACGTCCCGGTCCTCCCGCTGTGGCAGGGCAAGCAGTACATCGCCGCCCGCGACGACATCACCGGCGTCTCCTACGCCGTCAACTCCTCCTCCACGCTCCAGCTCTGGGAGCTCGGCCGGGGCGTCAGCGGCTGACACACCGACAGCGCCGGCGGCGACACCGGCAAGGCGGCAACGCCGGCAACGGCGAAGGGCGCCCCTCTCCTCCTCGCGGGAGAGGGGCGCCCTTCGCCGTCGTACGGAACCGGGCAACGCGCCGTCGGCAACCGGCCGCCGGGACGCACCGCGGCCTACTGCGCGCCGGGGCGCACCAGACCGCTCTCGTACGCGTACACCGCCGCCTGCACCCGGTCCCGCAGACCCAGCTTGGTCAGCACATGCCCGACATGCGTCTTGACGGTCGTCTCGCTGACGAACAGATCCGCCGCGATCTCCGCGTTCGACAGCCCCCGCGCCACCAGCTTCAGCACCTCCACCTCACGGTCCGTGAGCGTGTGCAGGGTGTCCGGAACCGGCTCCTCACCCGAGGGCAGATGCGTCGCGTACTTGTCCAGCAGCCGGCGCGTGACGCTCGGCGCCAGCATCGCCTCGCCGTTCGCCACCACCCGGATCGCCTGCACCAGCTCGTCCGCCGGGGCGTCCTTGAGCAGGAAACCGCTGGCACCGGCGCGCAGCGCCTCCACCACGTACTCGTCCAGATCGAAGGTCGTCAGCACCAGCACCTTCGCCGGGCCGTCCCGGTCCGGACCACTGATCTGCCGGGTCGCCTCCACCCCGTCCATCCGCGGCATACGGATGTCCATCAGCACGACGTCCGGTTGCAGGGCCCGCACCTGATCGAGAGCCTGAAGGCCGTCACCGGCCTCGCCCACGACCGCGAGATCCCGCTCGGCCTCCAGGATCATCCGGAAACCCGTACGCAGCAGGGGCTGGTCGTCGACCAGTAGGACGCGGATGGCCACGTTGACACTCCTTCGCTAGTCCGCGCCCATTCTGCCCTGCGGCACACCACCCGACTCCCGGACCCTCACCGGCAGCGGATACGGCGGGGGAGTGCCCCCGAACTCCGGGCAGTGCGCCTGGTGATCGCACCAGCCGCACAGCTTCGTCGGCCGCGGCCGCCACTGCCCGCTCTCCGTGGCCTCCCGGATGGCATCCCACAGCGCGCGCAGCCTGCGCTCCATCCGCTCCAGATCGGCGAGCACCGGATCGTACGTCCGCACCTCGCCGCTGCCGAGATACACCAGCTGGAGCCGGCGCGGCACGATCCCCTTCAGCCGCCACACCACCAGCGCGTAGAACTTCATCTGGAACAGCGCGCCCTCGGCGTACTCCGGCCGCGGCGCCTTGCCCGTCTTGTAGTCGACGATCCGCACCTCGCCGGTCGGCGCCACGTCCACCCGGTCGATGATGCCGCGCAGCCGGGGCCCCGACTCCAGCTCGGCCTCCACGAACAGCTCCCGCTCGGCCGGCTCAAGCCGCGTCGGGTCCTCCAGCGTGAACCAGCGCTCCACCAGCCGCTCCGCCTCGCCCAGCCAGCGCGCCAGCCGCTGCCCGTCCGGATCGTCCGCGAACAGCCCGGCCAGCTCCGGGCGGCTCTCGCGCAGCCGCTCCCACTGGCCCGGCACCAGCGCCCTGGCCCGCGGCGCGGTCCGCTCCCCGGCGGGCACGTCGAACAACCGCTCCAGCACCGCGTGCACCAGCGTGCCCCGCGTCGCCGCCTCGCTCGGCTTCTCCGGCAGCCGGTCGATCACCCGGAACCGGTACAGCAACGGACACTGCATGAAGTCGCCGGCGCGGGAGGGGGAGAGCGAGGTGGGCGGCGCGACGGGACGGGGGGCGGGGACCGCGGAGGACACGGCGGCGGCTTCGACGGCGCCACCGGCACCGGTGACCACGGTGGCTTCGCCGGTTCCGCTGGCTTCGGCAGCTTCGGTGGCCTTCGTGGGTGCCGGGCTCGGCGCGGCTACGTCATCCGGCGCGGTCGAGGGGCCCGGCACGGCCGGGGCGGCGGACGGCTCCACGATCACGGCGCCCGCGTCCACGGCCACGGCGTCCACGGCCACGGCACCCGCGTCCACGGCGCCCGCGTCCACAGCGCCCGCCTCCACGGCCGCGGCGTCCGTCGCCACGGCTGTCGTCGCGTCCGCCGCGGGCGGATCCGCCGGCTCGGGACCGCACGCCGCGGCTCCCGCCTCCTCGAAGCTGGTGTCCATGTCCACAGACCATACGGCCCACCACTGACAGTGACCCGCGCCACGGCCGTACCGGGCGCCCGACCACGGGGCGAACACCAGGGGTGCCGGGGCGAAACGTGCCACCACGGCCGCATACCATCGATCAGAGACCCTTCCGCCCCAAGAGGCGCGGAAGACGCTTCGAACGAGGGGACACCGTGGACGTGAGCGGCGCGAGCGGGCAGCCGCGGTCCGGCGACGATCAGCCGACCGACCACCCCGCAGTCCCAACGCCCCCGCCGCCGGTCCCCGAGGCCCCGGCACCGACGGAGGACGGCCCCGACACCGCCGGGAAGGCCGCGCCGGACACCGGCACGCACCGAGGCGGGGCGGACGAGGCCGAGTCGGACGAGGCCGAGACCGCCGCGGGCACCCAGGGCGCCGACGCACCCCTCAGCGCCGCCCCCGGCGACGACACCCCTCGCGACGACACCCCCGGCGACCGCGGTACGGACACCCCCGGCGACCACGCGCCCCACCCCGCCCCCGAAACCCACCGCACCCTCGCCCACACCGAACCCCACCCCGGACCCCCCACCGGCCCCGGCATCGCCAAGGGCGCACCCCCGCGGCCGCCCAAGGAACCCGGCGGCGGCATCCTCATGGGCCGCCCCTTCGGCGTGCCCGTCTACGTCGCCCCCAGCTGGTTCCTCGTCGCCGCCCTGATCACCTGGGTCTTCGGCGGACAACTCGACCGCGTACTGCCCGAACTCGGCGCCGCCCGCTACCTGGTCTCCCTGTTCTTCGCGGTCGCCTTCTACGCCTCCGTACTCGTCCACGAACTCGCCCACACCGTCGCCGCGATCCGCTTCAAACTCCCCGTCCGCCGCATCCAGCTCCAGTTCTTCGGCGGCGTCTCCGAGATCGAGAAGGAAGCCGAGACACCCGGCCGGGAATTCGTCCTGGCCTTCGTCGGCCCCCTGCTCTCCCTCGTCCTCGCCGGACTCTTCTACCTCGCCATGAAGCCCGTGCAGCCCGGCACCGTCCCCGGCGTCCTCCTCGCCGGCCTCATGGTCTCCAACCTCATCGTCGCCGTCTTCAACCTCCTGCCCGGCCTCCCCCTCGACGGCGGCCGCATGCTCCGCGCCGTCGTCTGGAAGATCACCGGCAAACCCATGAGCGGCACCATCGCCGCCGCCTGGGTCGGCCGCGCCCTCGCCGTCGCCGTCCTCATCGGACTGCCCCTGCTCAACTCCTCCGGCGCCCTCGGCGGCGGCACCGAGGACACCGGCGGCATGGACACCGTCACCGACGCATTGCTCGCCGCCATCCTCGCCGCGATCATCTGGACCGGCGCCGGAAACAGCCTGCGCATGGCCAGGCTCCGCGAACACCTCCCCGAACTGCGCGCCCGCACCCTCACCCGCCGCGCCGTACCCGTCGAGACCGACACCCCCCTCTCCGAAGCCCTGCGCCGCGCCAACGCCGCCGGCGCCCGCGCCCTCGTCGTCGTCGACGCCGACGGCCACCCCCTCTCCCTCGTCCGCGAATCCGCCATCGTCGGCGTACCCGAACACCGCCGCCCCTGGGTCCCCGTCAGCAGCCTCGCCCAGGACCTCACCGACGACATGCGCGTCTCCGCCGAACTCGCCGGCGAAGAACTCCTCGACGCCCTGCGCGCCGCCCCCGCCACCGAATACCTCGTCGTCGAGAACACCGGCGAGATCTACGGCGTCCTCTCCGCCGCCGACGTCGAACGCGCCTTCGTCAAGGCCATGGCCCGCCCCGCCTGACCCGCCCGCGGCCCCCACCCCCGCGGCCGGTCAAGGCCCCGGCAGGAACCCGGTAGTCTGGTCACATGTCCGAACCGACCGGTGCCGCCCGCAGGCGCGGGCCCTTCAAGGTCGGGGACCAGGTACAGCTGACCGACCCCAAGGGCCGCCACTACACGTTCACGCTCGAAGCCGGAAAGAACTTCCACACCCACAAGGGTTCCTTCCCGCACGACGAACTGATCGGTGCTCCCGAGGGCAGCGTTGTCCGCACCACCGGCAACGTGGCCTACCTCGCGCTGCGCCCCCTGCTCCCCGACTACGTCCTGTCCATGCCCCGCGGGGCAGCCGTCGTCTACCCGAAGGACGCGGGACAGATCCTCGCCTTCGCCGACATCTTCCCCGGCGCCCGCGTCGTGGAAGCCGGCGTCGGCTCCGGCTCCCTCAGCAGCTTCCTGCTGCGGGCCATCGGCGACCAGGGCATGCTGCACTCCTACGAGCGCCGCGACGACTTCGCCGACATCGCCCGGCAAAACGTCGAACGCTACTTCGGCGGCCCCCACCCCGCCTGGCAGCTCACCGTCGGCGACCTCCAGGACAACCTGTCCGACACCGACGTCGACCGCGTCATCCTCGACATGCTCGCCCCCTGGGAATGCCTGGAAGCCGTCTCCAAGGCACTCGTCCCCGGCGGCATCCTGTGCTGCTACGTGGCCACCACCACCCAGCTCGCGCGCACCGTGGAATCCATCCGCGAGATCGGCTGCTTCAACGAGCCGACCGCCTGGGAGACCATGATCCGCAACTGGCACATCGAGGGCCTCGCCGTCCGCCCCGACCACCGCATGATCGGCCACACCGGCTTCCTGCTCACCGCCCGCCGCCTCGCCGACGGCGTCGAGCCCCCCATGCGCCGCCGCCGCCCCGCCAAGGGCGCCTACGGCGAGGACTACGCCGGCCCCAACGCCGACGGCGGCACCGCCCGCTGAACCACCCCACCCCGCACAACACCACGGCGCCGTGCCCCAGTTCCCCGACCGACCCGGGAACTCGGACACGGCGCCCACTCGTTGACAGGGCACCAGACTCCCGGAACACCGGCAACCCACCCCGCGGGCCCGCCACCACCGGGAATCGGCACCCCCCCCGTTCCCACGCCCTGTGACGTGTGGCACCATGCAGGCCACACCCCCCGGCACAGCCCTCACAGGAGACACTCCTCGTGCAGCAATCCGCCGTTCCGGAGCTCGCCCACACCCACACCCGCCCCATCCACTGGCTCGCCACAGCCACCGCGCTCGCCGGCGTCGTCGCCCTCTCCTCCCTCGTACGACCCGGACCGGCCACCGCCGCCCAGCCCCCCACCCACAGCGCGGCCGCCCCCGCCCCCGAAACCGCCGCCGCACCCCCCGCCACCACCGGCGTCACCTTCCCCCTCGCCTGCGGACCCGAGAAGGCCATCGTCGTCAAAAAAGCCACCGGCGACCTCGACGGCGACGGCCGCCCCGAAACCACCGCCGTCGTCCACTGCGACAGCGCCATGGGCACCCCACCCGACGGCGTCTACGTCCTCACCCGCGCCGCCGACGGCCACACCCCCCGCGTCGTCGCCACCCTCGTCGACCCCAAGGACCACCTCACCGTCACCGACCTCGCGATACACACCGGCACCGTCAGCGCCACCCTCCTCGGCTACTCCTCCGACGCCGTACCCCGCTGCTGCCCGGACACGAAAACCCCGGCCGCATGGCACTGGGACGGCAAAGCCTTCCTGCGCACCACCCCGGCCGGGGCCCACAGCGTCTGACGACGCGATGTCCGAAAAACGCGGCTCACCCCGCGTCGGGACCGTAAACCTCCACCCTGTCCAAAACCCTCCGCACATGGATGCACTCACCAGGACACTCCCTGGCCGAATCCACCACATCCTTGAGCAACGGCAACGGCACCGGAGCCACCGCCCCCGCCTCCTGGAGCAGCTCGTCGTCCGCGCCCTTCACATAGGCCAGACCGTCGATGTCCAGCTCGAACACCTCCGGGGCGTACTGGGCACAGATCCCGTCGCCGGTACACAGGTCCTGGTCGATCCAGACCTCCAGCGCCTCCCCGGCCGGGGCCTCCTGCTGCACGGTCACCTCTCCTGACATCGGTACGCCGCACCCCGGCACGGCACACACCGGCCGGGCCACACCAGCGGCAGTCGAACACGCCCGACCCTACCCCCGGCCCCGCAACCGGCCACCTCCGGCCACCAACGGGTTTCCACCCCAGGCGGCTCGGGTACGAGCGCTCGACCAGAGACAGCACACCCCAGACCCCGGACGCACACTGCCAGCCACCCGCACCATGACACCACCCCACCACACCGTCGCTCTACGTAATGACCGCCCGAGCGGCCCCCGACCTGCCCAAGAACCCGCCCACCCGGCCCGGAGCCGACAACTCCGGCCACTCCCGAAGGGTTTCGACCACGCCAACCAAGGAACAACCCGCTTCCCCATCACGTTGAGTGGGTATCCCCTCCGTGCGAGGGAGTGCGCACCGGGTGACCGACGACACACCTTGACAGTCAATGTGATCTAGGGGTTTCAATCGACACCCACCCAGGTAGGGTCTGGAAGCGTCCAGCTCCCCTTGGAGGAGGTGAGGACCGTGGCAGCCAACGACGACGACATGAACCGCGGCATCCGCCCGGGACGCGGGTCCGACGACCCGGCCGGGCAGATCGCCTACCTTGAGCAGGAGATCGCCGTCCTGCGACGCAAGCTCGCCGACTCTCCGCGGCACACGAGAATTCTCGAAGAGCGGATCGTCGAGCTACAGACCAACCTGGCCGGCGTGTCCGCCCAGAACGAACGACTGGCCAACACCCTCCGCGAGGCCCGCGACCAGATCGTGGCCCTCAAGGAAGAAGTCGACCGGCTCGCCCAGCCGCCGGCCGGCTTCGGAGTCTTCCTGCAAGCCAACGAGGACGGCACCGCCGACATCTTCACCGGCGGCCGCAAACTCCGCGTGAACGTCAGCCCCAGCGTCGACCTCGACGACATGCGACGCGGCCAGGAAGTCATGCTCAACGAAGCGCTCAACGTGGTCGAGGCCATGGCATTCGAGCGCGTCGGCGACATCGTCACCCTCAAGGAGATCCTCGAGGACGGCGAACGCGCCCTCGTCCTCGGACACACCGACGAAGAACGAGTGGTCCGCCTCGCCGAACCCCTCCTCGACGTCACCATCCGACCCGGCGACGCCCTCCTGCTCGAACCCCGCTCCGGATACGTCTACGAAGTCGTCCCCAAGAGCGAGGTCGAGGAACTCGTCCTCGAAGAAGTCCCCGACATCGGCTACGAAGCCATCGGCGGCCTCGGCAACCAGATCGAAGCCATCCGCGACGCCGTCGAACTTCCCTACCTCTACCCCGACCTCTTCAAGGAGCACGAGCTTCGCCCGCCCAAGGGCGTCCTGCTCTACGGCCCCCCCGGCTGCGGCAAGACACTCATCGCCAAGGCCGTCGCCAACTCCCTCGCCAAGAAGGTCGCCGAAGTCACCGGCCAAGCCGCCGGCAAGAGCTTCTTCCTCAACATCAAGGGCCCCGAGCTCCTCAACAAGTACGTCGGCGAAACCGAACGCCAGATCCGCCTCGTCTTCCAGCGCGCCCGCGAGAAGGCCAGCGAAGGAACCCCCGTCATCGTCTTCTTCGACGAGATGGAATCCCTCTTCCGCACCCGCGGCTCCGGCGTCAGCTCCGACGTCGAGAACACCATCGTCCCCCAGCTCCTCGCCGAGATCGACGGCGTCGAAGGCCTCCAGAACGTGGTCGTCATCGGCGCCTCCAACCGCGAGGACATGATCGACCCCGCCATCCTGCGCCCCGGCCGCCTCGACGTGAAGATCAAGATCGAACGTCCCGACGCCGAGGCCGCCAAGGACATCTTCGGCAAGTACCTCACCGAGCGACTCCCCCTCCACACGGACGACCTCGGCGAACACAGCGGCGACAAGAACGCCACGGTCCAGGCCATGATCCAGACCGCGGTCGAGCAGATGTACGCCGAATCCGAGGAAAACCGCTTCCTGGAAGTCACCTACGCCAACGGAGACAAGGAAGTCCTCTACTTCAAGGACTTCAACTCCGGCGCCATGATCGAGAACATCGTCGGCCGCGCCAAGAAAATGGCCATCAAGGACTTCCTCGAAAAGAACCAGAAGGGCCTCCGCGTCTCCCACCTCCTCCAGGCCTGCGTGGACGAGTTCAAGGAGAACGAAGACCTGCCCAACACCACCAACCCCGACGACTGGGCCCGAATCTCCGGAAAGAAGGGCGAACGGATCGTCTACATCCGCACCCTCATCACCGGAAAGCAGGGCGCGGACACCGGACGCTCCATCGACACGGTGGCCAACACCGGTCAGTACCTGTAAAAGCGGGGCGGCTGCGGGTGCCCACGGCGGGTACCCGCAGCCGACTGCTTTTCCGGCCACGACCGGAGCAGGCAATGACGCAAATGATCTCCCCACCAGCGCAAAGGCGTTCTAGGCTCTTTCCTACCGCCGAGTCGCGCAGTGCGGGCACGGGCACCGCACACGCACCGGAGCGCCAGCGGTACGTGAGCGGCGCCCATCACCGAGGGCGCCGCCGGGCAAGGAGGGCCGCATGACCGTACGGCGAGTAATGGGCATCGAGACGGAGTACGGCATCTCCGTCCCCGGCCACCCCAACGCCAATGCCATGCTCACCTCGTCCCAGATCGTCAACGCCTACGCGGCGGCGATGCACCGGGCCCGCCGGGCCCGCTGGGACTTCGAGGAGGAGAACCCGCTACGCGACGCACGGGGCTTCGACCTCGCGCGGGAGGCCGCCGACGCCAGCCAGCTCACCGACGAGGACATCGGTCTCGCCAACGTGATCCTCACCAACGGCGCCCGGCTCTACGTCGACCATGCCCACCCCGAATACAGCGCCCCCGAGGTCACCAACCCCCGCGACGCCGTCCTGTGGGACAAGGCCGGCGAACGCATCATGGCCGAGGCAGCCGAACGAGCCGCACAGCTCCCCGGCGCCCAGCCGATCCACCTCTACAAGAACAACACCGACAACAAGGGCGCCTCCTACGGCACCCACGAGAACTACCTCATGCGGCGCGAGACCCCGTTCTCGGACATCGTGCGCCACCTGACGCCGTTCTTCGTCTCCCGCCAGGTCTTCGCCGGCGCGGGCCGCGTCGGCATCGGCCAGGACGGCCACGAACACGGCTTCCAGCTCAGCCAGCGCGCCGACTACTTCGAGGTCGAGGTGGGCCTGGAGACCACCCTCAAGCGCCCGATCATCAACACCCGCGACGAGCCCCACGCGGACGCCGAGAAATACCGCCGCCTCCATGTGATCATCGGCGACGCCAACCTCTCGGAGATCTCCACCTACCTCAAACTCGGCACCACCTCGCTGGTCCTCGCCATGATCGAGGACGGCTTCATCGCCGTCGACCTGGCCGTGGACCAGCCCGTCCGCACCCTCCACCAGGTCTCCCACGACCCCAGCCTCAAGCACCTGGTCACCCTCCGCAGCGGCCGCACCCTCACCGCCGTACAGCTCCAGATGGAGTACTACGAGCTGGCCCGCAAGTACGTCGAGGAACGCCACGGAGCCGACGCCGACGACCAGACCAGGGACGTCCTCAGCCGCTGGGAGGACACCCTCACCCGGCTCGAGAACGACCCCATGAGCCTGGCCGGCGAACTGGACTGGGTCGCCAAGCGCGAACTCATGGAGGGCTACCGCCGCCGCGACGGACTCGACTGGGACGCCGCCCGGCTGCACCTGGTCGACCTCCAGTACGCGGACGTACGGCCCGAGAAGGGCCTCTACAACCGCCTGGCGGCCCGCGGGCGGATGAAGCGGCTGCTGGACGAGTCCGAGGTCGAGCGGGCGCGTACGAAGCCGCCGGAGGACACGCGGGCGTACTTCCGCGGCCGCTGCCTGGAGCAGTACGCCGACGACGTCGCCGCGGCCAGCTGGGACTCGGTCATCTTCGACCTCCCCGGCCGGGACTCCCTCCAGCGCGTTCCAACCCTGGAACCGCTACGCGGAACGCGAAATCACGTCAAGGAGCTACTGGACCGCTGCCGTACCGCGGAAGACCTGGTCAGAGTGCTGTCGGGCGGGTGAGCGGGGCCAGGGGGGTACTCGGTGCGGTCCGCGGCGGCGGGTGGAAATCCCGCCGTCCGGGAATCATCGAGATGGCCCCCGTACGTTGCGGAAACTGCGGGGCCGATGTCGGACCCGGCTTGTAGGGTCTGATCATCACCGATCGGCAGGCTAACTGAGCGGGGTGAGGTTATGGCAACCAAGGACACCGGCGGCGGCCAGCAGAAGGCCACACGGTCCACCGAAGAGGTCGAGGAACAGGCACAGGACGCCCAGGCCTCGGAGGACCTCAAGGAACGACAGGAGAAACTGTCGGACGACGTGGACTCCGTCCTGGACGAAATCGATGATGTGCTCGAGGAGAATGCCGAGGACTTCGTGCGTTCCTTCGTTCAGAAGGGTGGAGAGTAGGTCTCACCTTTGAAGCGAAGGATTTTCGGGGGGGGTGGGGTTGGAAAGCGAAGGTGACGTGAAGCGTTGCTCGCGGTGCAAGCAGTACAGGCCGCGGGCAGCGTTCGCGCGGAACAAAGCTATGCGGGACGGGCTCCAGTGCTACTGCCGGGAATGCGCGTCTGAGTACCACCAAGCCCGCCAGCTGGCCAGGGGAAAGAGCGTCCGCCCCCGGGTGGACGCGCCCAAAGGGCACAAGTGCTGCCATACCTGCGGAGAAATCAAGCCGCACAGTGAATGGCATCGCAACGCAAGCGCGTCCGACGGCCTCTCGACGAGTTGCAAGGCCTGTCGGGCGGCGAAAGGGCGTGCGGACCATCTGAAGCGCAAGTACGGCCTCACCGAAGCCGAGCGGGACGCGATGGTCGCCTCGCAGTGGGGGTTGTGTGTGATCTGCCTGAAGGCTCCGGCCGCGCATGTGGATCACTGTCACAAGACGGGTAAGGTCCGTGGCGTACTGTGCTTCAACTGCAATTCGGCCATCGGCAAGTTGGGAGACGATCCCGACGCCGTACGCCGGGCCGCCGCCTATCTGGAAGGAATCTCGTGGAAGCCAATACTCGTGGCACCGGGCGTCTACCAGCTGCCTTCCTGACGCCAGGATCCTCCTCCTTCATGGATTTCCTCGCCGGGCACCAGCCCGAGATGCTGCCGGGGAACCGGCAGCTGCCGCCGACGCAGGGGGTGATCGAGGCGCCGCACGGCACCACCATCGTGGCGGCGACCTTCCCCGGTGGCGTGGTGCTCGCCGGTGACCGCCGGGCGACCATGGGCAATATGATCGCGCAGCGGGACATCGAGAAGGTGTTCCCGGCGGACGAGTACTCCGCGGTCGGCATCGCGGGCACCGCCGGTCTCGCCGTGGAGATGGTCAAGCTCTTCCAGCTGGAGCTGGAGCACTTCGAGAAGGTCGAGGGCGCCCAGCTGTCCCTGGAGGGCAAGGCCAACCGGCTGTCGACGATGATCCGCTCCAACCTCGGCATGGCCATGCAGGGCCTCGCCGTGGTGCCCCTGTTCGCGGGGTACGACGTGGACCGGGCCAAGGGCCGGATCTTCTCGTACGACGTGACGGGCGGCCGTTCCGAGGAGCACCATTTCGCGGCGACGGGCTCGGGCTCGATCTTCGCCCGTGGCGCGATGAAGAAGCTGTTCCGTGACGACCTGACGGAGGAGCAGGCCACGACGCTGGTGGTCCAGGCCCTCTATGACGCGGCTGACGACGACTCGGCGACCGGTGGTCCCGATGTCGCCCGCCGGATCTACCCGATCATCACCGTGATCACCGAGGACGGTTTCCGCCGGCTCACCGGGGACGAGGCCTCCGAGATCTCCCGTTCGGTGCTCCAGCGGCGCCTGGAGGAGCCGGACGGTCCCAAGGCCGCTCTGCTCTGAGCGCGGCCCGGTTCTTGACAAGGTGATCACAGTGACCATGACAGAAAGGGACGGATAACCGGTGTCGACGCCGTTCTATGTCTCACCTCAGCAGGCGATGGCCGACCGGGCGGAGTACGCCCGCAAGGGCATCGCGCGTGGCCGCAGCCTGGTGGTCATGCAGTATGCCGACGGCATCGTGTTCGTCGGCGAGAACCCGTCCCGCGCGCTGCACAAGTTCAGCGAGATCTACGACCGGATCGGCTTCGCGGCGGCCGGTAAGTACAACGAGTACGAGAATCTGCGCATCGGCGGTGTCCGTTACGCGGATCTGCGCGGCTACACCTATGACCGGGACGATGTGACGGCCCGCGGTCTGGCCAATGTGTACGCCCAGACGCTGGGCACCATCTTCTCCTCGGCGGCCGAGAAGCCGTACGAGGTGGAGCTGGTGGTGGCGGAGGTGGGGGAGACTCCGGAGGGCGATCAGATCTACCGGCTGCCGCATGACGGTTCCATCGTGGACGAGCATGGTTCGGTCGCGGTGGGTGGCAATGCCGAGCAGATCAGCAACTTCCTGGACCAGCGGCACCGGGACGGGATGAGCCTGGCCGAGGCGCTGAAGCTGGCGGTGCAGGCGCTGTCGCGGGACACGAACGGCGGCGAGCGGGAGATTCCGGCCGAGCGGCTGGAGGTCGCGGTGCTGGACCGTACGCGTCCGCAGAAGCGGAAGTTCAAGCGGATCGCGGGCCGTCAGCTGGCGCGTCTGCTGGAGGCGGACGGTGCGGCCGCGGCGTCGGACGGCTCGGAGGAGTCCGACGACGCGGAGTAGTCCGCCGTCTTTCTCGTCTTCGTGAGTGCCCCGGCCGTTTCGGCCGGGGCACTGCGCGTTCAGCCGTGCTGGGGGCGTGGGGGCGCCGTGGAGCCGCGTAGGACGAGGTGGACCGGGATGTCGTCGCCGGTGGGCCGGTGGCCTTCCAGGACGGCGAGCAGGGCGTGCATGCCGCGTTCGCCGAAGAGTTCGGCGTCGAGGCGGACGGTGGTGAGTTCGGGGTCGAGGGCGGTGGCGAGGGCGAGGTCGTCGAGGCCGGTGACGGAGAGGTCGTCGGGGATGCGCAGGCCGAGGCGGCGGGCGGCTTTGTAGGCGCCGGCGGCGAGTTTGTCGTCGTCGCAGACGATGGCGGTGGGGCGGGGTCCGGGGGCGGTGAGGGCGGATTCGGTGGCGGTGCGGGCGCCGTCGATGGAGATGGGTGCGCGGGCGGTGCGCAGTTCGGTGCCGGGTGTGGTGGCGAGGCGGGTGTGGAGTGCGTGGGCGCGGGCTTCGAAGGTCCAGGAGGGTACGTCGGCGGCGAGGTGCAGGATGCGGCGGTGGCCGAGGCCGAGGAGGTGGTCGGCGACCTGGCGGATGCCGTCGGCGATGTCGAGGTTGACGGTGGCGGCGCCGGGGCCGGCGGTGGGGTCGCTGTCGAGCATGACGAGGGGGAGGCGGTCGCCGCGGATGGCGGTGAGGGCGTCGGCGGCCATGGAGGAGGCGAGGACGCCGTCGAGGGCGGCCTGGGCGGAGGCGAAGGGGTCGCGGGCCGGGCCGATGCCTTCGGGGGAGGGGTAGAGGACGACGCCGAAGCCGTGCTGGGCGGCGACGCGGGCGGCGCCGGTGTAGACGCCGGCGAAGAATTCGGTGGTGAGGGCGGGGACGACGAGGAGGACGGTGCGGGTGCGGCCGAGGCGGAGGTTGCGGGCGGCGAGGTTGGGCCGGTAGTCGAGGGCGCGGGCGGCCTGGCGGACGCGTTCGGCGGTGGCCTCGGAGACGCGGCCGCGCCATTTGTCGCCGAGGACGAGGGAGACGGCGGCCTGGGAGACGCCGGCGGCGTGGGCCACGTCGCGGCTGGTGGGTCGGGTGCTGCTGCGTGCCACGGGTGGGCCTGCTCCTTCGCCTGGACGCCTGAACAGCGCACATGGTACGTATGGGAGCGGAAGTTATACGTAAAACTTGGGCGTCGGGGCGCCCGGTGCGAGCCAGGGAGGCGCCGCGACATGGCCACGGGTTATCTGGAGATACTCCGGGCGCGGCATGCGCTGCGGCTGCTGACGGGCACGTTGGTGGGCCGGTTGCCCAATGCGACGGCCCCGATCGCCCTGGTGCTGTTCGTGCGCGCCTCGGGCGGGACGTACAGTCTGGCCGGTGCGCTGGCGGCGGTGTACGGCGTGGCGAACGCGGTGGGGCAGCCGGTGCTGGGCCGGCTGGTGGATCTGTTCGGGCAGCCGCGGGTGCAGTTGCCCGCGGCGGTGCTGGCGGCGCTGTCGATGACGGTGTTCGCGTGCGCGGGCACGGGTCCGCTGCCGCTGGCGTATGCGGCGGTGGCGGCGGCGGGTTTGTGCGCGCCGCCGCTGGAGGGCGGGTTGCGGGCGCTGTGGCCGTCGGTGCTGCGGGGCGAGGAGCAGGTGCACTCGGCGTACGCGATGGACGCGGTGGCCCAGGAGGTCATGTTCACGGTGGGGCCGTTGCTGGTGACGGTGTGCGCGGCGGTGTGGGACGCGCGGGCGGCGTTGCTGGTGCCGAATGCGCTGGGGGTGCTGGGTGCGCTGTCGGTGGTGGTGTCGGCGCCGTCGCGGGCGTGGCGGTCGGCGCCTCGGGAGGCGCACTGGCTGGGTGCGTTGCGTTCGCCGGGGCTGCTGGTGCTGCTGGGCGCGTTCCTGTTCGTGGGGATCGCGCTGGGCTCGATCACGGTGGCGTCGGTGTCGTACGCGGACGGTCATGGCGGGGATGTGGTGTACGGCTGGCTGATGGCGGGGCTGGGGCTGGGTGCGCTGGTGGGTGGTTCGGTGTACGGGGCGCGGCGGTGGGCGGGGGCGCCGGAGCGGCGACTGCGGGTGCTGGTGGCGCTTCTGGCGGTGTGTTATCTGCCGTTGATGCTGGTGCCGGGTGCGGTGGCGATGGTGGTGCTGTCGGTGGTGGCGGGGGTGTTCCTGGCGCCGTGTCTCGCGTGTGCGTTCATCCTGGTGGACCGGTATGCGCCGCGGGGGACGGTCACGGAGGCTTTTTCGTGGCTGGTGACGACGTTCACGGTGGGTGCGTCGGTGGGGACGGGGCTTGCGGGGCCGGTGGTGCAGGCCGGTGGCACGGTGTGGGGTTTCGCGGTGCCGGGTGCGGCGGGGGTGGTGTCGCTGCTGGTGTTGCTGGCGACGGGGCGGGTCCTCGCAGCTCCTGTGCGGGGGGCGGTGGTTGCGGCTTCATCGGAAAATGATCCAAATCGTGCTGTCGAACCCCGTTTCAGCACAACGGATCAGGCGTAATGTTCCCTCATGGACCGCCGCATTTTCGGGCTGGAGAACGAGTACGGCGTCACGTGCACGTTCAGGGGACAGCGCCGCCTGTCGCCTGACGAGGTGGCGCGGTACCTCTTCCGCCGTGTCGTGTCATGGGGCCGCAGCAGCAATGTCTTTCTGCGGAACGGCGCCCGGCTGTATCTCGACGTGGGTTCACATCCGGAATACGCGACACCCGAGTGTGACAATGTGATCGAACTGGTCACCCACGACAAGGCCGGCGAGCGCATTCTCGAGGGACTCCTGGTGGACGCGGAACGACGCCTGCACGAGGAGGGAATCGCGGGCGACGTCTACCTGTTCAAGAACAACACCGATTCGGCGGGTAACTCGTACGGCTGCCATGAGAACTATCTGGTGGCGCGGCACGGCGAGTTCTCCCGTCTCGCGGACATTCTGATCCCGTTCCTGGTCACGCGGCAGTTGCTGTGCGGCGCGGGCAAGGTGCTGCAGACGCCGCGGGGTGCCGTGTACTGCGTGAGTCAGCGTGCCGAGCACATCTGGGAGGGTGTGTCGTCGGCGACGACGCGTTCCAGGCCGATCATCAACACCCGTGACGAGCCGCACGCGGACGCGGAGCGCTACCGCCGGCTGCATGTGATCGTGGGCGACTCGAACATGTCGGAGACGACGATGCTGCTGAAGGTCGGCGCGACCGACCTGGTGCTGCGGATGATCGAGGCGGGCACGGTGATGCGGGATCTGACGCTGGAGAACCCGATCCGGGCGATCCGTGAGGTCAGTCATGACATCACGGGTCGGCGCAAGGTGCGTCTGGCCAGTGGCCGGGAGGCGTCGGCGCTGGAGGTGCAGCGCGAGTACTTCGACAAGGCCGTGGACTTCTGCGAGCGCCGTGGGATTCGTACGGGTACGGTCGCGCGGGTCCTGGAGTTGTGGGGCCGCACCCTGGACGCGATCGAGACGGAGGAGCTGGACCGGATCGAGACCGAGATCGACTGGGTGATGAAGTACAAGCTCATCGAGCGGTACCGGGCCAAGCACAACATGACGATGTCGCATCCGCGGGTCGCGCAGATAGACCTCGCGTATCACGACATCCACCGTCGGCGTGGGTTGTACTACCTGCTGGAGAAGAAGGGGCAGGCGGCGCGGGTCTGCAATGACGTGCGGATCTTCGAGGGCAAGTCGGTTCCGCCGCAGACGACTCGGGCGCGGTTGCGCGGTGACTTCATCCGGCGGGCGCAGGAGCAGCGCCGGGACTTCACGGTGGACTGGGTGCATCTGAAGCTCAACGACCAGGCGCAGCGCACCGTGTTGTGCAAGGACCCGTTCCGTTCGGTGGACGACCGGGTGGAGAAGCTGATCGCCGGAATGTAGTCGGCGGGCGGGTTTCGGCGGGTGTGGCGTCGCGGTGGTGCCGTGGCGCCACACGCGTGTCGTGCGTTTCGTGTGCGGCGCCCGTGTCGGTCGTAGAGTTGCGCGCACGTCATCCGCAAGACCGACCGATTACGAGGCTTCCGTGCGCCGACGTTCGCTTGTTCTCGCCGCCGTTCCCGCTGGACTGGTCACGCTCGCCGGGTGTGGTGGCTCGTCCGGTTCGAGTCGGGCCGGTGCGTCTCCGTCGCCCTCGGCGTCGAGTGCGCCGCCGCCCAAGATCGTGGACGGTCCGTTGCCGGCGATCACGGCGGGCAGCCGGTTCGGTGAGAAGCCGACCGTGGCGAAGGGTCCGGGGGCGCCGTCGAAGAATCTGGCGGTGCGGACGGTGATTCCGGGGACGGGTCGTACGGTCGCGGAGAACGACTTCGTCCAGGCGAACTATCTGGGTCAGATCTGGGACACCGGCAAGGTGTTCGACAATTCGTACGACCGGCATGCGCCGCTGGTGATGCAGTTGGCGCAGGGCAGTCTGATCGACGGCTGGCGGTATGCGCTGGCCGGGAAGAAGACGGGCAGCCGGGTGCTGATCGCGGTGCCGCCGACCTGGGGGTATGGCAAGTCGGGCAATCCGCAGGCGGGGATCAAGGGGACGGACACGCTGGTGTTCGTGATCGATCTGATCGATTCGTTCAACTCGAAGAGTTCGGCGCGCGGCCGGGCCGTTCCGCAGAACGACCCGGCGCTGCCGAAGGTCTCCACGGTCACCAATGGCACGGTTCCGGTGGTGACGGTGCCGCACTCGGGCCCGCCGGACAAGCTGGTCTCCACGTACGTGCTGGAGGGCGACGGCCCGGAGCTGAAGGCGGACCAGACGGTGCTGTGCCAGTTCCAGGGGCTGGTGTGGGAGGGCGGCAAGACGTTCCAGCGCACCTATGGTTCAGGGCGGCTGAGCCAGTTCTCGCTGACGCAGATGCAGGACACGGTCAAGGGTCTGGCGCAGGGGCTGGTGGGCAAGAAGGTGGGCAGCCGGGTGCTGGTCGTGGTGCCGCCGGGGCTGGGGTACGGCGACAATCCGCCGAGCGGCGGCCCGATCGGCAAGGGCGCGACGCTGGTGTTCACGGTGGACATCCTGGCCGCGATGTAGTGGGGGCCGGTGTCGGTCGGTTGGCGTGCGGAGATGACAGACTGTGCGTGTTTCGTGTCGTACCTACGCAGGAGCTTTTGACGTGAACATCGAGAAGCCCGAGATCGACTTCCCCGAGGGCGAGGCCCCGAAGGACCTTGAGATCAAGGACATCTGGGAGGGCGACGGGCCGGTCGCGCAGGCGGGTCAGATGGTGACCGTGCACTACGTCGGCGTGGCCTTCAGCACCGGCGAGGAGTTCGACGCCAGCTGGAACCGGGGCACCCCGTTCCGCTTCCCGCTGGGTGGCGGCCGGGTCATCGCGGGCTGGGACCGCGGTGTGCAGGGCATGAAGGTCGGCGGGCGCCGGCAGCTGACCATTCCGGCGCACCTCGCCTACGGCGACCAGAGCCCGACCCCGGCGATCAAGCCGGGCGAGACGCTGATCTTCGTCGTGGACCTGCTCGCGGTCTGAGCCGTACCCGAGCCATCGGCCGTTTCCGACCGGATCCGACCGTCTGGGGCCCATGCCTGTCCGGGCATGGGCCCTCGGCTTTTGCCACGCCGCCCGAGAGCGGTACGGTCGACGGTCGGAAGCACACAACAGAAGGTGAAGGGCGTCGATGGCCATTGCCAAGGCCGAGCGGCTGATGAACCTCGCGCTGTGTCTGCTCGGCGCACGGCGGCCGCTCAGCAAGCGCGAGCTGCGCGACTCCATCGAGGCGTACGTCGAAGCGGCACGGCCCGACAAGGGTGCCACCGGCAGCGACGATTCCTTCAACCGGATGTTCGAGCGCGACAAGGACGATCTGCGCGAGCTGGGCCTGGTCATCGAGACCGTCGAGAACCTGGACGGCGAGGTCGGCTATCTCGCCCGCCGCGACAGCAACCGGCTGCCGCCCATCACCCTGGACGCCGAGGAGGCCGCCGCGCTGGGCCTGGCCGCCAAGGTCTGGCAGCAGGCCCGGCTCGCCGGTGCCGCCAGCGGCGCCCTCCAGAAGCTGCGCGCCGCCGGGCTGCCCGAGGAGGTCGACCCGTACGAGGGGCATGCCGCGCTGGAGCCGCGCATCCCGGTGCACGAGGCCGCCTTCGAACCGCTGATGCTGGCCTGCCGCGACCGCCGCCCGGTCCTGTTCGACTACCGCAAGGCCTCCGCCGCGCACCCCGAGCCCCGGCATGTCGAGCCGTGGGCGCTGGAGTGCTGGCGCGGCCACTGGTACCTGGCCGGTTTCGACCGGGACCGGGGAGCCGAGCGCGTCTTCCGGCTGTCCCGGATCACCGGCAGGGTCCGCTCGCGCGGTACGGGCTTCACCGCGCCCGTGCCGGACGTGGTCACCGTGCGGGAGACCGTGGCGGGGTGGGCCGGTGAGACCGCCGACCGCTCGGCGCTGATCCGGCTGCGCTCCGGCGCCGGGTACCCGCTGCGCGCGAAGGCCGCCAAGGTCCGGGAACTCGGGGACGGCTGGGACGAGTTGGAGATCCCGTACGGCCACGGTCTGGACGCCTGGCTGGTGGAGTTCGGGCCCGATGTGGTGGTCGTGGAGCCGGCCGAGCTGCGGGCCGACGTGGTGGACCGGCTGCGTGCCGTGGCCAAGGGCTGAGGGGGAGCAGGACTGTGGCAGGCAAACCGGTCAGAACCGTCAACGCGATCGACCAGACCCGGCGGATGCTCTCCCTGGTGACGTATCTGCGCGAGCGGCCCGGCGCCCGGATCGCGGACGTGGCCCGCGCGTTCGGGATCACCGAGGACGAGCTGGTCGCCGACCTCGATCTGCTGCCGATGTGCGGCACCAGCTTCCGCGGCGGCGATCTGCTGGACATCGACACCGACGGCGAGCGCATCTGGTGGCACAACCCGGCCGCGCTCGGCGAGGAGGCCGCCGAGCCGCTGCGGCTGGCCGCCGACGAGGCCACCGCCCTGCTGGTGGCCGCCCGCGCCGTCGCCACCCTGCCGGGGCTGCGCGAGGGCGACCGGCAGGCGCTGCTGCGGGCCACCGCCAAGGTGGAGACCGCGGCGGGCGAGGCCGCGGGCGCCAGCTCCCGGCTGTCGGTGACCTTCGAGTCCGAGGGCGGCGTCTTCGCGGACGTGGACCGCGCCATCTCCGAGCGCCGCCGGCTGTGGATCCGCTACTACTCGCCGGCCCGCGACGAGGTCACCGAGCGCGAGATCGACCCCATCCGCCTGGTCAGCGTCGGCCACACGTACGTCGAGGCCTGGTGCCGGCGCTCCGAGGCCCGGCGCACCTTCCGGCTGGACCGGGTCGCCGAGATCCGCATCCTGGACGAGCCGTCCGCGCCGCCCGAGGTGGAGCTGCGCGACCTGTCCGAGGCGCTGGTGCAGCCGGCCGCCGAGGACCCCGAGGTGGTCGTCGAGGTCGGGCCCGGCGGACGCTGGGTCGCCGAGTACTACCCGCACGACAGCGCCGAGGAGCTGCCCGACGGCGGGCTGCGCATCACCCTGCGCACCCCCGAGCCGGCCTCGCTGCGCCGCCTGGCGCTGCGCCTGGGCCGGGACGGCCGGATCGTCTCCCCGCCCGAGCTCGCCGACAGCGCCCGCCGGGCGGCGGCCGAGGCGCTGGCGGCGTACGACGTCCCGTCGGACCCGGCGCCGGACGCCGCGGGGGTGCGCGGATGAGCCGCCGGGCGAGGGGGCCCGCTCGCTCCTTAGGGCGTGCCCGCGGTGCGTGGCCGGGTCGGCTGGAACACGGGCGAGCGGCGGCCCGGCCCACGGGCAGGCCGGCGGCCCGGCTGGTGGATCGGGCCTCGGACCGGTCGGCGGATCGGCTGGTGGATCGGTTCATGGACCGGTCGGCGGATCGGCCGGTGGAGCGACCGGCGGAAGGGGAGTGACGGCTGTGAACGAGTCCGCGGTGTCCGGTGCGAGCGGGACGACGGTGTCCGGTGCGAGCGGGATGACGGTGGCGACCGCGTTCGCGGGGATGCGGGGGGTGGCCCCCGTGGTGTTCCGGGCCGGCTGCCCGGACTGCCGGGGCCGCTTCGAGCTGGCCGCGAGCGCGCTGCGCCTGGCCATCGGCGCGAGCCACCGCACCACGTTCTACTCCTTCACCTGCCCCGACTGCGGCGCCTCGGTCCGCAAACCGGCCGGCGAGCGCATCGTGGAACTGCTCACGGGGGGCGGGGTCAGGACGTTGCGGTTGCACCGCATGCAGCCCGGCAGTGGGACGTGATATTCGACACCGCCGTTCGGCAGACGCCCGTGTACACGTGAGGGGGCGTCCAAAAGCCGGTGGGCGGGTCACGTCGCCGTGACCCGCCCACCGAGGGTGCTGCGATCAGCAGTGTCCGCCCTTGGCGGAGGAGAACGTCATGGGCTTGTTCCACAGGACGGTGTGGCCCTTGCCGTTCGCGGCCACGTTCACGTACCACTTGTTGTTGACCAGGCCGTTGGTGGCGCCGGCGAAGGCGGCCATGGTTGCCGCGCTCGCCGGGGTGGCGGCTGCTATGCCGAGGACTGCTGCGGAGCCGGCGGCGGCTCGGACCGTCTAGGCTCACCGTCATGTTCGAGGCGATGTTCGCGGTGGCCATGGGATTTCTGGGTCTGGCCGTTCTCGGTGTGCTGGCGGTACGGGTCTTCCTGGAGGCGCAGCGCCTCGGCAGGCAGGTCTCGGACTCCGCGCACCGGATCAGCAGGGCGTCCCAGGACCTGGAGCGGGCGGCGGCGAGCGCGGCACGGGCTGTCGACTCCCTGTGAGTCGGGCCGGGAACTTCTGTGAGAGCCCGATCGTCATGTGTGATGCGACATTCGCCCTGTCACGTTCCACTTGTGGCCGGGTACGCTGCTGGTCGCGGCCCGGAGCGCGAGGCGCGGTCCGCGCAGGGAGCAGGAGTACGCACGGGGATTGTTCTGTGTTCACCCCCGGGGCGATACGATCGCTGCCAGCACGAAGGTCAGACACCTGTCCGACCGGTTCGGACAAGGCCCCGCCGCCCCGCCTCAGTGAGAAGGTGAAGACTTATGTTCCGCAACGCACTTGAGCCGTGGCACCTGGTGCTCCTGGTTCTGGTGATCGTCCTCGTGTTCGGCTCCAAGAAGCTTCCGGACATGGCCCGTTCGCTCGGCAAGTCCGCGCGCATCCTCAAGAGTGAGGCCAAGGCGATGAAGGACGAGGGCAAGCAGTCCCCCGCCCCGACCGCCGAGGAGCAGACCCCGGCTCAGCGTACGATCCAGGCCGCGCCCGGTGATGTGGCCAGCTCGCGGCCGGTCACCGAGCCGACGGACACGACCACCCAGCGCTGACGCGAGGGCCGGGGCCACCGGTCCGCTGCACGAGATGAGGATGTGGGTTGCTCAAGTCTGCCCGCGTGAAGGAGAGGGATCCCGAGGGGCGGATGCCGCTCGCGGATCACCTGCGTGAGCTGCGCAACCGGCTCGCGAAAGGGGTCCTGGCGATCGTCGTCGTCGCGATCGTCGCCGCCTTCTTCTACAGGGACATCGTCAACTTCATCACCCAGCCGGTGCTCGACTCGGTGGGGTGCGGGCAGTCCTTCGGCGAGCTGGCCAAGAGCAAGAACGCCCACTGTGCCCACATCACGGTCAGCGGCCTGCTGGCACCGTTCACCCTGGCCCTGAAGGTCGCGCTGACGGCGGGCCTCGTGCTGGCGGCACCGATCTGGCTGTATCAGCTGTGGGCGTTCGTCGCGCCGGGTCTGCACCGGCACGAGAAGCGGTACGCCTACATGTTCGTCGGCTTCGGCTTCCCGCTGTTCCTGGGCGGCGGTTACCTCGCCTACAGCGTGCTGCCGATGACGGCGAAGCTGCTGATCGACCTGACGCCCAGCGGCGCGGAGAACCTGCTGCCCCTGGACGACCTGCTCGACCTGGTCACGCGCATGGTCGTCGTCTTCGGGCTCGCCTTCGAGATGCCGTTGCTGCTTGTCATGCTCAACCTCACCGGCGTGCTGTCCGGTCGGCGCATGCTCGGCTGGTGGCGCGGCATGATCGTCGGTGTCGCCGCCTTCGCGGCCGTGGCCACACCCACCCCCGATCCGGGCACGATGCTGACGCTGGCCGCGCCGATCTGGGCGCTGTTCTTCATCGCGGTGGCCTTCTCGCTGCTCAACGACCGGCGGCGGGCCCGGCGTGCGGACGACGGGCTGTCGGACGACGAGGCCTCGGAGCTGGACCTCACGCCCGAGGCGGTCGGCGAGGTGGAGGCCGTGAGCGCGAGCCCGGCCCCCGAGCTGCCGGGCAAGGACCACGTCAACGGCTACGACGACGTGACCTGACCCACACCACAGGCGAGGCGAACCGCCCCCGGCACCGGGTTCTCCCGGCGCCGGGGGCATTTCTCTGCTCAGCGCACGTTCCGGATAATGATCGTCCTGTTGTCGGTGGGGCCCGGTACGCTCGAAAGCACGATGACAGAGGACCTCTCACCGGCCGAGCGGTACGCGGCGGCCCGCAAGCGGGCAGCCGAGCAGGCCACCGCGCTCGCGTCCTTCCGCGAGATGTACGACTTCGGCCTCGACCCCTTCCAGATCGAGGCCTGCCAGGCACTCGAAGCCGGAAAAGGAGTGCTGGTGGCCGCCCCCACCGGCTCCGGCAAGACGATCGTCGGCGAGTTCGCCGTCCACCTCGCCCTGCTCCAGGGCAAGAAGTGCTTCTACACGACACCCATCAAGGCGCTGTCGAACCAGAAGTACGCCGACCTGTGCCGCCGCTACGGCGCGGACAAGGTCGGCCTGCTCACCGGCGACAACAGCGTGAACTCCGAGGCGCCGGTGGTCGTGATGACCACCGAGGTGCTCAGGAACATGCTGTACGCGGGCTCCCAGACCCTGCTGGGCCTCGGCCATGTGGTCATGGACGAGGTGCACTACCTCTCCGACCGCTTCCGCGGCGCCGTCTGGGAAGAGGTGATCATCCACCTGCCCGCCTCGGTGACCCTGGTGTCGCTGTCGGCGACCGTGTCGAACGCGGAGGAGTTCGGCGACTGGCTGGACACCGTCCGCGGCGACACCGAGGTGATCGTCTCCGAGCACCGGCCCGTGCCGCTGTTCCAGCATGTGCTGGCCGGGCGGCGGATGTACGACCTGTTCGAGGAGGGCGAGGGCCACAAGAAGGCCGTCAACCCCGACCTGGTGCGCCTCGCTCGGATGGAGGCGACCCGGCCGTCGTACCAGGACCGCCGCCGGGGGCGGGCGATGCGGGAGGCCGACCGGGAGCGGGAGCGCAGGCAGCGCTCGCGGATGTGGACGCCGGGCCGGCCCGAGGTCATCGAGCGGCTGGACGCCGAGGGGCTGCTGCCGGCCATCACCTTCATCTTCAGCCGCGCCGGCTGCGAGGCCGCCGTACAGCAGTGCCTGTACGCGGGGCTCAGGCTGAACGACGAGGAGGCGCGGGACCGGGTCCGGGCCCTGGTCGAGGAGCGCACCGCCCACATCGCCTCCGAGGACCTGCACGTCCTCGGGTACTACGAGTGGCTGGAGGGCCTGGAGCGGGGCATCGCCGCCCATCACGCGGGCATGCTGCCGACCTTCAAGGAGGTCGTGGAGGAGCTGTTCGTGCGCGGCCTGGTCAAGGCCGTGTTCGCGACCGAGACCCTCGCGCTCGGCATCAACATGCCCGCCCGCTCGGTGGTGCTGGAGAAGCTCGTCAAGTGGAACGGCGAGCAGCACGCGGACATCACGCCGGGCGAGTACACGCAGCTGACGGGGCGTGCGGGCCGGCGGGGCATCGACGTCGAGGGGCACGCGGTGGTGCTCTGGCAGCGCGGGATGAGCCCCGAGCACCTGGCCGGGCTCGCGGGCACCCGTACGTATCCGCTGCGCTCCAGCTTCCGGCCGTCGTACAACATGGCGGTCAACCTGGTCGAGCAGTTCGGGCGGCACCGCTCGCGCGAACTGCTGGAGACGTCGTTCGCGCAGTTCCAGGCGGACCGTTCGGTGGTCGGCATCTCCCGGCAGGTGCAGCGCAACGAGGAGGGTCTGGCCGGTTACCGGGCGTCCATGACCTGTCACCTCGGCGACTTCGAGGAGTACGCGCGGCTGCGGCGCGAGCTGAAGGACCGGGAGACGGAGCTGGCCCGGCAGGGCGCCCACCAGCGGCGCGCCGAGGCGGCCGCGGCCCTGGAGAAGCTCAGGCCGGGCGATGTCATCCATGTGCCCACGGGCAAGTACGCGGGGCTCGCGCTGGTGCTGGATCCGGGGCTGCCGGCCGGCCGGTCCAACGGGCATCGCGGCTTCGACCAGCAGGACGGGCCGCGCCCGCTGGTGCTGACGGCCGAGCGGCAGGTCAAGCGGCTGGCGTCGATGGACTTCCCGGTGCCGGTGGAGCCGCTGGACCGGATGCGGATCCCGAAGACGTTCAACGCGCGCTCGCCGCAGTCGCGCCGTGACCTGGCGTCCGCGCTGCGCTCCAAGGCCGGGCACATCCCGCCGGAGCGGGCCCGCAAGAAGCGCTCGCAGGCGGCCGACGACCGGGAGATCGCCCGGCTGCGCACCGCCCTGCGTGCGCACCCCTGCCATGGGTGCGACGACCGTGAGGACCACGCCCGCTGGGCCGAGCGCTACCACCGGCTGCTGCGCGACACCTCGCAGCTGGAGCGCCGGATCGAGGGCCGTACGAACACCATCGCGCGGACCTTCGACCGGATCGTCGCCCTGCTGACCGAGCTGGACTATCTGCGGGGCGACGAGGTCACCGAGCACGGCCGGCGGCTCGCCCGGCTGTACGGCGAACTGGACCTGCTGGCCAGCGAATGCCTGCGCGAGGGCGTCTGGGAGGGCCTCGCGCCCGCCGAACTCGCCGCGTGCGTCTCGGCGTTGGTGTACGAAGCGCGGCTCAGCGACGACGCGATGGCGCCCAAGGTGCCTTCCGGCAAGGCGAAGGCCGCGCTGGGGGAGATGGTGCGGATCTGGGGCCGGCTCGACGGTCTGGAGGAGGATTTCCGGATCAGCCAGACCGAGGGCGTGGGTCAGCGCGAGCCCGATCTCGGCTTCGCCTGGGCCGCCTACATGTGGGCATCCGGCAAGGGCCTGGACGAGGTGCTGCGGGAGGCGGAGATGCCCGCGGGCGACTTCGTGCGCTGGTGCAAGCAGGTGATCGACGTCCTGGGGCAGATCTCGGCGGCGGCGCCCGCCGAGGGCTCGACCGTGGCCAAGGCCGCGCGCAAGGCCGTCGACCAGCTGCTGCGGGGCGTGGTGGCCTACTCGTCGGTGGCCTGACCGGCACCCCGGCCAATGGACCGGCTCACCCTTCGGGGTGGGCCGGTTTTCGTATGCCTGTACTTCATGACCGAACGTGTTCGAACAGAAGCGGGGCGTGTAAATGGGGTCGAGCGTACTCCTGGTGCCGGGGTGATTTCAGGCGGTCGCTGAATATGACACGGCGATGATCCGGTCGGACTAAGCTCGCCCGCGGCGCACCACGTTGAGCTGATTCGCGCGCCTGTTCCCAAACATGCCGAAGATCCGGTCTGTGCCATGAATCTTCCCCCCGAAAACCCTCCCGACACCCAGCCGATCCGTCCCAGAAGGCATCCATGGTGAGTGTTCCGAAGCCGCCCGGTCGCCGGGAACGTCCCTACGCCCGCGTCCTGTTGCCGCCCGCCATAGTGATGGCCGTGGCGAGCGGGGCCGCCGTCGCCCTGGTGCCGGAGCCGGCCCGTGTCGCCGTCGGCCTGTGCGGGGCCCTCGCCGTACTCCTCGTCCTGGTCACCGGCGCAGAGGCCGCCCGGCGCGGTCGCCGGCTCCGCGAGGAGCAGGCCGCGCACGCCCGCGACAGCGCCTACCTGGAGCAGCGGCTCGCCGAACACCAGGCGCTGGTCCACCGCTTCGCCAAGGACATCCTGCCGTGGGGCTTCGCCCGGCTCGCCCGCGGCGAGATGCTCCGCGACGTCCTCGCGAACGTCTACGACGCCGACCCCGACCTGCGGGTCCTGCCCGACGTCTACCGCGAGCTGACCCATGTGGCGCTGCGCGGCGCCGACCACGAGATCACCATGCGCATCGCCACCGAGCGCTCCTTCGTCAGCATCGCCCGCCGCGTCCAGGCCATCGTCCACCAACAGGCCGTGGAGCTGCGGGAGATGGAGGAGGACCACGGCCGCAACCCGGAGGTCTTCGACGACCTGCTGCGCCTGGACCACGGCAGCTCGCTGATCGGCCGGCTCGCCGACACCATCGGCGTCCTCGGCGGTGGCCGGCCCGGCCGCCAGTGGCCGCTGCCGGTGTCCCTCTACAGCACCCTGCGCGGCGCCATGTCCCGGATCCTGGACTATCACCGCATCCACCTGGCGTCCATCTGCAACATCAACATCAAGGGCACCGCGGTCGAACCGGTCATCCACGCCGCGGCCGAACTCTTCGACAACGCCACCCGCTACTCGCCGCCCACCACCAAGGTGCACGTCACCGCCGTGGAGGTACAGACGGGCATCGTCATCGAGATCGAGGACGCCGGGGTCAGCCTCAACGAGGAGTCCCGGATCCGCATCGAGAAGATGATCGAGGACGCCAAGAACGGCGACGACGCGCACAACCTCGGCGACAACCCGCGCCTCGGGCTCGCCGTCGTCGGCCGGCTGTGCAAGCAGTTCGACATGGAGGTCTCGCTGCGCACCTCCGCCTACGGCGGGCTGCGCGCGATCCTCATCGTGCCGCGCGTGATGACCACCACCGAGCCCGGCGTCGGCGTCGCCCACGGCATCGGCGCGACCGGTATCCCGATGCCCGAACTCGGCGCAGTCGAGGGCCCCAAGCGGCGGCCGAAGACGCGCCGCCCCACCAGCCCCAAGATCCCCGCCGGGATCTCCATGGAGGACGACGTCCCCGAGGTCACCGAGTGGACGGCGGGCGGGCTGCCGCAGCGCCGCAGCCGGGTGAAGGTCCCGCTGAGCCAGCGCTGGGCCGAGGAGGCCGCCATCGAGCGGGCCGAACGCGAGGGCCGGCCCACCATCTGGTCCCAGACCCGCCAGGAACCCGAGCCCGAGCCGGAGATGGACCCCGAGCGCAAGAAGCTCATCGAACGCCCGCCGGGCATGTGGATCGACGACTTCTTCGACGGGCTGCGCAAGGGCATGCCGGAGGGCGCCACGGCCCCCGAGCTGACCGACTTCACGCTCAACCCCACCAAGTACCTGCACCTGATCGATGACTCGGCCGCCCCCACCGAGGCCGACGACGAGGGGACCGTCCAGTGATCCAGCAGCGAGGCAACTTCGACTGGATGCTCAAGCAGCTCAACGACGGAGTGCCGGGCATCGAGATGATCGTGGTGCTGTCCTCCGACGGCCTGCGCATCGCCCGCTACGGCGGCGATCCCGACGCCGCCGACCGGGTGGCCGCCGCCTGCGCGGGCGTGCAGAGCCTGGCCGGCGCCATCATCCAGGAGATCCCCGGCGCCGGCGAGATGAAGGTCGTCGTCGTGGAGATCGAGGGCGGCTACTTCTATCTGATGAACGCGGGCGCCAACGCCTACCTCGCCGTGCTCGCCGACGTCACCTGCGAACCGGGCCGGATGAGCGGCATGATGCGCGACCTCGTGGTGCGGATCGGCGCCCACCTCACCAGTCCGCCCCGGCGGGACGGGCAGACCGTATGACCCCTCCACGACGACAGCGGCGCCTGCCGAACCCGCCCAGCTCGCCGTCCCCGTCCCCCTCCTCACCGCGGTTACGGCCCCCTCCGCACGCCGGCGCGGCGGACGGCCGTACCCCGCGCGGCGCCGCGGACGGACCGCATGCGCACGGCACCCCGGACGGACCGCACGCACACGGCACCCCGGACGGCCAGCCGCCGCCCCGCAACCCCGAGCGGCTCTACGCGGTCACCGGGACCGCCGACGGCGGGCGCGCCGAACTCGACCTCGTGACCCTGATCGTGGCCCGCCGGACCCCGCCGCCCGGCGCCTCGCCGGAGCACACGGCGGTGCTCGAACTGTGCACCGCCCCGCTGTCCCTGGCCGAGCTGTCGGCCTACCTCTCCCTGCCGTTCAGCGCGATGACGGTACTGATCACGGAGATGATCACGGCCGAACTGGTGCAGGCGCGCGCCCCGGTCACCCGCCGCACGGCCCCCGACCGTTCCCTCCTCGAAGCGGTGATGCATGGACTTCAAAGGCTCTGACACGATCCCCGGACCGCGCACCGCGGACCAGCTGCCGCACACGGCCCAGGCCGCGGTGAAGATCGTGATCGTGGGCGGCTTCGGTGTCGGCAAGACCACCATGGTCGGCTCCGTCAGCGAGATCAAACCGCTGACCACCGAGGAGACCATGACCCAGGCCGGCATCGGGATCGATGACAACTACGGCTCCGAGTCCAAGACGGCCACCACCGTCGCCATGGACTTCGGCCGGATCAGCATCACCGACAAGCTGGTGCTCTACCTGTTCGGCACCCCCGGCCAGGAGCGCTTCTGGTTCCTGTGGAACGGCCTGTTCGAGGGCGCGCTCGGCGCGGTCGTCCTCGTCGACACCCGGCGCCTGGAGGTCAGCTTCGACGTCATGGGCCGCCTGGAGGAACGCGGCGTGCCCTTCGTGGTGGCTGTCAACTCCTTCCCGGACGCGCCCCGTTACCCCCTGGAGGAACTGCGCACCGCGCTCGACCTGACCCCGGACATCCCGATCATCGACTGCGATGTGCGCCGCCGGGCCTCCAGCAAGGACGTGCTGCTCACGCTGATGCGGTTCCTGCACTCGCTCGCCCTCTCCGGCGCCCTCACCTGACTCACCCGCACACTTTTTCCGTTCCGGAGCGATCACTGTGACGCCTGAACCCCAGCCTCCGACCGCCCTCTCGGCCCCCGACGCCCCCCTGTCCGGCCCGCCGCCCGGCTGCCCCGCGGGCGCCCTCGGCCCCGGCGGACTGCACCGGCTCTACGGCGCGGGCGCGGAGAACCTGGACGACCTCTACGAACGGCTGCGCGAACAGTACGGCGCGGTCGCCCCCGTACTGCTGCACGACGACGTACCGATGTGGGTGGTGCTCGGGCACGCCGAGAACCTCCAGGTGGTGCGCAGCCCCTCGCAGTACACCCGCGACAGCCGGATCTGGGCCCCGCTGCTCGACGGCCGGGTCAAGCCGGACCACCCGCTGATGCCGCACATCGCCTGGCAGCCCATCTGCTCGCACGTGGAGGGCGACGAACACCTGCGGCTGCGCAACGCGGTCACCTCCGCCATGGCCACCATCGACCACCGCAGCGTCCGCCGGCACATCGGCGGCCACACCCAGCACCTGGTCAACGGCTTCTGCGAGCGCGGGCGCGCCGACCTGGTCGCGCAGTTCGCCGAGCATCTGCCGATGGCGGTGCTGTGCGAGATCCTCGGCATGCCCGAGGAGTACAACGACCGGATGGTGCAGGCCGCCCGCGACGCCCTCAAGGGCACCGAGACCGCCATCCAGAGCCACGCCTACGTCATGGACGCGCTGAACCGGCTCACCCTGCGCCGCCGCGCCCGGCCCGAGGACGACTTCACCAGCCACCTCGTCCAGCACGAGGCCGGGCTCACCGACGACGAGGTCCGCGAACACCTGCGGCTCGTCCTGTTCGCCGCCTACGAGGCCACCGCCAACCTGCTCGCCAACGCGCTGCGCATGGTGCTGACCGAGCCCGGCTTCCGCGCCCGGCTCAACGGCGGGCAGATGACCGTGCCGGAGGCGATCGAGCAGTCCCTGTGGGACGAGCCGCCGTTCAGCACCGTCTTCGGCTACTACGCCAAGCAGGACACCGAACTGGGCGGGCAGCGCATCACCAAGGGCGACGGGCTGCTGTTCGCGCCCGCGCCGGGCAACATCGACCCGCGGGTACGGCCCGACCTGGCCGCGAGCATGCAGGGCAACCGCTCCCACCTCGCCTTCGGCGGCGGCCCGCACGAGTGTCCCGGTCAGGACATCGGGCGCGCCATCGCCGACGTCGGCGTCGACGCCCTGCTGACCCGGCTGCCGGACGTGCAGCTGGCCTGCGCCGAGGAGGACCTGCGCTGGCGCTCCTCCATCGCCTCCCGGCACCTGGTGGCGCTGCCGGTGCGGTTCGAACCCAAGCCGCAGCAGGACACGGACATGCCGCCGCGCGCCTACGCGGGCGCAGGGCTCCCCGCCGACCTGCGGCTGCCCGCCGAGCGCCGGGAGGCACAGGGCGCGGCGCTCCCCGCCGCCGTACCGCCGGCCCGGCCCCTGCCGCCGCCGGTCCCGGTGCCGGTACCGGTGCGGGGGCTCTGGCAGCGGCTGCTGCGCTGGTGGCGCGGGGAGTGAGCGGGCCGCGTCAGTCCGCCGCCCACTCGGAGTAGGCGGACCAGGCCTGGAGGGTGCGCCCGCTGGTGAAGGTGTGCGCGACGCCGGTGACCGGATCGGTGAACTCCAGCTTCCTGGCGAGCAGTTGAAGGGGGCGGCGGAAGTCGCCGGGCGGCACCGGGGCGGTCACCCGCGGGTAGAGCGGGTCGCCGAGGATGGGCACGCCGAGCGCGTTCAGGTGCACCCGCAGCTGGTGGGTCTGCCCGGTGCGCGGCAGCAGCCGGTACCGGCCGAGCCCGCCGCGCCGCTCCGCCAGCTCCACCCGTGTCTCGGCGTTGGGCTCGCCCTCGACCTCGCGGGCCGCGTGCACCCCGCGTTCCTTGAGGATCCGGCTGCGCACGGTCCGGGGAAGGGCGAGCGCGGCGTCGTACGGGGCGATGGCCTCGTACTCCTTGGTCACCCGGCGTTCGCCGAACAGCCGCTGGTAGGCGCCGCGTTCCTCGGGCCGCGCCGTGAACAGCACCAGCCCGGCGGTGAGCCGGTCCAGGCGGTGGGCGGCGGTCAGGGTCGGGATGCCCAGGGTGTGGCGGAGCCGGGCGAGCGCGGTCTGGGCGACATGGCCCCCGCGAGGGGTGGTGGCGAGGAAGTGCGGCTTGTCGGCCACCACGATGTGCTCGTCCCGGTACACCACCGGCAGCGGGAACGGCACCGGCACCTCGGCGGGCAGCTCGCGGTGGAACCACACGAACATCCCCGGCCGGTACGGCGCGTCCGCCGGCACCGGTCGCCCGTCGGCTCCGACGATCCGCCCGGCCGCGAACATCGCCTCGATCACGCCGGGCCCGGCACCGGTGAGCCGCGCCACCAGGTGTTCGCGCACGGTGGCCCACTCGCCGTCCGCGGGCAGCCGCACCCGTACGGGATCGACCCCGTCGCGCTGGGGGAGCGGGGCGGGCGGGGGCGGCGTACGGCGTCTCACCTGGTCAAGGGTACGAGGAGGGCCGGGGAGCGGGGGTGAGCGGCCGGGGGTGGCCCAGGGCGGTGGGCGGGGTGAGCGGTCGGGGGCCGGCAGGGCAGTGGGCGGGGTGACGGTCAGGGGTGCGAGGGGTGGTCGTCGTGGATCGGCCGGGGGAGCGGGGCGCAGGGGCGGCAGTATGGGGATCATGCCCCTTCTCACCCGTCCGGTGCTGACCCCCGGCGCCCTCGCCCGTACCGAGCAGCCCGTCATCCCCACCGGTGACGGTCTGCTGCTGCGCCCCTGGCAGGAGGGGGACGCGCCCGCCGTGCACGCGGCGTTCCAGGACCCGCTGATGCACCGCTTCCACGGCAGGTCCTGCGAGTCGGAGGCGGAGGCCGCCGAATGGATCACGCGGTGGCGGCGGGCGTGGGCCGGGGAGCGGGAGCCGCAGTGGGCGGTCGTGGCGGAGGACACCGCGCGGCTGATGGGCCGGGTGGCGCTGCGGCAGATCGAGCTGGCCGACGGGCTGGCCGAACTCGCCTACTGGACCGTGGCGCAGGCCCGCGGCCGCAGTGTGGCGACCCGGTCGGCCGCCGCGCTGACGCACTGGGCGTTCGAGGAGATCGGCTTCCACCGGCTGGAGTTGATGCACTCCACCGCCAACGAGGCGTCCTGCCGGGTCGCCGCCAAGGCCGGCTTCGCCGCGGAGGGCACCCGGCGCCAGGCGTACCTGCACCTGGACGGCTGGCACGACATGCATCTGCACGCACGGGTGCGCGGGGACTGAACCCGAGCCGGCGGCCACGCCGTTGTGCCGGCGCGGGCCGGTGTGAAGATGGGCGCATGCCTGCCTATGACCTCGCGAACCGGCTCGTCGTCGGCGTCGCCTCCAGCGCCCTGTTCGATCTGCGGGAATCCGACGCGGTGTTCAGGGAGCAGGGCGAGGAGGCCTACCGGGCCTACCAGGAGGAGAAGCGGGACGACACGCTGCGTCCCGGAGTGGCGTTCGCGTTCATCCGCAGGCTGCTGTCGCTCAACGACCTCGGGGAGCCGGGCGATCCGCTGGTCGAGGTCATCATCCTCTCCCGCAACGACCCCGACACCGGACTGCGGGTCATGCGCTCGATACAGGCCCGTGAACTGCCCATCAGCCGGGCCGTGTTCATGCAGGGCCGCTCCCCGTACAGGTTCATGCCGGCGCTGAACATGTCGCTGTTCCTGTCGGCGAACGGCGACGACGTACGCGAGGCGGTCGCGGCGGGGCTGCCCGCGGGGCATGTGCTGGGGGCGGCGTATCCGGACGACGCCGCGGACCGGGAGCTGCGGATCGCGTTCGACTTCGACGGGGTGCTCGCCGGTGACGCGGCCGAACAGGTCTACCAGTCGCAGGGGTTGGAGGAGTTCCGGGCGCACGAGGCGCGCAACGCGGCGACCCCGCACGACGCGGGGCCGCTGCGCGACTTCCTCGCCGGGGTGAACCGGATCCAGAACCGGGAGGAGGAACGGCGCAGGGCGGACCCGGAGTACGAGCTGCGGGTCCATGTCTCCATCGTGACCGCGCGCAACGCCCCGGCGCACGAGCGGGCCGTGAACAGCCTCAAGCAGTGGGGCGTGCGGGTCAACGGCGCGTTCTTCCTGGGCGGCGTGGACAAGGGCGCCGTGATGAAGGTGCTGGATCCGCACATCTTCTTCGACGACCAGGTGACGCACCTGGAGAGCACGGCGCGGACCACGCCGAGCGTGCATGTGCCGTTCGGCAGGATCAACGCGCGCTGAGGCCCGCCCGGACGGACGGGCTCGGTGGCGCGGGGCTCAGGCGGCCTGCGCGCCGCCCTCCTGCTCCGCCTCGATCCGGGCGTTCCACTCGCGCTTGGACGCCTGCCAGCCGTCCTCGTTGTGCCCGAGGCGCCAGTAGCCGGAGATCGAGAGGTCCTCGCGCGGGACCCGCAGGTCGACCCGGAGCAGCCGGCGCAGCTCCTTCACGAACCCGGCCTCGCCGTGCACGAAGGCGTGCGGGCGGCCCTCGGGGAACTCCAGGGCGCGTACGGCCGCCAGCAGGGCGGCGCCGACCGGGCGGTCCCCGCGGTGCACCCAGACGATCTCCGCGGTGGAGTCGATCTTCTGCTCCTCCTCGGGCCCGGAGACCTCCACGAAGGCGTGCGCCGGGGCGCCGGCGGGCAGGGACTCCAGGGCGCGGGCGATGGCGGGCAGCGCGCTCTCGTCGCCGACGAGCAGATGCCAGTCGGCGTCCGGGTCGGGGGCGTAGGCGCCGCCGGGGCCCATGAAGCGCAGGGTGTCGCCGGGCTGAGCCCGCAGCGCCCAGGGGCCGGCCAGGCCCTCGTCGCCGTGGATCACGAAGTCCAGGGTCAGCTCGCGGTGTTCGCCGTCCCAGTCGCGCACGGTGTAGGTGCGGGTCACCGGCCACTGCTCGCGCGGGAACTCGGCGCGGATCCGCTCCAGGTCGAAGGGCTCCGGATAGGTCACGCCCGGCGGACCGAACAGAAGCTTCACATAGTGATCGGTGCAGGTGTCCGCCGCGAACCCGGCGAGTTCGTCGCCGCCGACCACCACGCGCTGCATGTGCGGGGTCAGCCGCTCGGTGCGCACCACGCGGGCCGCGTGGACCTTGCGCGGCTTTCGTTCCGGACGCTCTGCCATCACGGCCTCCTGCGAACTGGGTAAGGTATACCTAAGTTAACATCTCTCCTTCCGGCCCGATCTTCCTTTGTGATTCAACGGCCGCCTTTTGCTGGAATATTGCCGACCTGACGGCCCCGTTTCCGCGGCTTCTATGCACTCAGCGTGGCCAGCAGCCGCTGGAGCGAGCCGCCCAGGCCCCAGCGGGCCGCCAGTCCCTCCAGGGCCGCCGGATCGCGCGGGGCGCCCGGCAGCGCGGTGTCCACCTGCGGCAGCGGCACGTCACCGGCCACCCGCACCACCTTCGGCGCCACCGCGAGATACGGCCGCGCCTCGGTCAGCCGCCGCCGCTGCGAGGGCGTGAGCTTCGCCTCCGGGTCGTCCACGGCCGCCATGATCCCGGCCAGGTCGCCGAACTCGGCGAGCAGCCTGGCGGCCGTCTTCTCGCCGATCCCGGCCACGCCCGGCAGCCCGTCGCTCGGGTCGCCGCGCAGCAGCGCCAGGTCCGCGTACCCCCGCCCGTCGACGCCGTACTTCTCGCGCAGCACCGCCTCGTCGGTCACCTGGAGGGTGCCCACGCCCTTGAGCGGGTACAGCACCCGCACCCCGCGCCCGTCGTCCACCAACTGGTACAGATCGCGGTCGCCCGTGACGATGTCGACCGGGCCGGTGGCGCGGGCGGTGAAGGTGCCGATCACGTCGTCCGCCTCGTAGCCGGCGACTCCGACGCGGGCGATGCCGATCGCGTCCAGCACGGACTCGATGACGGGCACCTGTGGGGCGAGGGTGTCCGGCACCTCCTCCGCGTCCGGGGCGCCGGTGTGCTCCTCGGCGACCCGGTGCGCCTTGTAGGTGGGGATCAGCTCGACCCGCCACTTCGGCCGCCAGTCGGCGTCCATGCAGGCCACCAGGTGGGTGGGCCGGTGGTCCCTGACCAGGCGGTCGATGAAGTCCAGCAGCCCGCGCACCGCGTTCACCGGGGTGCCGTCCGGCGCCCGCACGGAGTCGGGCACGCCGAAGTAGGCGCGGAAGTACAGCGAGGCGGTGTCGAGGAGCATCAGTCGTCCGGTCACGCTTCGCATCATGCCGTACCCCACTGACAGTCACGCCCGCGTCACCCTCGCGCACCTTTCGTCCTGGAACGCGTTGCGTGATGCGCATCGCGGTGAGCCCGGCCACCTCTGAGTTTGCCTCGGCTTGACCTGGGCAGGGGCGCCGTCAGGAGCGAAGTAGTGCGCTTTTCAACCGGTCGGTGGCCTTTGTCACCGGCCTTCCGACGGTCGCCGGGCCTTCGCCTCCTGTTCCCTGTTCCCGAGACAAGAGGTTCGCGTGCAAGCCAGGCTTGAGGCGGAGCACCTGTTCAAGGTGTTCGGCAGACGACCGGACGACGCAGTGGAGCGCCTGCGGAAGGGCGCCGACCGGGAGGAGCTGCGCGCCGACGGCACCACCGCCGCCGTGATCGACGCCTCCTTCCGGGTCGAGGCGGGGGAGATCTTCGTCGTCATGGGCCTGTCGGGCTCCGGCAAGTCCACCCTGCTGCGGATGCTCAACGGGCTGCTGGAGCCGACCGCCGGCAGCGTGCGCTTCGACGGCGCGGAGCTGACCGCGCTCGGCGACCGCGGCCTGCGCGAACTGCGCGCGAACAAGATCAGCATGGTCTTCCAGCACTTCGCGCTGTTCCCGCACCGCAGCGTCCGCGACAACGCCGCCTACGGCCTGGAAGTGCAGGGCGTGCCCCGCGCCGAGCGCGAACGCCGCGCCGACGAGGCGCTCGCCCTGTGCGGCCTGGCCGGCTGGGAGAAGTCCTGGCCCGACGAGCTGTCCGGCGGCATGCAGCAGCGCGTCGGCCTCGCCCGCGCCCTGGCCACCGACGCCGACCTGCTGCTCATGGACGAGTCCTTCAGCGCCCTGGACCCGCTGATCCGGCGCGACATGCAGGACCAGCTCCTGGAGCTCCAGAAGACGCTGAAGAAGACCATCGTCTTCATCACCCACGACCTCAACGAGGCCATGCGCCTGGGCGACCGGATCGCCGTCATGCGCGACGGCCGCATCGTGCAGACCGGCACCGCCGAGGACATCCTGCTGCGCCCCGAGAACGACTACGTGGCGTCCTTCATCCAGGACGTCGACCGCTCGCGGGTGCTCACCGCCGCCGCCGTCATGGACACCGATCCGCGCGGCGACGAGGCCGACTGCGGCTGCGAGACGGCGACGCCCGACACGCCGTTCACCGAGCTGTGCGCGATCAGCGCCCGGCTGCCGCACCCGGTCGCCGTCCTGGACGCCGACCGCACCCTCGTCGGCGTGGTGCCCCGGCAGCGCCTGGTGGGCTTCCTCGGCGACGAACAGGGCGAGCCCGCCGCCTGCGACGGCTTCGCCCAGGACGGGAAGAAGGTGATCGGCCGTGCCTAGGCTGCCCCTCGGCAACTGGGTCGACTCCGGTGTGAACTGGCTGGTCGGCCACCTCTCCTGGCTTTTCGACGCCATCAAGGCCGTCATGGAGGGCATGTACAACGGCATCGACGCCGTCCTCGGCGCCCCCACGCCGCTGCTCATGGCCGGCATCCTCGCCGTCCTCGCCTGGTGGCTGCGCGGCCTGCTCGCCGGTGTCCTCGCCTTCGCTGGATTCGCCCTGGTCGACTCGCTCCAGTTGTGGGACCAGGCGATGTCCACGCTCGCCCTGGTCCTGGTGGCCACCGTGATCGCCCTGGTGATCTCGCTCCCGCTGGGCATCTGGGCGGCCCGCTCCAAGGCGGTCGGCGCCGCCGTACGGCCCGTCCTGGACCTGCTCCAGACGATGCCCTCGATGGTCCTGCTGATCCCGGCCATGCTGTTCTTCGGGCTCGGCACCGCGGCCGGCGTCGTGGCCACCCTGATCTTCGCGCTCGCCCCCGGCGTCCGCATGACCGAGCTGGGCATCCGCCAGGTCGATCCCGAACTGGTCGAGGCCGCCGAGGCGTTCGGCACCAGCCCGCGCGACATCCTGTTGCGGGTCCAGCTGCCGCTCGCCCTGCCGACCATCATGGCCGGCGTCAACCAGGTGATCATGCTGGGCCTGTCCATGGTCGTCATCGCCGGCATGGTCGGCACCGGCGGCCTCGGCGGCGCCGTGAACGAGGCCATCGGCCAGCTCGACATCGGGTACGGCTTCGAGGCCGGCGTCGGCATCGTCGTCCTCGCCATCTACCTGGACCGCATCACCGGTGCCCTGGGCACCCAGCTCTCCCCGTCCGGGCGCAGGGCCGCCGCCAAGGCGCCCCGGCGCGCGTGGTCGTACCGGCCGCGCCCGGTCGTCGCGGTCGCCGGGATCGTCGTCCTGGCGCTCGCCGCGGGCGCGATCGGCGTCTTCGGCCCCAACGGCACCACCTCCGAGGCCTCCGGCGCCGACATCGGCAAGGGCAAGGAGATCAAGATCGGCTACATCCCCTGGGACGAGGGCATCGCCTCCACCTACCTGTGGAAGGAGATCCTCCAGGAGCGCGGCTTCAAGGTCACCACCACCCAGTACGCGGCCGGCCCCCTCTACACCGGCCTCGCCACCGGGCAGATCGACTTCGAGACCGACTCCTGGCTGCCGACCACGCACGCCGAGTACTGGAAGAAGTACGGCAAGCAGCTCGACGACCTCGGCAAGTGGTACGGCCCCACTTCCCTGGAGCTGACCGTGCCCTCCTACGTGAAGGACGTCGATTCCCTGGCCGACCTCAAGGCGCACGCGTCCGAGTTCGGCGGGAAGATCGTCGGCATCGAGCCCAGCGCCGGCGAGATGAGCCTGCTCAAGTCGAAGGTCCTCAAGGAGTACGGGCTCGACGGCACCTACCAGGTGATCGACGGCTCGACCCCGGCCATGCTCGCCGAGCTCAAGCGCGCCTACGCCCGCAAGCAGCCGGTCCTCGTCACCCTGTGGTCCCCGCACTGGGCCTACAGCAGCTACGACCTGAAGAAGCTCAAGGACCCGAAGGGCGCCTGGGGCAAGGGCGACGGCGTGCACACCCTGTCCCGCAAGGGGTTCGCCGGGGACAACCCGCAGGTCGCCCGCTGGCTGAAGGACTTCTCCATGACCGAGAAGCAGCTCACCGGCCTGGAGGCGAAGATCCAGGGGGCCGGCAAGGGCAAGGAGCAGGACGCGGTCCGCGCCTGGCTGCGGGAGAACCCCGGCCTGGTCGACAAGTGGGCGCCGGTCTCCGGCGAGCACGCCCAGAGCCAGGCGGCCGGGTGACCCGCTGCCAGACGGCCGGATGAACCACCGCCGGGCGACCGGGTGACCTGACCGGCCCGGACCGCCACCCGAGGGGCGGGCGGCACCGTACGACGATGGGGTACGGGGCCGTCCGCCCCTCGCGGTTTTCCCCTAAGAACTCCTAACGAAATGATCTTCGGGGTGATTGGATCACTGCGGGACTGGTGATCTGGGGGTGTGGGGTGGCTCGGCCGAAGCCCTGGGAAGTC
>NZ_JBWKES010000049.1:0-41573 GCF_056435325.1 Streptomyces sp. NPDC043952
TTCCCAGGGCTTCGGCCGAGCCACCCCACACCCCCAGATCACCAGTCCCGCAGTGATCCAATCACCCCGAAGATCATTTCGTTAGGAGTTCTTAGAGAAGGGGACGGGGTTAGCGCGACAAGAGCGGATGACGTGCTCCGCGACCGGCGCGGTCGCGGAGCACGCCGTAAGGGACCGGTTCAGGGAGCGACGAGCTGGTGCTCGGCGCCGATGCCGGGCTTGTTTCCCTCGGTGTACAGGCTCAGTTCACCGTCCGACCATCGGACAAGTGTGTCGTCTGGCCATGGGTTGTCGCTGAAGTCACCGCCGGTGACGAGCATGGCGTGTTCCCAAAGGTCGTTGGGGGCCTTCCATTTGTGCTCACCCCAGGTGTCACCGGTGCCGGTGAAGTCGTCGTACAGGGTCAATTCGCCGTCAGACCAGCGGACGACCAGATCCCAGGTGTCGCCTTGTGTGTAGTCACCGGAGCCGATCTCGACGGCATGGGTCCACAGCTTGTTGGGATTGACGACCTTGATTTCCTTGCCGAGCTTGGTCCCCGTGTTCTGGTAGAGCGTCAGTTCGCCATCGGACCAGCGCACTACGAGGTCGTCCTGCCACTTGTTTCCACCGTACCGGCCGGCGGTCACCGTGGTGGCGTGCTTCCACGTCTCGTTGGGTGCGACGATCTGCTGCTCGCCGTGGAAGCCCTTCTCGTCCACCGACGGATACAGTGTGACTTCTCCGTCCGTCCACACCACGATGAGGTCGGAACCGTTGTCACCGGTGAAGTCTCCGGCTACGACTTGCTTGGCGTGGTCTGCCCACAGCTTGTTGGGCTTCTGGACCCTGATCTCCTTGTCGAAGTAGTTCAGGCCCTTGTCTGCTCCTCGGTAGATCGTCAGCTCGCCGTCCGACCACATGACGAACATGTCCATGCGGTCGTCGGACACCGGGCCGTCCAAGGCGAAGTAGCCGGAGGCGATGTCCGTGGCGTGCTTCCATGTCGAGGCGGCGGGCAGGACGACGGGCGCCGGCTTCCTCCCGGCCACCGCGGCGTCGTAGATGCGCTTGAGGTCGCTGTCGAAGTACGAGGAGTAGGACGTGTCGTCGCTGTGGCCGCCGGTCTGCCACCCACCGGTCACACCGATGACCTTGGGGTCGTCGCCACCGATGATGAACGGGCCGCCCGAAGTGCCACGTACGTAGCCCTTGCAGTCGATCTGGGAGAAGCTCCCACCCTTCCAGCTGCCGGACGTCTCGGTGGTGAACTTCTTCATCGGTGAGGTGCAGTCCAGCGGATCCTGGTGGGGCTTGTACTGGCCGTCGTCGTCCGGGAGCCAGGGGTAACCGATGACGCGGGTCTTGGGGTGGTCGTACCCCGTTCCGTAGCCGATCGGTATCGCTCCCACCACGTCCTGGACCTGCTTGCCATCCGAACGGGGGTCGGTCTTCAGAAGGGCGAAGTCGAGGTCCGTGTAGTCGTGGTCGCCCCCCTTGCGCAGGTAACGGGGATCGGCGTAGATCTGCCCGACACGGATGGGGAAGAGCCCGTACGGCTTGGGGTCGGCCTGATGGTGCTGGGGAACGAACACGAGCTTCTTCTGCTGGTCGGTGCTGTCAAAGCAGTGCGCCGCCGTCAGCACCAAGTCCTTGCCCGGAGACGGAACGACGGTACCGGCGCAGAAGCGGTACTTCAGGTCGCTGTCCTGCCAGAAGAATGTGCCCACTTCCTTGATGCCCTCGAACGTGTGCGAGGGGGACGTACGGGTGACGGCCTTGCTGCGGATGGATGGGGTCACCTGCCCCGGCTGTGGCTGGTCTTCCTCCACCGGGACAGCCTTCGCCATGCGCTGCGGGGTCCAGAACGCGTCCAGTTCCGCTGCCAGTGTGCCGTCGTCGGCGGTACCGCTCTCGCTCGGCGATGCGTTGGGCGTGTCCGGGGCGCTCGGCGGCGTGTGGGGCGTGGAGGGCACCCCGGTGTCTGTCGAGGGCGCCCCGGTTGTGCTGCCCGAAACCGTCGGCGAGATGTCCGTCGAAGAGGAGGCGGACGGCGACGGGCTGGTAGTCGAGGTGCTCGGTGACGCTGCTGGAGTGGGCGTGGAGTCTGCCCACGCGGCGGTCGATATGAAGGTCGCCGCTATCGCGGCCGTTGCGGCCAGGCTGCGTCTCAACCTCATGCTTCCCCCATGCTGATACAGGTGCAGATGACACAAGGGCGGTGGTCAGTTCGGCCCTATGTGTGATGATCTCGGACCCTACCGACAACCCGTCTCGAACGTAAAGTAGATCCCAGAAGGGAACCAAGGAAACGCAATGCAGCTCTAACTGCGCGGATCACTGGAGACGTTGGGAGAGGAAACGGGGCATGCACGCACCCTCACGGGCACGGTCGGTCAGACTCATCGCTGCGGCAACCTTCCTATGCCTAGCCACCGTTGCCTGCGGCAGCGGCAGCGGCAGCGGCAGCGGCAGCGCGAAGCCGGAGCCCTCCGCGTCGCACACCACTGCCGAGCACGCGTACACGGCGGCGTACGCAGCAGGCTGGCGTGAGGGAAAACGGATCTTCGAAGACGGTGGCAAGGGGGCCGCGGTCCGCGAGGTGGTATGGGGAGGCTGCGTACGCCGATCTCTGACGGCCCAGCCGCACGATGTCGTGGAGAAGGACCGTGGAGCTTGGGTACTGGGCTGCCAGCAGGGGGTGGGCGCCGGACCGGACCGCCACCCGCCTGCCGGGCCGGTGACCCACCGCGAAGCCGACCCGGACCTGTCGAGCCGCTTCCGCTCCTGGGCCTCTGCGCACGGAGAAGACCAGCCGGCCCGGCACGCCGGCCAAGTGGTCCTCGTCCACCTCGGCAAACGGGACTACGACGTCGAACTCGCCAGCACCTACACCGCCGAGACAGTGAAGGCACAGGTCCGGACGCTGGCCGACGCGTTCGCGACCTGGTGGGACGGCGACGACGGCGACGGGACTGCCTGGAACCTCATCGTCACTGATCCCGCCGGACAGCGCCTGGCTACCCGCAATCTGCGCTGACCGGTTCAATGGTGACGCGCGGTCAGTCCCAACTGAGCCGCGTGAGTCGGCTCTGACCTCTATGCGGCGGTTGATCGCTCCGCTGCAGCGCAAGACCGCTGGACCCACCGCCGCGACCGCCTGCCCGACACCTACCGCGCCATCGCCATCCTCGTCTCCGACCGCACCGTCACCGCCTGAAAGCAGCCCACGACCAGGCCAAACACGCCTCACCCGCTATCACGCACCAGCTCGTTAGGAGCGGTTGTGGTCAACTCCACTGCCCAGCAGGCGGGTTACCCCCTGTTGGAAGGCGGGGCGGCGGTAGCGTGCCGTCGACCACACACCGCCGTCCTCGACCGGGAGCCACTCCGCGATGTCCGGCCTTACCGACGTGCCGCGCGAACCCGAGCCCAAGACCGCCGACAGTTACGAACCGTGGGTGGGTGCTGTCCTGCATCACCTCGCATACGAAGATCAGCGGCTGTCCGAGGCCGACATGCTCACCCCCCAGAGGAATTCGCGTTGAGCTGGGAGGGCGTAGCCGCGATTCTCTCTGCCGCCTGGAAGACCGACAGGAAAGAACTCAAATGGGCCCTATTTGTTGAAATTGCCCGACAGATCAGATACGGTGACGGCGCATACATCTTCCACCGGGAGTTTGAGGCACCTGACCGATGCAAACGGTACGTGCGACTTGAGAATATATTTTTCGCAGAATCGGATTCCACCTGGGGCGACCTCGTTGAAGAGGTAATTGAAACCCTCAAAGACCCAAAACGAGAGTACGGATGGAGCCTAGAGCCCGCTCAACAGCACGAGTACGCGAACAGTGTTATCGCCTACCGGCGGGACGTGGCGACGACGGAGCGCCGTATCCGCAGGGCTCTTCTGCCGCGGTGGCTTCGGCTGGTGCCGCTTGTGGTGATGCCGCTGGTTCTAGCAGTGCTCGGGTGGGGAAACCTGTGGCCCGAAGACGTGCCGGACGTGCGCACGTTCAACATCGTGACCATGGCGGTGGTGCTGGTCCTGGTGGTGGTGTTCCTGGTCGGGTTCTTCCTGCGGGTGAAGGACAAGGAACACGGTGTCAGGTCCGTTTTTCTGCTCCGCAGAGATCTGGAGATCATCCATGACCAGTGGATCCTGAACGCCTCAAAGACGCGCCCGACGACGGAGCGGCGTGACGGCTACCGGGAGCACCTACCGCGGGTGATAGATCGTTTGCGGCGGGATACACGGTTCTACCGGAGTATTCACAACTGGTTCCAGTGGGGGGTTTTCTTCGCGTCGGTGGGGACCACAGCGACTACGGCTTTCTGGGAGACCCCGCAGCCGGGTGGGACGATCCTGATCGTGTTGGGGTCTTTCCTGGCATTCGCCACCGCGGTGACGGGCTATTTCAAATTCCGTGAGCGGGCATACAACCTTCAGCAGACCGCCGACCAGGTAGAGCAGCACGCCACGGCCTTCGATTTGGGGATTGCGCCGTACGCGGATGCGGACGCGGCGGTGAACCTGGAGCGGTTCGCGGAGAACGTGGAGACGCTCCGGATGGAGCAGCGCAAGCGGGAACAACAGTTGGAACAGCCGCATCAGGGGCAGGCCGACGTCATCTGACCGGCAGCAGGACGGCCAACCCGAACGACACGGCGCCTCGCGCGCGGCGGACCCTGTCGTACAGGTTGGCGCCGGAGATGCCCAGCGACAGCGGCACGCCGTTTCGGTCGGTGGTGAGGTGGATTTTCGGCCCCGGCTTGCCGCGGTCGGTCGGATTCGGTCCCGTCAGTGGCCCCCTTTTGCCGCCCGGACGCTGAGGAGTCGATCGCGCACCGCGACCAGTCCAGCTCACCCCGAGCGCCGAGTTCGTCGAGGATGATGCGGTGCAGTCGGGCCCACACGCGATCCGGCTCCACTGGGCGAACCGTCGGTAGACCGTGGGCCAGGCCGGCCCGAACACCGGCGGCAACTGCCGCCAAGTACAGCCCGAAGTGGCCACGAAGATGGTCGCCGCCAGGCATTCGCGGTTCCCGGCCCGGCGGCGGCCGCCACCCTGTGGGCGAGTGACCTCCGTCGGCGGGACCACCCGCCGAAACAGCGTCCACAACTCGTCCGGCACCAACCGCTCACCAGATCCGTCATGCACGGCTCAACGAGCGATCACACCATCAGAAACGCCGTCTTAGAGGTCGTTTTTCTCTTGAGTGTGGGGATCTGTGTTGTTTTCTTCCGCCTGTCGATGTGCTGCTGGTGAGGCTGTGGTGGCGGTCCGGCATGGTGGTGCTGGCGGTGTCACGGCCAACTCGGGCGCCTACGACTGGACCGTGGCCGTGCGGGAGGCCTACGCCAACGACCTCGGAGACCCGCGGGCGTTGATCGCGGTGTCGGCTGCGTCGAATCGGTCGAAGGCGGACCAGGACCCCACCACGTGGCTGCCGCAGGCTGCCGGTTACCGGTGCACGTACGTATCGGACTGGGTGGCGGACAAGGCCCGTTGGGGCCTGACCGTCGACGAGGGCGAGCGCGAGGCCTTGGCCGACCAGCTCGACCAGTGCCCCAACGCTCCGATCACCGTGACGCTGGCCCGGTAGCGGACCTGTCGACCGGCCGCCGTCAAGCGTGGGGTGGAGTGCACGCTCCACCGTTGTGCGGGCGCGCACGGGGCCCGCGCGAACGCCGCGCGGAAACCCCGACACCAGACGGACCCGTACGCGGCGTCGACGGTGGAACCCGGCGCGTCGACCTGATGCTCTCTGCAGAAAGCCATGAACACGACCGCGTACGGCACCTTGTGATCGAGCTCAAAGCTCCTTCCGTAGACGCCGACCGTGACCAGGCCAACCAGGTCGACGACTACATGCAGGCTGTCCTGAAGGAGCCGCGCTTCGCCAACGTCGAAACCACCTGGGACTTCTACCTGGTCGTCCGCTCGATCTCGGACAGGCTCAAGCCCGCCGTCCGCCAGGCCAACAAGCCCGAAGGCCTCTACAGCGAACCAACCCAGTACGACCACGCCAGCGTTCGCGTGTGGGTGCGCACCTGGTCCGAAATCCTGCACGAAGCCAAGCAACGGCTGGAGTTCGTCAAAAACGGCATCGACCACAATCCTTCCCTAGAACAGGCTCTCGCCTACCTTCGGCACCGCCACGGCGACCTCATCCCCGACCAGCTGCGTCAGCCGACTGCCGTTCCCTCACCGCGGGGGACAGCGCACCATCCAGCCGTCTGAGGCAGCACGCGGGCGAATACACCTAGACCGCGCTGGTCTCGCGCGGGGGCAGGCCAGGGATCACGCCATCGGTCAGATTGGTGCGGATCTCCCGGACAGCCGGCCCCGGTGTGCCGCGGAGTTCGTTGCAGGCGATGATGACCTGTCCTCCAGCTCCCGAGGGATCTTCGAAGGTGGCGAGGTCGGTGAGGCCATCGAGGAGCGCGTTGGCGCTGCGCTGGTCTTCCGGGCCGTCGCCCAGGCCGGTGAATGGGCCGTCCACGATCAGGAACTGGGGGACTGGCATGGCCGGCACCTCCCGGGCGGTATCGCGCAGTGCCAGCAGGACGCTGACGTTCGCGCGGGTCATTGCGTGCCCGGCAACGACCCGGGAGTCGAACGACTTTCCGTTGATGGTGACGGAGAAGTCCTCCGCGCTGATGGAGACCGTGTTGACCTCGGGGTCACACGCCCGCAGTCGGCGCAGCGCATGACGCGACCACCGGTCGGTCGCCTGCTTGACCATCAGATCGGTGTCCTGGCGGGCGGTGGTGTAAGCGGCTTTCGCGATCTCCGCAGTCTTCTTCAGCTCAGGCAGCCGCTCGCGTAGTTCCGTCAGCTCCGCGACCTCACGCAAGTGTTCCGCGTTCTGCTCCAGCCGCGCGGCCAGCTCCCGTGCCGCTGCTTCGGCCTCGACCACGACCTGCTGCTGCGGCGCGATCACATCCTGCGTGAACGCACGCACCGCGGCCGCCGCCTCCACGACAACCCGGTCGGCGTCAGTGACCCGTCCGCGGGCCTCCTCCGCCGCCTGCGCCGCACGCCGGGCCGCTTCACGCGCCTGCTCAGCGGCCTGCTGCGCCTGGGACATCCGCCGCGTGAACTCCTCGGCACGCTGACGGCGCTCAGGGTCGAAACGCCGGCACACGGGACAGTCGTCCTCCGACAGCCCCGTCAGATCCAAGGGCCGTACGCACCTGGGACACAGGCTCGGATCGGAGGCTGCCTCCCGCAACCCGGCCAGACGTCCCCTTGCCTCGGCCGCGGCCGCTTCCAGAACCCGCGCCGTACGCTGACGGTCATCGGCCGCCGCGCCTGCGGCCCGCCAAGCCTCCTGCGCCGCGGCCACCTTCTGCTCCAGGGCGCTGAGCTGGCTTTGCAGCCGGCTCAGCTCCGCCGCGGCCTTCTGCGCCTTCAACGCCTCCTGCTGGTGCTGCGCGGCCCACTGCTCACCGCGGCGCTGCAGGTCCTCGACGGACGGCAGGTCACGCTCCTGCCGCTCACGAAGAATCCGTTTGATCCGGTTCTTCGCCGACCGCCACTCCTTCGTCCTGGCCTCGTCCTCTTGGCGCAGCGCGTCGACCTTCTCGTCGTCGGCCCCCAGCAGCACACGTCCCACCGCCGTGCGCTCCTCCTTGCTCTGCCCGCCGAGGTAGACGTTCGGGAGGTCGCGCTGGCGCGCGTAGAACCATGACACGAGCTTGTCCAAGGTCACGCGCGTACGTCCCGCGCCCAACCGGGGGATCTCAAGCAGATCCTGGAACACATCGGCCGCCGACCGCTGTGAATCACTGCGCTTGACCGGATGACGCTCCGAAATACCCAACGTGCCACGTGCGAAGACCACGTCCTCTTGCCGGCCCTCCGTACTGCGGACGACCTCCCACAGCTCCCCACCGATCCGGGCGACGAACCCGACACGGCTACACATCGACACGGCATCCATTACCTTGGCATGCTCAACCCCCAGCACCCACCACACCGATTCCAGCACCGTGCTCTTGCCCGACGAGGTCACTCCCGTCAGCGCGGGCAGAGGGGCATCAAGCCTCACCTCGTGCTTCACCCCGTCGACCTCGAACAAAAAGCACTCGATGCTGAGTGTGACCACCCGATACCTCCCGCGACTCGGCAGCGCTTCAGCGCTCGTAGTGGGTAACGACACACGGCCGCCCGGGTGACGTGTCGCCGCACACCTGCCAACAGACCGACGTCGGTGTTGCGTCAGCTGTCCGAGATGCGAGACCCGTCTAGGTCGACTTGCGGCGCCCCTCAGCCTCACGCGTGATCTTGTTGACAAGATCCCAGAACGGACCTGCCGGGCCCGCACCAGCAGCGAACCCAGGCCGGGGCGCGGCACCGACACCAAAGATCTGACCGATGCGGGCCTCCCAGCACCTCCGGCACTGGCAGTCCCCTGCTGCATGAGTCGGACAGACTCGGTCAGCCGTCTCACAGACCAGCGCGGCCAATTCCTCCGCCCGTCCCTTCCACTGTGCCTCGCCCGAACGAGCAGCCGACGCCTCTTGCTCCGCCCGCCGCCGCGCGCCGATCAGCGCCCAGTCAGGGCCACCTCCGCCGTAGTAACTCACCGCTCACTCCCGCTCGTCCCGACGCCATGTCCCCTCACGAGACAACGCCCCCACCAGCAGCAAGACACGCAACGGTGAGCAGACGCTGACTGCCGCGCTCGACTTCCCTGTCAAGTCCAGCGTGTTGAAATCTTGGGGCGTCCTCGGATCTGGTCGGGCGCGCGAGGGCTTCTAGCTGACGACGTCGAGCACACGTCCTCGGATCTTGCGCTGCTCGACGTGGAGGTGGGACAGCCGGAGTTCTCCGATGGCGGTGGTTCTGGCGAGTTTGCGGGTTTGCCAGAACAGTCTCACCCACTCCGGGTGGGTGATTTCCCAGAGATAGGTGGCGAGGTTTTCGCGTAGGAGTTTAGTGAGCTTCTTGCGGGCGGCTGACTACCGGGTCATGTAGTCACTCGTGTCGTAGGCGTCCAGCGCGGCCCAGGCCGTCTTGGCTCGGCTTTCGAGCAGCAGTGCCGTGTCCTCCACTGAGCGCCCGGTGACCTCGGCCGTGCGGCGGATGATGGCTCCTGCGTAGTAGGCGAGGGCGACGATGAAGTCCATGGAAGTGGCGAAGCCGTACTTGCCGTCGATCTCGAACAGAACCTCGTCCATGCCGGGCTTCGTGCCGGGCTCGAAGATGGGCCGCAGCATGGCGGGGATGTATCCCCAGACCACGTCCCCGCTCGGCAGAGACTTGTTGAGAGCGGTGTCGGTGGCGTGATTGGCGGAGAACTGCTCCAAAAGCTCCAGCTCGTTGAGCGGGCTCAGCTCGGCGAACATGGTGGTCGCCTCGGCGGCCGTGGAGGCGAGGTCCATGACGAGCCGCTGAAGTCCCTCATGGGCGAACTGCTTGTGGCAGTCGGAAAGGACCGCGATCTCCGGGGCTTCCCTGCGCGGCCGCCCCTCGCGCTCGACCTCGATCATCCCGGCTCGGATCATCGGCATGACATAACCGGTGGGCCTGTCGAACGTCAGTCCTGCGGTGGGGGTGGCCATGAACCCCTGCGGTGGGGGTGGCCATGAACCGCTCCTGTCTCGGCAGCCTTGGCCGTCGCGGCTTGTTGGTTTTCTGCCGACCCATCGGCATCTCCCTCGCTCGGGCCGTCCTTGACCGGGCCAACGAACAACATCCTGGTGCGTCGTTCCCCCGATCGGATGCCATTCGCGAGGCCAGTCCGCTCCTGCCGTGTCCCTTTCTGTCCCTTCCTGGTGTTGCGGGGAAGGGGCTCACGGGCCCGTGACCGGGGACATTGCCTGGGTGGGCCCGTGAGGACGACCAGGGACTCAGACCTGTCCCAGGGCCCGGGCGATCCAGCCTGCCTCGCGCCACTGGGTGGTGTTGAGGGTGCCGCGGGCGTCGATGACCTTGGGGCTGTTGGTGCGGGCGGCGAGTCGCCTGGGGTCGATGTGGGAAAACTGCGGCCACTCGGTCAGGTGCAGGAGGAGGTCGGCGTCCTGGACGGCGGCGATGGGGTCCTCGACGTAGTCGAGCTCGGGGTGGAGCTTGCGGGCGTTGTCGAGAGCCTTGGGGTCGGTGACGGTGACGGTGGCGCCGAGGTCGTGGAGGGCCTGGGCGACGGCGAGGGCGGGCGAGTCGCGGATGTCGTCGGTCTCGGGCTTGAAGGAGGCGCCCCAGACGGTGATCCGCTTGCCGCGCAGGTCGGTGCCGAGTTCTTCGCGGGCGAGGTCGATGACGCGCTGGCGGCGGCGGGCGTTGACGGCGGCAGCTTCGCGGAGGAGGCCGGCGGCTTCGCCGGCGTCGAGTTCATCGGCGCGGGTGATGAAGCCTGCGAGGTCCTTGGGCAGGCAGCCGCCGCCGAAGCCGAGGCCGGGCCGCATTCCGCGGCGGCCGATGCGGATGTCGTGGCCGAGGATGTCGGCGAGCTCGGCGACGTTGGCGCCGGACTTCTCGCAGACTTCGGCCATCGCGTTGATGAAGGAGATCTTGGTGGCGAGGAAGGAGTTCGCGGCGCCCTTGGCGAGTTCGGCGGTGGCCCAGTCGGTGACGATCGTCGGCGTCCCCGCTTCGATGAGCTTCTCGAAGCACTGCCGCAGCACGGCCTCGGCCCAGGAGTGCTCGGACTCGAAGCCGAGGACGAGCCGGTCGGGGCGGAGGGTGTCCTCGATGGCGAACGACTCGCGGAGGAACTCCGGGTTCCAGGCGACCTCAACCCGGTCGCCGGCAGGCGCGAACTCGTGGAGGAGATCGTGGACGCGGGGTGCGGTGCCGACCGGGACGGTCGACTTCACCGCGACGACGGCCGGGGTCTTCAGGCGGGGCGCGAGCTGTCGGACTGCGGAGAAGAGGTGGTCGAGGTCGTAGGCGTGCTCGCCGGGCTTCTGCGGGGTGCCGACGCCGATGAAGTGCAGGTCGCCGAAGGCGGCGGCCTGCGCGTAGGAGGCGGTGAACTTCAGGCGGCCCGAGGCGGTGTGGCGGGCCAGCATCCCATCGAGATCACGCTCGTGGAACGGGGCCTTGCCGGAGTTCAGGATCGCGACCTTGTCCATGTCGCAGTCCATGCCGAGGACCTCGTGGCCGAGTTCGGCCATGCAGGCCGCGTGTGTGGCGCCGAGGTAGCCGCAGCCGATCACCGTGAGCTTCATGAACGGGGGTTCCTTCCGAGGTGGGCCGCCCTGGCGGCCCACCTGGGCCCCGTCCGTGAGGGCGGGGTGCTCAGGTCGGCCGGGCGGCCAGATAGCGGTCGATGCCGTAGCGGATGAACGGCGGGATCGTGAGGATGTCGAGGTGTTCGGGGGCGAAGAACTGGAGCTTGACGCCCTCCGCGAGGGGCAGCGTGGTCTCGTCGCCGTCCCAGGAAGCGGTGAAGAACGTGATCACCTGGCCGGAGCCGTAGCGGTCGCGGATCTCGAACAGCTCGGTGAGGTCGTCGACGGCCAGGCCGGCTTCCTCGTCGAGTTCGCGGACGATCGCGGCGGCCGGGTCCTCGCCCAGATCGCAGCCGCCGCCCAGGACGCTCCAGTGGTCCGGCCAGACGATGCCGGGAAGGTCGTCACGCAGGTGGAGGAGGAGTTCGCCGCGGCGGTTGGCGATGATCGCGACCGCTCCGCGGGCGGTGGCCGGGCTGTCGGCAGTGGTGTCCTGGTGCATCCGGACACCGTAGTGAGGCGGGGGATCGTCATGCGGCAGCCCTCACTGCCTGGTCGCAAAACCAGGCCGCTGCCATGAGGGCCTGCATCCGAGTGCGGTCGAACCGCCCGCCAGGCTTCAAGCCGCCCTCCAGCAACGGCCGCATCGCGGCTGGGGCCTCCGCCAGGGCGGTGTGGATCTGGGCGTCCGCCCAGGCCGCCAGCGGCCCGTTCAACCAGGCGGGGACCGGGGAGGCGAAGCCGAGCTTGTCCCGGCTGCCCCAGACCTCCCGCGGCAGGCCCAGGGCCTTCGCGGCGTCCCGCAGGATCCGCTTGCCCTCGGCCGGATGGGCGATCTTGTGCTCGGCCGGCAGCCGCCAGGACAGCTCGACCAGGTCGCGGGCCAGGTAGGGGGACCGGCGTTCGAGCGCGTAGGCGGAGGCGAGCTTGTCGCTGGTCATCACCAGCGGCCGCCAGGCCGTGGCCAGGTCGGCGAGGGTAAGGCTGCGGGCCAGGTCCCCGCCGGCCTTGTCCATGACCGTGGCGATGAGGTCGCGGATCCGCCCCTCGGAGTCGGGACCGCGCAGGACGAGCCGGGTCACCGCCTCCGCCGGATCCAGCTCGTCTCCGGCGGTGTGCATGAGCTTCGCGGCCAGCGGCCGGTAGGCGTCCATCCCCGCGGCCAGGACGGCATCCGGGCCGAACAGGACCAGAGAGTGACGGACGTAGCCCATCAGGAACTCGTCCGGCCCCAGCCCGCCGATGGCGACTTTCAGCCCGAGGTCGGCGATCTTCCGGTAGGCCATGTACTCGGAGAACGTGGACGCGTTGCCCATCGGGTAGTCGAGCGCGGACGACATGTGCGGCAGGGCCTTGGCGAAGTCGAGGTGGTCCGGCTCGACCACCACGAGCTCGGCGCCGATGTCGGCCGCGATCCTCGCGGCGATCACGGACTCATCCAGCCGGTCCTGTCCCCGGTAGCGGACGGTGACGCAGACCGGCGGCCGCAGCAGGTAGGCCAGCACGGAGGAGTCCAGCCCACCGGAGAGTAAGAGCGCGAAGTCGCAGCCCGGGGCCCGCAGGGGAACCTGCTCGGCCAGGACCACGGAGAACTCCGCCAGGGCCTCGGCATAGGTGCCGGGAAACGGCTGCCGGTCCTCAAGGCGCCAGTAGACGTGCTGGTCCAGCGAGCCGGTGGCGACATCGAAGGACAGCAGGGTGGCCGGGGCCAGCAGCTGGATCCCCTGGAAGGGGGTGTCGACGCCGACCGGCGTCTCGAGCGCCAGCACCTCGGGCCGCAGGACCAGCGGGGCGGTGCCGTAGCCGGTCAGGGTGGTGACCTCGCTCGCGAACGCAAGCCGGCCGCCGTCCAGGCGCCAGTAGAGCGGCTTCTCACCGAGCCGGTCCCGCGCCAGGAACAACTTCCCGGCCCGCGGGGCATAGACCGCCAGGGCGAACATGCCGTCCAGCCCGTCCAGGCAGGACGGGCCGAGTTTGGACCAGGCCCGCAGCACAAAGTGCGCGTCCGTGTCACGAGGACCCAGCGCGATGCCCCAGGCCTTCGCCTGCTGACGGTAGTTGTAGATCTCGCCGTTGAAGGCCAGCAGCACCCCGCTCTCGCGGTCGAGGTAGGGCCCCGGCGCCGCCTGCAGGTCGACGATCAGCAGCGTGTTCATGGCCAGCACCGCCCGGCCATCGACCGCAGCGGCGTGCATGGTGCCGTCCGGGCCGCGGTGGGCCTGCGAAGCGCCCATCGCGCCGACCGTGCGCTCGTGTCGGACGGCATCCGCTCCGGCCAGCCCTGCGATTCCGCACATATCTGGTTCACCCCCGAGTGTGGTGATGCCTTGGCGGCGGCCGCCGCCGGAAGGAGATCTGTTCCGGTCCCGGCGGCGGCCTGGGCTCTCATCACAGCCGCCCGCGAAGATCGCCGGGAGGGCTCGCAGGGGGGCTCACAACTCGCAAAGGCGGTTCGCGGCCGGGCCAGGAGGAATATCGTCAGTAACCCACCGCGGACCATGTACGACTCTCCGTCCCCAGTCGAGTACGGATTCCTCGTGCTCCACCGAGTACAGACATACGTGCTCAACTGCCTGTCCGAGTCGTGCATGGTGCCGCCTGCCGGCAAGGGAGAAGGTCGTGGCATCGACCACCCGCCGGACCCGTCCGCCCAACGCGGACCTGGCCCGGCTCATCGAAGCCAGCGGCGCGAGCCACAAGTCCCTGGCTCTGCGCGTCAACCAGCTCGCCCACCATGCCGGGATAGAGACTGACTATTCGCATACGTCCGTGGCGAACTGGTGCCGCCGTGGGATGACGCCGAAGTGGCCGGTCCCGACGCTGTTGGCGCAGGCCATCGGTGAGAGGCTCGGCCGGCCGGTCTACCTGGACGAGATCGGTATGGGCGAGGCGGAGACAATCGACGCGGATGTGGGGTTGGATTTCCCGCGAGACCCCGCTGACGCCGTCCGCGTCGCCACTTCGTTCTGGAGCTCCGTGAACCGCCGCGACTTTCTGGCCGGATCCGGCTTCGCCGCCTCCGCCTTCACCACCCCCGTCACCCGATGGCTCGTCACCCCTGCCGACGAGACCGCCGATCACACCGGCGGCGGGCAGGTCGGTCGGGCCGACCTCGACGAACTGCGCGAGGCCGCCGACGACGCCCGCCGCTGGGACTCCAAATACGGCGGCGGGAACTGGAAGGCCAACTCCGTCACGCACTGTCTGGACCACCGCGCGGGCCCGCTGCTGCGGGGCAGCTTCTCGGACGACATCGGCCGCGAACTCTTCTCCGTGACCGCCGAGTTGTCCCGGCTCGCCGGGTGGACGGCATTCGATGTCGGTCAGCATGATGCAGCCCAGCGGCACTTCATCCAGGCCCTCCGCCTCGCCCGCGCCGGCGGGGACGTGCAGCTGGGCTGCTATGTGCTGACCACCATGGCCATGCAGACCCTCATGCGGGGCTTCGCGTCCGAGGCAGTGGACATGGCCCAGGGCGCTTTCGAGCGGGCCAAGGGGCAGGCCACCCCCAGGGTGCTGGCGTTCACCAAGCTCATCGAGGCCCGAGCCCACGCCCGCCAGAAGGACGCCAGGGCCGCTTCACGGGCCCTCGCGGCATCCGAGGACCTCCTGAGCCAGGCAGAGGCTTCCAGCGGCTCAGAGCCGGCGTGGATCGACTTCTATCACTATGCCCGCCTCTCCGCGGACGCCGCCGAGGTCTTCCGCGACCTGAAGAACCCCAAGGCCGCCCTCGGCTGGAACAAGCAGGCCGCCGCGATGCCGACCGGGGTGTTCACCCGGTCCGTCGGCATGCGGCTCGCCATCGTCGGGACCGCCCATCTCCAGGCCCGCGACCTCGACCACGGCCTCGAACTCGGCAACCGGTCCGTCGACATCCTCGCCCGCGTCCAGTCCTCCCGGGCCAAGGACTACGTGGCCGAGTTCAACGCGGCTCTGGCCCCCTGGCGCCGGGAACCGGCCGTGCGCGAGTTCATCCATCGGACCCGCAAGGAGTTCGGCGTCGCCGCCTGAGCACCCCTGAACGTCACAGCCTCAGCCTGGGGACGGAGGCATCGGCTGTCCGGGCAGCACCCGCAGGCGGCCGCGCGGCGCGGTGAGCTCGGTCCGCAGCTGCTGGTTCTCCAAGGCAGCTGGTTGACGGCCCGGAGCAGACCCTGGACGTCGTCGCGGAGCTGGGCGAGTTCCTCGGCGTCCGCCGCCCGCAGTTCCTTGAGCTTCACGATCTGCTTGCCCAGCCGCATCTCGCTGTCCGGCATCTGCCCGCGGGCGCGGACCGTGTCGCAGAACTCGTTGCGCAGGTCAGGGTGGCGCTGGGTCAGTGCGTTGCTGATGAGGATCTTTGAAAACGGCCAGCGCCGCTACTCGTCGCCCCACTCGGTCCGGAGTTCAACGGAGCAGGGAGTTTCAGGGAGCCAACGGGCGTGTAGCGCTGTGTGGTAGAAATCCAACCGTCGATCACGGTGTGTAACAGTGGTCGGCCAAGTCTCGCAGTCCGGCTGCGAAGATGTCGGTCCGGAGGTTTCTCGCAAGCTCGTCGGCGTGGGCCGGGTCGCAGTCGAAGTTCACCGACCAACCGACGAACGCCTCATCGGTGGCGGTAAGAGGCAGAACCCGCATGGTGGCTCGGTAGCACTGCACTGGGTAGGGGGAGCTGACGATGCCATAGGTCAGGGACCGTGCGTGGTCGTCCAGTGCCAGGAGGGACTCCACCACGGTCTTCCCGTCTGCCATGGACAGAGTGCGGACGCAACCGACGCGGTCGGGTGCTTGTACGTCCGACAGGACGCAATCGGCGACGGCTGGCTGCCAGGTGGCCAGGCCACCGAAGTCACGGACCACGCACCATACCTTGGTGACCCGGGCCGGGATGACAGCGCTGGCGAATACTTCGGGCATGAAGGACTCCGGTTGTGAGGTCGGGGAAGTCGTCACGGCTGCCGTGACGACTTCCTCGACCTGCCCGGGATGAGGACGGCAGAGGCGACATCGGAGCGCGGTGACTGAAGAGACAGCACCGACGCTACGAGCGCTGCCGCGGGCGTGGGAGGGTGTGCTGCGGCTATTCGTGGATGCGTGCTCGGCCGTCGTGCTCGGATGGGTGCAGCGCACCCACGCCCCGGCGTCCGGCCGCGATTAGCGTGGCTGTCATGGAAAGCGTGAACGAACTCGGCGACTACCTGCGAGCCCGCCGAGCGGCGGTCGCGCCGGCGGATGTCGGCCTGCCCGACGACGGGTCGCGGCGGGTGCCGGGGCTGCGGCGGGATGAAGTGGCGCTGCTGGCCGGGATGAGCACGGACTACTACATCCGGCTGGAGCAGGGCCGGGAGCGGCACCCGTCCGAGCAGGTGCTGCGGGCGATCGCCGGGGCACTGCGGTTGAACGACGCGGCGGCGACCCATCTCTTCCGGTTGGGCCTGTCCGTCTTCGGGACGGCGGCTGCCACGTCGAGCGTCGCTCCGGAGTTGCTGCGGTTGATGGACGGCATGCGTGAAGTGCCGGCCTTCGTGGTCGGGGCGGCGCAGGACGTGCTGGCGGCCAACGCTATGGCGCGGGAGCTGTACGGAGGTTTCGCCCGGTACGACAACCTGCTGCGAATGATCTTCCTCGATCCCTTCGCGCGCGAGTTCTACGCCGACTGGGACCACGCGGCGCGGATCGCGGTGGGCAACCTTCGGGCGTCCTCCTCGCAGTTCCCGCAGGACGAGCGGATCGAGCGGGTTGTCGGCGAACTGAGCGTGCGTAGCCCCGCGTTCACGGGCCTGTGGGCGCACTACGAGGTCCGTCCCCGTACGCACGAAGACAAGCACTTCCGGCACCCACAGGTGGGTGAGATACGTCTGCACTTCGAGGCACTCGCCGTCACCAGCGCGCCCGGACAGCACCTGTCCCTCTACAGCGCGGAACCCGGCAGCGCCAGCGCCGACGCCCTGGTCCTGCTCGGCCGACTGGCCGAGCAGGAAGTGGTCCTGACGGACCAGGCCAATCCCGCGGAAGAAGGAGAATCCCGATCATGACTGCGTCGCTCTCCGACGCCGCCGGCACCTTCGAGATCGCTGGCAAGAAGGTCGCCCGTCTCGGTTTCGGCGCCATGCGCCTGACCGGACTCGGGGTGTGGGGTGAGCCCGACGACCGTCAGGAGTGCGTGCGTGTGGTGCGCCGCGCCGTCGAACTCGACGTGCAGCTGATCGACACCGCGGACTCCTACGGCCCGTATGCGAGCGAGGAGATCATCCGAGAGGCGATCCATCCCTACCGTGACGACGTGCTGATCGCGACCAAGGCCGGGCTGACCCGCAACGGGCCCGACGTGATCAGAACCGACGAGGGACTGGTGCGCCTCGGTCCGGCCGCGTGGCCGCCGGTGGGCCGCCCGGAGTACCTGCGCCAGCAGGCCTTGATGAGTCTGCGCCGGCTCGGTGTGGATTACATCGACCTGTTCCAGTTGCACCGCATCGATCCGAAGGTGCCGTTGGAGGACCAGGTCGGTGAGCTGAAGAGGCTCCAGGACGAGGGCAAGATCGTCGCGATCGGACTGTCCCAGGTCACTGTCGGCCAGATCCAGCAGGCCCGCACGATCGTGGAAATAGCCACCGTGCAGAACCGCTACAACCTCACCGACCGCGGCTCCGCTGACGTTCTGGAGTACTGCACCCGCCACGGCATCGGCTTCATTGCCTGGGCACCGGTCGCCGCGGGCGAGCTGGCCCGCCCCGGCGGCCCGGTCGACCGGGATCGCGACCGCCCACCACGCCAGCCCGTCGCAGGTGGCGCTGGCCTGGCTGCTGGCCCGCTCAGGCGTCGTCCTGCCCATCCCCGGGACCTCCAAGGTCGCGCACCTGGAGGAGAACCTGGCAGCGGCGTCCCTGAGGCTGAGCGACGCGGAGGCCGACGAACTGACTGCCGCGGCGTGACAGCCGCCCCAGAAAGGCAGGTCTGCTGCTCCTTCGCACCGTGAGCCGGCAGTTTTCCCGTCTCCTTCTCCCCTTCCCTGTCCCCACCGAAGAAAGACGCCTGCCATGCTGCTGCCCTCCGACGAAGCGGGCCGAGGCCGCCCCGTCGTCCTGCTGCACGCCCGTCCCACCGACCGCACCATGTGGAGTGCCCACCTTCCCCTGCTCGCCGATGCGGGCCTGCGGACTATCGCCCTGGACCTGCCCGGCCACGGCGACGCGCCCGTGCCCACCGACCGCGAGGTATCCCCCTGGACGGACGTACTCGACACCCTCGTCCACCTCGGAGCCGACCGCTTCGTCCTGGCCGGGAACTCCCTCGGTGCCCTGGTGGCACTCCAGGCCACCGTCACAACACCCGAGCGGGTCGAGGGCCTGGTGCTCGTCGGGTATCGGCCCCACGACCAGCCGGCCTCTCCCCGTCTGCAAGCCGCCTGGGACGCCGAAAGAACGGCGCTCGCCGCCGGCGACCTGGACGCAGCTGTGAAAGCCGGCGTCGAAGCGTGGACCTCGGCGGGCACGGCCGACGACGTACGCGCGCACGCGGCCCGCATGCTCCGCCGCCAACTCACCGGACAACTCGCCCACGGCGAGCCGCCTCTGGCAGCGGACCCGCTCGGAGAGGGAACGGCAGTGCTGCGCACACTGACCGTCCCCGCCTTGGTCGGTGTCGGTGAACACGACATGCCCGACTTCTTCGAGGGAGGCGACGGACTGGCCCGGGACCTCGACGCAGGCGAAACCGTGCTCATCCCCGCCGCAGGGCACCTCGCGCCACTGGAACAACCCTCCGCGTTCTGCACCCTGCTACTGGACTTCGTCCGTCATCTCCCGGAGCAGCAGCGCTGAACCGCGCACTCCGAGACGGAGCCCCCTCTGCTGATGGACCAGGTGGCCCCACCACGCCAGGACCCCCTCGGCAGGCCAGGAGGCTCGATACGCTCTGTGCCGGATGCGTGAGGAGATCCACTGAGCAGGTGTGGGGTCACCCCCGAGCAGGGAGTGGCCGCTTTCAAGAAGCGCCATCAACTGGCGGGCGGGTCGGCGTACTGCGACATCCTCACGCCACTTCGGCGGGTCCACGCGGACAACGGTGCTGATGGCGCATAGGCGATGTCCCTTACCGCGGAGCACCCTCCCCCGCCTGGCCCGGCCGCAGTATCAGCCGACATCCCTCTCGCAACAGCCGCCCGAAACGCCCCTCGTTGCCGTTCGGTTGGGCGTTCATCGACGCCCAACCGAACGGCAAGCCAGATCACGACCCCACTTCATGACGCCGTGACCTGCGGAAAGAGGATGTGACACAGCTTCTAAGCGGCGGAGATGAAGGGCCGACGATGGCGCCCCGACGTCCCGGTGGGTAGGTCCGACCGCCGCTCACGACCTCAGGGTGGGCGCTTGTGGTGAGCGGCGGGAACCGCCCCTGGGAAAGGACCGCGTCCGCTACACCTCGCGACCTGCCGGAGTCAGGCGCGGTGGGGCAAGTCCCGAGCACGCGGCGCCAGGTGTCGAACGGCCTCGTGCGAAATTCGCACGCTGCATTGGTCGATCAGGGCCCGGCGAGGATGTCGTGGGTGCCGATGCGGCGCCAGATGACGTGCAGGGTGCCGGGACGGTGCTCGGGTCCGTACTGCCATGTGGCGCGTCCTGCGGGGCCGGTGCCCATGGACCAGGTGAGCTCGTAGACGCCCGGGGCGCAGCGGACGCGCTTGATGCGTAGGCCGGGACGGAACAGTCCATTGCGGAGGTCGGGGACGAAGGCTTCCCGTACGGTGCGGTGGAAGCGTCGGCGTTGGGCGGGGGTGAGGTGCTGGAGGTCGGTGGTGAAGCGGGGAGTGTCTCGTACGTGGGCACGGTGTCCTCCGGGCAGCACGACGAAGCCCCCGGCGGTTGCCGGGGGCTGGTGTGTAGGCGGTGCTTCCTTGGCGGTGCTCGTTCCTTGGCGCGTGGTGGTGCTCAGTGGTGCTTGTTGGTGTCGTTCGGGTCCTGATGGGCGTGCTGCCGGAGAGCGATGACATTCGCGTCCGGACCGGGTCCGCTTCCCGCCCGGCGGGCACCTGAGAAGAAAGTCGGGCCGTTGCTCCCGCCTGGCGGGACGTGGTGCTGATCGGCCTTTTCTTGCAGGTCAGAGCCGTGTGGCGTGGCCTGCATGACAGTGGATATCAGGGTGAGCCGGGCCGGTCAGATGTACCGCTACTACCTGCGCGAGACCGTCGTCGGCGACGGCCGCCGCCCGGTGCGCACGCCGCTGCGCGCCGCCCAGGAGCAGGCCGGGGTCCCGGCCGGGCGCTGGATGGGCCGGGGGCTTGCCGCGCTCGGGCTGGCGCCGGGCGAGGAGGTCACCGAGGCGCAGCTGCGGAACTTGTTCGGCGAGCGGGGCCGGTACCCGTACGCGGACCGGATCGAGGCCGAGCGGCTCGCCGCGGGCGACTCCTCGAAGAAGGCGTATCGGGCCGGCGCCCTGGGACGCCGGGTGACGGTCACCGGCGTCGACTTCGTTTTCCGGCCGCAGCCGACGATCTACCTCCTGTGGGCGTTCGGGGATGAGGAGACCCGGCTGGTGATCGAGGCCGCGCACGAGCGGGCGATCGAGCGAGTGCTGGAGTGGATCGAGGACCAGGTCGCGGTGATCCGGTACGGCAAGGACGGCATCTACCGGGTGAGGCCGCCCGGCGGTCTGGTCGCCGCCCGCTTCCGCCACTACGAGGCGCGCTCCGGCCGCCCCTTGGTCCATGACCATCTGCTGCTGAGCGTGAAGGGGCAGCGTCTGGACGGGAAGTGGGGCTCGATCCACACCACGGCCCTGCACGAGAACACCGTCGCCGCCTCCGCGCTCTACAACGAGATCGTGGCCACGGAGGTCTGCGAGGCGCTGGGGCTGGCGACCGAGCCGCGCACCGTCACCCCGGGGCGCCGGCCCGTGATGGAGATAGCCGGGGTGCCCCACGAGCTGATCCGCTGGACCGCCCGGCGCAGCGACCAGATCACCGCCTGCCTCGCCGAGCTGGAGCACGAGTACGTCACCGCCGTCGACGACGACGGCGAGCCGCAGTTCCTGCCCGTGGTCTCCGAACGGGCCCGCGCCAAGCTCAACGCCATGGCCGCCCGCAAGACCCGCCCGCCCAAGCAGTCGGCCCGGCCGCTGGCGCAGCTGCGCGCGTGGTGGAAGACGAGCGCGATCCTCACCTCCGGTGTCGCAGCCGACGTCATCAACTCCCTCCTCGAGCACGCCCGCGCCGCGGCCGCCGTGATCCGGGCCCGCGTCGCCGCTGTGGTCGACGTCGCCTTGGCGGCAGTCGACGTCGCTGCGACGGTGTTCGTGATGAACGAGGGCGGCCGCTTCCACCGCTGGCACCTGCTCGCCGAAGCCCGTCGTCACCTCGGCCTTCGTTCTGCGCGGCCGCCGCTGCGACCCCGTCCTGGGGCGACTAGGTCGTGGCCGCTGCCATCTCTGCCCGCTGGCTGGACATCAGCGAGCCGAAGAGCGTACGCGGCCTGAGGCTGGCTCCCGCCTCTACACCGTCCGGTGGTCCCTGTCCGACCTCCTCGCCCGGCGCCGACCACTCACTCGCATTCGACCTAGACTGGCAGCCCCGGCCGGTCCCGGCGAGTCGGCCGCGCACCGGCCCCTGGGCCGGGACGTGGGGGAGTGGGAGATCCCCCGCATCCCGCTCCCGTACGAGCGCGGCGTGCTCGTCGGTGCGGTGGTGCGCGAGAGGCTGCGCACTACCGTCGCCACCGCCGCCGTGCGGGGGCGCGTGCGTATGACGTCGTCGCTCACCAGCGGGTGGCGCTGCCCGAGCCGCTGCTCGGGCCCAGGCCGGCCGACCCCGAGCGCGGCGACCATGAGCAGCAGCCCGGCCGCCGCGAGGCACTGGGTCCTGACGGCACTGAGGGCCCTGTGGGAGTCCCGCACGAACGTGGAAGAGACGGTGAGGTCTACGATGCTCGCTTGCGGCCCCCGCTGGAGGAGAGGGGCCGGTATGGCGCTTTTGTCGGATTCTGCAAAAGTCCACGGAAATGTGTCCGTGGAGCGATAAAGCCCGCAGGTCACGAAGTCTGCTCCCCGCGCCCGCGGGGATGGTCCCGGCGCCGGGGACGGTGTGGTGTCCGCGGTGCACTGCTCCCCGCGCCCGCGGGGATGGTCCACATGATGATGCTGCGGTTGGGGAAGCGGAGTTCTGCTCCCCGCGCCCGCGGGGATGGTCCCCCGACCGGTGCCAGCCCGAAGGTCACGGATCCCTGCTCCCCGCGCCCGCGGGATGGTCCCCAAACGTTGGAACGACGGAGGGACGGCCCGTGCTGCTCCCCGCGCCCGCGGGGATGGTCCCAGCCCCGCCATCGGCCTGGACATGCGCACCGCCTGCTCCCCGCGCCCGCGGGGATGGTCCCGCCAACGTCCAGGCGGCGCAACGCGCCCTCCACTGCTCCCCGTGCCCGCGGGGATGGTCCCGACGACGCGCAGAACGCCTAAAGGAGCGGGCGCTGCTCCCCGCGCCCGCGGGGATGGTCCCCCGCGCCAGTCCGGGCAGGCCGCGACCGCCCGCTGCTCCCCGCGCCCGCGGGGATGGTCCAACGTCACATTGCCACATGGCGTTTCCGCGCCCCGCGTTACTCTGCTCCCCGCGCCCGCGGGGATGGTCTGGCGCACCGGGCAGCCCCCGCAAGCGGAGCGCCGCCGAGCGGGCCGGGGCCGAGCGCGCGGCCCGGCCCCCGGTGCCGATCGGCCTCTCTTGTAGGTCAGGGCCGTGTGGTGTGGTCTGTATGACAGTGGATATCAAGTTGATCCGGGCCGGTCGGATGTACGGCTACTACCCGCGTGAGACCGTCGTCGGCGCCGGCCGCCGCCCAGCGCGCACGCTGCTGCGCGTCGCCCAGGAGCAGGCCGGGGTTCCGGCCGGGCGCTGGATGGGCCGCGGTCTGGCTGTGCTCGGGCTGGTGGCGGGTGAGGAGGTCACCGGGGCGCAGCTGCGGAACCTGTTCGGCGAGCGAGGCCGATACCTGTACGCGGACTGGATCGAGGCCGACCTGCTTGCCGCGGGCGACTCCGCGAAGAAGGCGTTCAAGGCTGGCGCCCTCGGGCGCCGGATGAATTGCTGCCGTCCGAGTCGGCCGACCACGAACACGACGACCAGGAGCAGCAGCCCGGCCACCGCGAGGCGCTGAATCTGACGGCGCTGCGGGCTCTGCGGGAGTCCTGCACCGACGTCGAATAGGTGGTGAGGGCTACGATGCTCGCTTGCGGCCCCCGCTGGAGGAGATGAGCCGATATGGCGCTTTTGTTGGATTCTGCAAAAGTCCACGGAAATGTGTCCGTGGGGCGATAAAGCCGCAGGTCACGAAGTCTGCTCCCCGCGCCCGCGGGGATGGCCCCTCCTGTTGCCGGGTGTGCTCCATCCACCAGCGCTGCTCCCCGCGCCCGCGGGGATGGCCCCGATGGCGTCCGGGTCCTGCTCGTCCAGAGCCACTGCTCCCCGCGCCCGCGGGGATGGCCCCTTCTCTTCCCGCGCGGCACTCGCCGCGTGGGCCTGCTCCCCGCGCCCGCGGGGATGGCCCCGCGAGGCCCAGTGGACGCACGGTCTTGAAGAACTGCTCCCCGCGCCCGCGGGGATGGCCCCACGGTCAGCGTGCCCGTCAGCGGGCCGGCACTCTGCTCCCCGCGTCCGCGGGGGTGGCCCCCGCACGGCGCCGGACTTGCTGGTGCCGGGGTCTGCTTCCCGTGCCTGCGGGGATAGCCCTGGGGGTTCTCCAGGCTGGTCTCGCCTGGGATTTGTTCCTCGTGTCTGTGTGGATCGTCGTGTGTGGCTCCCTTGGATACGCGGGCCGTGTTGGGGTGATCTTCGCGGGCGTGGCTGGGGGCTTCGTCTCATCATGTGCTGCGAGGGGCGTGCGGAGGATGAGCGTTATGTTTTGTCTGTGTGGTTGCCCCGGTTTCTGGTCGGTCGGCGCGCCGGTTGGGATCTGTTGCGATGGAGCTCAGGTGTTGTAGGGCGCCGGGAGCGAGTTGGGGAAGCAGTGGGATTGTGTGGGCCCACGTGTCGGTCCTCAGTAGGTTGCGCACGAGGTGTCGGGCCGTTTGCTCGTCGGTGGGGCTGTCGGTGCTGGATGTTCGGGCGAGTGCCAGGCAGGTCCGGATGGCTTTGTCGCTGGCGTGGCTGTCCGTGGCCAGGGTCACTGGGGTGCCCGCGAGGTATGCGGCGGCTGCGTGAAGCGCTGTTGCCCGCCTGTTTGGTGTTTGTACCGCTTCGACGTGGCGCCACAGGGCGGTGGTGTCACCGTCCATGGCGTGGAAGAGGGCGAGTTCTGCGGTGGGTTCGTTTCCCGGCTGCAGCGAGTGTTGCCATCTGCTGGTGTGGCCTTCGATGACGTGGCTGTCGTCTTCGGGTAGGCAGTCGAGTCGTTGGAGAAGGGTGAGGATGGCCATTGATGGCCCGTGCGCCGGCGGGGGTGTGTCGGACAGGCGTAGTGAGGCGAGGCGGAGAGCTTCGTGCAGTCGTGGGGCGGGGTGCCGGGGGTCGGGGTAGGCGAGCAGGAGAGCTGCAAGTTCGGGGAGGGTCCGGAGTGGGCTTCCGGTATCCATCCGTTGTATCAGGGCTTCTGTGAGGGGTTCGGCGATACGTGCCGCTTGTTCGGGGCAATGGAGGGTCAGCGCGGCTGCGACGGCTGTCAGAGCCTGCCGCTTCTCTGCGGCAGTGCGCCCGGCTGCGGTGGTCAAAGCCGCCGGTGCGTCTCCGGCGTAGGCGAGTGCTTGGGCTATGACGTTTGTCAGGCGGGGATCGGTGTGGTCGGCCGCCAGACGTGCTGCGTGATGGGCATGGCGGCTGCCTGCGTCCGTGTGCCCTCCCAGAGTGCACCCGATGGAGAGAGCGGCAAGGTGGAGCGCACGGTCGGGTGCGCCTGGAAGGTGCTCGGCGAGGGCTTCGGCGGCATTGAACACTCCTGCGAGGCCGAGAGCCTGAGACAGGTTGACCGTCCAGCCTTCCGGGGCGGGCGGGTGCGAGGAAGGGGCGGGGGAGGATCGCAGCGTGGTCTCCAGCAGTTCCCGGCAGCGCCGGAGATTGCCTGCGCCCAGTTGCTCGTCCGCTTCTACGAGCAGAAGAACGTGATTACGCTGTGGTCCGCCGTCGGAGCGAGTCAATCCTGTGGACGTCCGGTGCCTGGGCGCGCGCCGGGGTCCTGGTGCGGGCCGGGCCGGCCTCTGCGTGTCTTCTGGTCCCGGCTGTCTCTTCGTGATCTTCCTTCGTGACTGCGCCAGCGCTTGGCGTTCTGCGTCCTTTTTTCTGCGGTTCGCGTTCTCTGCTTCCTTGGCGGCGGCCGCGTCGACTATGGCCTCTTGTTCCCGGCGTTGCTCACCGGCTTCGGCGAGTGACTGGGCTCGTTCGGGGATGACATCGCCGAGTGTGCCGACGCGCAGCCTCTCGGGCAGGGCTGCCAGCAGGCGGTTGATGTCGTCGAGCGCGTTCCTCGTCGAGGGCATGGTGTCGTCGACCGCCTGGGCAAGGCGTGCGAGTGTTCCGGCGAGTTCACGGCCAAGGTGGGCTTGATCGCCCTCGGACAGTGCATCGGGATCGGCCAACGCGTCGGTGAGCCAGGTCAGTGCGGCCCGTGTCTTTTGCTGCGCCTTGCGGCGCCGCGGGGCAGGGAGTCTGTGCAGTGCCGATGCGGCGCGGGCGAGAAGGTCGACTGCGTCCAGCCCGTCCGAGGGACTGACCTCGTCGCAGATGGCCATGATGCGGTCACCGGCGTCGCTGCTGGATGAAGGCACGGCCCGTGCCAGCGCCCCCCAGAGGTCCACCGCGGCCGCGCGGGCACGCGTGCCGCCGGCGCTGAGAGTCTCTGCTCGTTCTCGCAATGTCGTGATGCTTTGCTCGTCGCCGGCCTCGACCAGCAGACCGGCCGCCTCCGCGAGTACTTCGGTGTCGGCAGCTCTGTCGTGGATGACGGCCCGCAGCAGCGTGCGGGCCGCGTCCTGTCCGTTCAGCGACAGGAGTGTCCGGGCGGCATCGAGGAGCCGCATGTACGCTTCGGGGTCCCGGTACGTGCCGGGGAAGCCCTGGCCGGTACGGGTGAGCCATGAGGTAGCCTCGACTGCCACGGCATCGGCTCCGTCCCGCCTGGCGTAGGCCATCTCCACTGCTACGTCCGCCAGGTGTACGGCTCTTGCGGCTGGGGTCGGTGCGCAACGGGCCAGGCCGCGAGCCCGCTCTACTTCTCCCAGCCGCACGAGGAGCGCAGGAGCACCGTAAGGCACCTCCCGCGACACGCTGCGCAGAAAGGCGCGTGCCGCGGTGAGTGCAACGAGCACCGCCAGACTGCCGGGGGCGGTGGCCGAAGGGCTGATCTCTTCCTCGAGTGCGTCCAGTTGTGCCAGAGCCACCTCGGCACCGGCGGTGGAGGCGAGGCGGCGCAGCCGGGGCACATCGAGAACGTACGCGGCACGTTCCGCGGCGCCGGCCAGCAGTCGCAGCTGATGCGCCAGGGGGTACGGGGGTGTTCCGGCGGGCCAGCCAGCCTCGTGCCATCCCTGACACCAGGCGTGCAGCGTACGGGTGTGCCGTGCGATCGCCTCTTCCCTCATGGACTTACGGACAGTGTGGGCGAGACCGGCCTCAGCCAGGGCGTAGGTCTGGGCCACCGGATCGTCGAGGACCAGGGCGCGCCCCGCCGGCCCCTGCACCAGGCGGTCGAGCCGGTCGGCCGGGAGTCCCGTCAGCGCCGCCAGATCCGTTGTGCGCAGGCCGCCGCCCGAGATGGCGAGGAGCCCCGCCACCGTTTCACCCAGAGCAGCGGGATCCGCCGGTATCCGCCGGGCCTGCGCTACTCCTTGGACAGGGGCGAGGGTGCGCAGGTGCTCGCGCCAGCGCAGCGGATGTCCGGAGGGCAGGTCGTCGGGAAAGCGCACGCAGCGCCTGAAGGAGACGATGACGCGCATACCGGAAGGCGGGGCAGCGGGCAGGAGTGCGGCGATGCTTCCACGGACGACGCTCGCCGTGCTTGTGCCCTTGCCTGCCGGCGCCTCGCTGGCGGCGAGCCCTGACCAGGCCACGTCGTCGTCGAGTCCGTCGACCACCAGCAGCAGCTTGCGCCCGTGCCGCACACTCTCCTTGGTGGCTGCGGCGAACAGGCGCCTCCACTGCCGGATGCCGACCGGAACGCGCTCTGCGGGCGAACGGAACAAGGCCCCGATCTGGTCGGTCATTTGTTTCTCGAACTCAGCGCGTGTATTGCTGCCGTGCACCGCGGAGACGAAAAAGTTCAGGATGTCGGTGTTGTGCGGCGGCCGCTGTACATAGTCGGCGAGCAGGACAGTCTTGCCGACGGGGGTGTCGGCGTGCCAGCACAGGTATGACGGCGCGGTGGAACGGGAGTCGCTGACGAACGCGTTCATGACCCTGCGCTCGGCCTCCCGTCCGTGGACTACGTCCACGAGGGCTTCGACGGCCGGCTTGTGCGGGCGGACGAAGCGGTGTTCTGGGTCTTTCTCCCGGACTTCGTTGATCTGCTGGTGCCGCCTGCTGGTCCCTTCCGCCTGTGCCGCACGCAGCGCGGCCTCCCACTCGGTGTCCGTATGGAGCGGGCGGCCGGCGGCCTCCTGCAGTTGCCGCACCACAGACCAGAAGTGGTCCGTCCTCTCGGTTGACGGGGCCGTCGCCCCCTTACGCCAGCCCCGCAGAGTGGAGGGGGGAAGCCCGAGTCCCTGAGCTTGTGGCTGCCCCGCCGCTTCCCACAGACACGTCAGCATGGTGCCGAGTGTTGTGCGTGCGGTTCGCTCCTCGCCGGTCACCGAACCCCCTCTGCGCGCAACGGCGGAAAATCCGATCGGCGTTGTCAAAAAAACGCCGCCTGAGCTGCGGAAATCGTTCTGTGGAAGAAGGCGTAACTATGCGTCGTCCCGCCGTCTCGCGACTGTAGAGCCATCACCGAACGAGCCGGGTCCGGCTCCCGAGACAAAAGGATGACCCGTGTCCCAGATCCCCGAGCTGTTCAACTATGCCGCAGCAGCGAGCGGGTGTGCAGGCCTGCTCTACACAGGCGTCCTGTTCGTCGTCGCCCTTGTCTCCGTTCTCGCCCCCACGCCGGAGCGCCGCAAGGATGCGCGCACCACGCTCACCATCCTTGTACGCCGTCGCCCGCGGTGAGTGGGATGCGAGCCGGAGGCTTCGTGCGGCAGGGCCCGAGCTCCACCTCCCAGGCCCAGCCGACGGCTCCAGTATCACGCCACCGCTCTGCCCAACTCGACAGCATCAAATGCACCGGCCTGATATCCGGCAAGATCCGCTTGCGTAAACTCGCCCCGGCGGAGAGCGAGTTGGGATACAAAGGCATCTGTGCGAACTTCTGCCGTCGGCCATACCTGCGCCCATACTCAGCAACCGCGGGCTGGATGCCTCCATGTCGACGACCAGGTGCCACGTTCGAAGGGGGATGCAGTCTGAAGGAGCGTTTCCGCAGGCAGCGGGAGTGGCCCGTCGACGGCGTCAAAGGCTCCGTCGGAGCTCTTCCCCGCGCGTGCGGGGGTTGATCGGCCCCCTGACGGCAACGGGGATACCGGCCCGCAGAACGGCCCCCGGCGACGATCACCGCTGCAGGCTTCGTCGCCGCCCGGCGGAAGCGGCGCCGTGTCCACTATCCATGATCGAAAGGGGGTAACCGAGAATTGTCCGAAACTTCCATGGCTGGGCTGGCCGAGCAGCGTCTCAGCTGGGATCCGCGCCGCAAGCCCTGCATACCTGTCGTGACCGTCGGCGGAGCGACCGCGCACTCCTCGTTATGTGCGCTCCTGGCGCACGCCGATGATTTGGCCGCCCTCGACTGCGCCTCTCCGGGTGAGAACATCGCCGTCGTCGAGCACCTGCTGGCCATTTGCTTTGCTTCCGGCACCTGTCCCTCCTCGGATGAGGAGTGGCGTGCCTGGGTGGTCGGCAAGCGCGACCTCGCATCGGCGGCCGCATGGCTGGAGCGCCAGCCCGACGGCGCTTGGGATCTCTTCCACCCTACGGCGCCCCTGATGCAGAACTCCCAACTGGCGGCGGATCTCGCCGACAGTGGCACGGGCACGGCCCAGCTGGTCATCGAACATGCCGGGGACTACAACCAGCACTTCGACCAGCACCATCTCGAACTCCACAATCCGCTCCCGGCGGCGGACGCGTTCCGTGCCACGCTCACACAGCATGTGTACGGCCCCTATGGGCGAGCGCGCATGTCGGGAAAGCGGCTCGGTGCCAAGGTCACCAATCTTGCCGCGGGCCGGCTCACCGGAAGGATCCGCGTCGTCGCCGTCGGACGGACGCTTGGCGAGACCCTACGTTTGAACCTTTATCCGCCCGAAGGGCCGGGGGACTCGCTCAACACCACGTGGACCATGGACGGCATCGAGCGCCGTACATTCACCGAGAAGCCGAAGCCCAGAACGCCGCGAGGCTCCGCAGATCTTCACAGCTCCCTCGGGCGTTCCGTGCTCCTGCGCCCGGCACGCGGACCGCACGGACAGATCATGGTCGACCAGGTTCTGATCGGCGCTGGCGAAATCCTGGAACTCGACCCGGAACGGCATCTACAGGACGCCGTGTTCAGCAAAACGACGAACGGCGTGCGAAAGCCGCTGTGGCCGTCGCCCAGCAGAGCGCTGTGGCAGGAGGCCCACGCCCTCTACAGCGCCGTCAGGGACGACCGAACAGGTCTGTACGCGCGCCTGCGTTCCCTGCCCTACGAGCGGAGGGGCACAGGGGCGCCCTACCAGTTGTGGGCCGTGGGGCTGCTTGCCAACAAGACGCTGCCGGTCACCTGGACGCACGGTGCTTATCCCTACGCCCCTGGCATGGCCGCCCACCTCTACCGGGCGTCCCGCAGGGGGTCCGACATCGCCGAATACATCGCATGGAGTCTGAAACACGCGGCCATCGTGGCCGCCGAGACGGCCTTCCCAGCCATGCGGGGTGCGGACGAGACCGGTCAGGTGGCACGGCTCGATGCCCGGTGGACTTTCTGGCCCGCGGCCGAAAACCCTTTTCACGAGTTGCTGGACGAGGTGGTTGAGCGAGGACCGGAGGACGACGACCCGGTCTCCGAACCGTTGATCGCCTACGCATCGGGCTTGCTGACGACGGCCCGCACCCAGATGCTGCAGCGTCTCGACACGCTGCCGCCCAGCGACCGCAACCACCGTGCGCGCGCCCGCGCCGTGCAGCTTTTCGAGGACGCCATGTCCGGTGACCGGGCCCCGGCCGAACTACGAGGGGAGATCGCCCGTGACTGAGCACGACCTTTCCGCCGCAACACACTGGGAGCGCCCCCGGTTCCCGCACGACAGCGTAGCCCTCACCACCTGGCTCACCACTCTCGTCCGCAACCGCGAGGTGGGGACCCTCGCCGAACTGCGCCGGGCCAGAGGCGGCACCAACGCCCACATCCGCGCCGGCTGGTACGGCGGCGACGTCCACCGCGACCTGTTCGAGCGGATGGCCTTCCTGTTCGCCATCTACCACCAAGGCCGCTCCACGCCCTCCTACGGCCATGGCAGTCTCGGTGCCGCGGCCCGCCGGATTGGAGACGGGACCGGACGCGGACCCGACAACCCCGGGGCCCAGCGCCTGCTGAACCGTGTCGTCGCCAGCCGGCGCATCCCCTGGCGCCACCTCCAGCACGCGGTCACCCGCCTGCGGGCCTGCGAACAGCCGCCCCCCTCCTGGACTCAACTGACCGAAGACCTCATCAACTGGAACGACCGCAAGGCACGCGTCGCATACACGTGGTCGGTCGAGTTCCACACCCCGCCGACGCGAGGCCGGGAAACCTCCAACGAAGCAACGACACGGAAGGACACCACCTCGTGACCGAGGCACCGCGCAGCCAGTTCCTCTCCCTGCACCTCATCGAGACCCTCGCGGCGGTCCTCCCGGTACGCGACGAAAACGCGCAGCCCAAGACCCTCGTTTTCGGCGGTGTGGAACGCCACATGATCACCAGCCAGGCCCGCCGACGTGCCGAACGGGTCCACGCCCGCAACCGTGCCAACGCGGGCCGCGGAGCGCTCAAGGGACGGAGCATGGGCGTCCGCACCCGGGAGTGGGCGCTGCTGACCGGCCGCGAACTCGAGTCCACCTACGGCTGGGAGAAGGACAAAGCACTGGTCACGGCCCGTGCAGTAATGGAGGCAAGCGGCCTCAAATTCGGCGACCCGAAGAAGAAGACCGTCGCCAACCTGACGAAAGTTCTCATCTTCGCCCCCCCCGACGCAGCAGCGAAAATCGCGGAACACATCGCGCAACAGACAGCAGACGTCGAACAGTGGCGCGACGCGTACCTCGACGCCCAGGCCCGCGCAGAAGCGGCGAAGAAGGCCCGCCGCGGAACCAAGAAGACCGGCCCATCACCGGAAGCAGAAGAGCCGGAAGAGACACCCACGGCTGACACCGCCGCGTCCGCCTCCCTGCCGCCACTTCCCAAGGCCACGCGCGACGCCGTTCTCCTCGCCCTCGCCCCCCGCGACGCCGTGGACATCGCTCTCTACGGCCGCTTCCTGGCCGAGATCCCCGACTCCCCGAACGTCGACGGCGCCGTCCAGACCGGGCACGCCTTCACTGTCCACGAAGCCGAGCAGATCGAGGACTTCTACGCGGCGGCCGACGACGCGAAGCTGGACCGCAAACGCAACGCCCTCAGCTTCCTCGACGCCGCCGACGACGCGGGCGCCGGTATGACCGGCTACCAGTCGCTGATCTCCGGCACCTTCTACCGGCACGCCGTCCTCGACCGCACACAACTGCGCACCAACCTGCGAGCGGCCGGAATGGACGAGCGGGAAGCCGAGACGGCCGCGTCCGAAGCCGAGAAAGAGTTCGTGAACGCCTTCGTAGAGGCATTTCCGGAAGCGAAGAAGAACTCCACCGCATCCACCGGCTCGCTGCCCGGGCTCATTCTCGCGTTCGAAGGGGAACGCCCCTACAACTATGCGGCCGCTTTCCAAAGGCCAGTCGATGAAAGCCCCGTGGCAGCTGGCGGGGAAGGACCGGCAGGACCCGCCGCCGTTCGCAGGCTACTGCGACACCACACCTTCGTCAGCCGTCGCCGTGAGGATCTGCGCACCGCACGGATCCTCACATACGACCCCGAAATCGACGCGCTCCTGGAAGAACTCGGACTGCCGGAGCCACTGACCGTAGTGGAACGAACCGAGGACCTCACCCCGTGAACGGCCCACATGTCCTGCTCATCAGGCTAGCCGGCCCCCTGCAGTCCTGGGGCCTCACTGGCCGGTTCGCGCGCCGTGACACACACACCCGTCCCACGAAATCCGGCGTGATCGGCCTATGCGCCGCAGCTCTCGGCCTGCCCCGGGAGGAACCCCTCGGGGAACTCGCCGAGACCCGCTTCGGAGTCCGTGCCGACCGGCCCGGTACGCCGCTCCGCGACTACCACACAGTCGGCGCAGGTATCTACCCCCTGCGCCCCCGAGACCTCCTCACCGACCACCAGCGTGCTGCGAAGGCCACACCCGTCTCGGCGCGCGAAACCTCGCAGCCCGGCCCGTTCGGTCGCAGCGAACTGGAAGCCTGGTACGGCTCACCGAAGTACGTCACAGCGGACCCGACGTCAGGGGCCCTCATCTCCGGAGAGGTCCGCCGCCACGCTCTGATCACAGAGCGCTGGTATCTCGCCGACGCCACCTTCCTCGTCGGCCTGGAGCACCCCGACGCAGCATTGCTGAACCGGATCGCTTATGCCCTGGAACACCCCAAGCGGCTGCTCTGGCTCGGCCGCAAGGCCTGCCCACCCTCGGGTGACCTCGCGCTCGGAGTCGTTCCAGGCACCCTCAGAGAAGCCTTCGAGACACACGCCCTGCTCCCCGCAGCTCCTTGCTACGACGATGAGCCGCCGACTCCGGTGACAGACGTGCGTCCATGGGCCTGGATCGAGAGTCCGCGCCCGCTCCCCGGCATCGGCCCTCTGTCGGACCAGCCCATACGGTTCGGCGCGGACGGAGGCGTTCACAGCCTGCGTTGGGAGACCCGTCACCGCATCACCATCGCCTCGCACGCCCGTGGATGGGACATCATCCTGTGAACACCGCCACGTCGCATACGCCTTCGAGCTCAAGTGGAGCCTCCGCCAGATTCGTCGGCACGCAGACCCTGCTCTCCCTGGACACCCGGCATCCCTTCACGGCCAAATCGCTCATCGACGCACAGGACATGCACCGGACTGTCATGAGCGGCTTCACCGGCTGGGTGGACAACGGCAGTCCTGACGCCCGCTCCCAGATGGGCATCCTGTCGACTTGGACCGTCGACCTCCGGCGAGCACGGCTCAACCTCGTGGTCCAATCGTCCGTCCCCGCCGACTGGAGCGGTGTGCCCAGAGGCGCCTTGACCGAGGCACCGGAGACCCTCACCGTCGACCGCACGTTTCGCGCCGGTGACCGTATCGACTTCCGTACGGTCGTCAATCCGGTCCGCAGCATTCCGCCCGCGCCGGGCTCGCCGACAAAAACCCGAGGCACCCGCGTCGCCCATACTCGCCCAGAGCACGTCAGAACTTGGTTCGCGCACCGATTGCAACCGTCCGGGGAACCCGCAGTCGCCCCCAACGGTGTCACCCGCATCGGCGCCGACGCGGACACCGAGCGGCTCGCTTTGCGCATGCTCCCGCCAGTCTCCAGTCCGGCACCGCACAAGGGTTTGCGCATTGCTCGTGCCGAGATCAAGGGGATGCTCACGGTGACCGATCCGAAAGCGTTTGTTGCCGCCCTAACCCAGGGAATCGGTCACGCTCGTGCCTATGGATGCGGGCTGATCCTCGTGCGCTGAACAGAGAGCTACGCACGGTGGCCCTCGGCCAAGATGGGTTAAGAACCCTATGGCCGCCCTTTCCTGAGCCCGGAAGGGATGGTCTCGGCGCCAGGGTCCTCATGTCCGCCACCCTCTGCTTCCCGCGTCCGCGGGGATGGCCCCTACGGGGCTATTCGGTCTCCGAGTCACCAGTCCTGCTCTCCGTGCCCGCGGGGATGGTCCCGCACCGACGCTGCGGATCTCGAACTCCCGGCGCTGCTACCCGCGCCCGCGGGGATGGCCCCGTCTTCTGTTCCTCGGTCAGGTCGGCAGTCGTCTGCTCCCCGCGCCCGCGGGGATGGTCCCGTGCACTCCTACAACGAGATGGTGCAGCGCGACTGCTCCCCGCGCCCGCGGGGATGGTCCCATCCGCAGGGTCGCCGACGGCGGGATCGTCACCTGCTCCCCGCCCCGCGGGGATGGTCCCTTCGGCACGCGGCCGAATGGACCGCCCACGTACTGCTCCCCGCGCCCGCGGGGATGGTCCCGCCACCCAACAGAACGCGGTCAGCACCTGGGGCTGCTCCCCCGCGCCCGCGGGGATGGCCCTGCCTCGGTATGAGGGGTGGCATGCATCTATCTCTGCTCCCCGCGCCCGCGGGGATGGCCCCTCCTGCACCGGCAGGCCCGTGCTCGTACCGACCTGCTCCCCGCGCCCGCGGGGATGGCCCCGACGAGGGCGAGGAGCGCACCGACACCGACATCTGCTCCCCGCGCCCGCGGGGATGGCCCCAGCATCATCGGCGCGGGCAACATGACGATGGACTGCTTCCCGCGCCCGCGGGGATGGCTCCTCCCCAGGAAGAACTGGACGCCGCCCGGCGCACTGCTCCCCGCGCCCGCGAGGATGGCCCCGCCGTGGACAAGCTGGGAGAGGGCCTGTACCACTGCTCCCCGCGCCTGCGGGGATGGTCCCCCAGGCACCCCGGCGAACCGCGACAAGTTCAACTGCTCCCTGCGCCCGCGGGGATGGTCCCGGCGGCAAGATCGCCACGGTGGGCGACCTGATCTGCTCTCCGCGCCCGCGGGGATGTTCCCGACTTCGGGCTGCACCGCTACTCGCCGCATTCCTGCTCCCCGTGCCTGCGGGGATGGTCCCGTCGCAGCCACGATCCTGGACGTTGTGGAAGGCTGCTCCCCGCGCCCGCGGGGATGGCCCCGACAGAACCGGTGCGATGGCGTCGGCTGCGCCCCTGCTTGCCGCGCCCGCTGGGATGGTCCCAGGACCAGGAGGAGCGCGACCAGACCCAGACTCTGCTCCCCACGCCCGCGGGGATGGTCCCGCGCCCATCGCATCGCGCCGGCGCGGCCGGCGGACTGCTCCCCGCGCCTGCGGGGATGGTCCCATCTCCACCATGGCCGCGATCGTCACGGCCGCCTGCTCCCCGCGCGGGGATGGTCTCCTGCCGTACACGGCGTCGTCGGTAGAGACCCGCTTCCCGCGCCCGCGCGGGGGTGGTCTCGCGCCCGGCTCGGCTGCCGCCCCGGCGGGCGGCTGCTTCCCGTGCTCGTGGGGGTGGTCCCTTCCTGCTGGGCGTTCTCGCGTTCTTGTCCGGTGTGGTTCTCGTTTCCGTGTCCGGGTGGTGGATGCGGTTGAGTGGGCTGATCGGCGTTGTGTTGCGGTGTGTTCGGGGTGGCGTTCGGAGGTGTTCGGGCTGGACAGTGAGGTGAGGGTAGTTGGTCAGTGGTTGAGAGTTGGCTGGTCATCAGGCTGAAGGCTCCAATGGGGTAGTCTCCCTTCTTGATCGTTTTTGGTGGGCTGCGGGTGCCCGGTGTGGTGGGGGAGCGTGTTGGTGGGGGCTGCGGCGGATGCTGAGGTGTTGCGGCCGGTCGCGGTGCGTAGGTTGCTGGCACTCGCCGAGCCGGGGGGAGTTGATGGCTGGTCATCGGCGGATGGTCGCTGACACGCTGGGGGTGTCGGAGCGCACGGTGCGTCGGTGGCTGGCGGCGGCGCGTGAGGACGGCCGCCTGGAGCGGGCGGAGCGCCGCCGGTTCGCTTTCACCCCGCGGCTGGCTCGTCGGCTTGCGTTCCACCGGGGGAGCGTGTCGGCGTTGCATCGGGAGTTGGTGGCCGAGGCGGCTGCGGCCGGTGGTGGGGCGGTGCCGTCGCTGGCGACGTTGTACCGGGCTGTCGCCCGGGATGTGTCGCCGGGGTTGCGGGCGGGGATGCGTGGTGGTGAGGCTGCCCGTCGGGATCATGATGTGTTTCTTCAGCGGCCTGCCGTCCGCCGTAATGAGGTGTGGGAGGCCGACCACGTCCAGGTGAAGGTCGAGGTGGGCATCGACGGCCGTCCGGGGTGTCCGTGGGTGACGTGGTTCATCGACTGTGCGACGCGGGTGATCTGCGGGTTCGCGGTGACTGTTCAGGTCCCATCGAGGGAGTCGGTGCTGGTGGCGCTCAGGGATGCGATCTCGCGGGAGGGGGAGCACGGCCCGTTCGGTGGTCTGCCGGGGGCGGTGCGGGTGGACCGGGGTAAGGACTTCCTGTCCCGGACGGTGGGTGAGGCGCTCGGGGCGTTCGCGGTGCCTGTGGTGGATTTGCCCGGCTTCAGCCCGCATCTGAAGGGCACGGTGGAGGCGTTGAACAGGGCGGCGAAGCAGATGTTCTTCGCCTCTCTGCCTGGTTACACCGCCGCGCCACGGTTGAAGGGCGGCAAGGAGCCAGCCGCCGGGCAGCGGCTGCTGCCGCTTGAGGCGTTCATCGAGCTGCTGGGGCAGTGGGTGGGCTGGTGGAACACCGAGCACCGGCCCCGCTCGCTTGCCGGCCGTACCCCAGCAGTCGCGTGGGAGGAGGACCTGACCCCCATCGAGGACGCGGAGCCGGGCGCGCTGCACATGTTCACCCTCGAGGATGACGGCCGGGTGCGCACCCTTACCGGCAAGGGGGTGCGCTGGCGGAACCGGCACTACGTGGATGCCTGGATGACGGGGCAGGCTGGGCGGAAGGTGCGGCTGCGTTACATGCCGCACCATGAGCACGAGATCGAGGTCTATGACGCCGCTACCGGGCGGCATTTGGGGTCGGCGTACCTGTCGAACCGGGCGAGTGCGGAGCAGATCCGCGAGATGAAGCGGGCCCGCGCCAGGGAGGCCGACCGGCTCAAGCGGCTGCTGGCCGCGGCGGAGAAGGACCGCGCCACTCGCTATGCCGCCGCTACCCGCGGCACACCGGCCGAGGTGCTCGGCACGGTCACCGAAGTTCAGGCCGAGGCGCATCTGCGCGCGCTGGCCGCCGCGGACCTGACCGAGGTGGCGCTGCCCGGCTATCTGCCGCTGCCCGCCAAGCTGCCCGCGTCCTGGACCGCGCCGGACACGGGGAAGCCGACTGCTCCCTGCCACGAAGACGACGACGAAAGCACGCTTGCGCCGCGATGAATGCCATACCCGCCGCCCGCCCCTCCCCGTCCCGTCCGCGACGCGGCCCGCTCCCGCCGCCGCGCGCCGACCACTACCTGTCGCTGCCCGACGCGCACGTGATGGGCACGGCGGCGCTGAAGGAGACGCTGGCCAATCTCGGGGAGGTGATCGCCGCCCGGGGGATGATGTGCGTCTACGGGGCGGCGGGGCCGGGCAAGACGATGTCGGTCAACGCCTCGCTGCGGGAGCTGGCACCGGGCGCGACGCGCCGGATCGAGTTCCGCGGCCGGCCCACCGTGCTGGACATCCGCCACAACCTGTTCAACGTGCTCGGCCTGCCCGGGAAGCCGCCCAGGCAGCCGACCGCGTTCGACACCCTGCTGAAAGACGTGCTGGCCGATCAGTTCCGGGTCCTGGTCTGCGACGAGGCGCAGTGGCTGCGGGAGGAGTCCTTCGAGTACTTCCGGCATCTGTCCGACGACCTGTACACCGACATCGCGGTGGTCTTCGTCGGCGGAGGCAACACCTACGAGGTCCTGGCCGGCAAGGACATGCTGGCCTCTCGGGTGCACATCTGGCAGGAGTTTCGGCCGCTGACCCGCGAAGAGGTCCTGACCACGATCCCCGCCTACCACCCGGTGTGGCACGGCGTGGATCCCGATGACCTTCTGTACTGCGACGACGTGGCCGCCCACGGCGTCTTCCGCACCTGGGCCAAGATCACCTACCACCTGGGGCGGGCCCTTCAGGCCACGCCCAGTCTTGAGGTCAACCGGGACCTGCTGCGCTGGGTCTTCAGCAAGCTCGGCCGCCGCACCCGGCCGTGAGCAGTCCCGGACCCGCCCGCATCTGCCCGCCGCGCCCTGGCGCTGACTGAAGACGCCTGCGACCCGTGAACGACATGTCCCCTGACGTCACCGTCCTGCTCGACCCCGGTGACGACGCCGCTGTCACCCGTGCGGCGCTCGCCGGGCACGACCCGGCGGCCGGCCGCGTCACCGTCCACCCCACCCCGGGTACGAGCAGCGACCGTTACTTCGCCCACGACGTCCTGGCGGCGCTGGGTAAACCCGCGCACCTCCCGGGCTTCCCAGACGCGCGTGCTCCGGTGTGGGAGGCCGCCACCGCCTGGCTGGCGGCGATCTGCGCGAGACGCCTGACGGTCCTGCGTGCTCACCTGCTCACCCGTACCCGCCTGCAACGCCTGCTCGACCTGCGGGCGTTCACCGGAGCGCACCTGGTCCTGGTGTGCCACCGCTCCCGTCCGACCGCTGCCCTGCGCGACGCTCTCACCGACGTACCCCGCACGCTCGTCCATGCCTCGGCTGTCGGCGACCTCCTCGCCGGGGCAGCCGTGCCTGGCCCGGGCCGGCCTGCCGCGCCGACGCGGGCTGCCGGCCGCTGGATCACCGTGCCGGCGCTGGAGCGGCTGGCGGACTGGGACGGGGAGGACCACTGCACCGGATGCGTCCCACCGCCGGTCAGGTGGCGGTACCGGACCCGACCGCGGCCACGCTCGTCTCGGACCACCGCGGAGATCGCCCGCCGCATCCACGGCGTCACCGCGCATCCCCGTCTGGCTGCCGCGCTGGCCGCAGCCGTCTTCACCGGCGTCGCCGGGCAGCAACTGGGCACCGCGCGCCTGGCGGACTGGCGCGAGGACGCCTCCATCCTGGCCCTGCACGACCCCCTCGGGCAGATCGACGGCTGCGCCACCCACCCCGTGCCCGCCTGGGCGACCGTCTTCCTGCGCGCCGCAGCCCGCTTCACCCGCCTCACCCCCGCACCCGGCGTACCTTTGCTCATTCGTCCGAGGAGCACCCGGGCCTGCTTCGGCTCGCCGAACAGGCCCGGCTGCGCCCACCCCAGCCGAGCGTTGACCAGGAGCGCGGCGCCGTTCCTGCTCGTGGGATCGAGTGGTTCTACCGCGAGCTGGCGGAGTCAGGCATGGACGCCGAGGCGCCCCAGGACACCCGGCGTCCGCGACTGCGTGTACGGCGTGTCAACAAGTCCTCGGCAGGCGCACCATGATCAGGCCACGCGGAACCCGTGTGAACTGCTCGGCCGAGGCCGAGGTAGCGGACGTCGCCGAGGGACGCGTGGACGGAAGGCCGTGCGCATGGGGCGGGTTCTGCTGCGGTGGGCCCCGGCCGCCGGCTTCAGTTCCAGCGCATGCCGAGGGCGTTGAGGGCCTCGATGCCCTGTGGGTGCAGTCTCGCTCGGCGGGAGCGCTGGTTGGAGATCCATATCCTGAGCTTGATCTCGGCACCGTCGGTGATCTCCACATGCTGGCGGGGGACGTTCAGGTGTCCTTCACGCTGGGCGTAGGCGGCCGCGGCGGCGAGGTTACGGGCGAACTTGTCGTCATGGGTGATCCGCCGCTGGCTCGCCGCATCCTTGCTCGCGGGGGTCACGCCGAGCTCGGCCAGCAGCCGGCGCTGTTCCTCGTGGAGAGTTTCCCAGTTGGCGTGCTGGTGGGCCAGCCAGGCGCCGACGTCTTGCCCGGCCATCACGTGGCCGGGGGCGATGTCGGCTGCTCCCGCAGTGACATGCTGCCGCAGCAGGGTGTAGCGGCGTTGCCACACGAGCGGCCACTTGGGGCACCAGTACGGGTCGACCTTGGCCAGCGCCGCCTTGCGCGCGTCGGACAACGCGCCCTGGCTGCCGGCGGCACGGCGTGCCTCCCGGCGCCGGTTGGCCAGCCACGTTCCGACCGGGTAGCCGTCCATGACGGCGCGGTGCCCGGCCGCGAGGTGGCCGTGGGCGGCATGGTAGGCGCGGGCCATCTGAAGCCCGGCGTTGAACACGTGGTCGGGGTGGCTCCACACCATGCCCAGCTTCTCCAGCGTGTCGACGCGTACCGCGGCCAGCCGGCCGGACCCGTAGGCTTTGCGCTGCTCAGCGATCCACCGCCCCAGCGGGAACGCGCCGTCCTTCGCGTGGTAGGGCACGTTCAGGTGGCCGTGAGCGGCGTGGAAGCGTCGGGCGGCAGCCCAGCCGCGCAGCCACCCGCGCCGCTCGAGGTTGATCACGCGCAGCCGGACGAAATCCGCGATGTCGGCGGCATCCCGGGCGGTGGCGAACAGCAGCGGGCCCTGCAGACCAGCCGCGCCCGTGGTGCCGTTGCCGGGCCAGGCAGCGAGCCGGTCCACCACGTCGGTGTCGTGGGCGGCCAGCGCGGTCAGGACCTTGACCAGCGGCAGGTAGGAGCCGGATGCCAGCCAGTCCTCACGGCGCTCGTCGGGGGAGAGGAAGACCGGCACCAGCAGGGAGGCGACCTTGTCCGCGCGCGGGCTCTGCCGCAGCGCGCGTCCGACGGTCTGGACGGTGTCGACGATCGACTCCCTGGGGTCGGCGAAGACCACTGCGTCCACTTCGGGGATGTCCACGCCCTCGGCCAGTACCCGGGCGCTGGACAGTACGCAGCGCTCCGCCACCACACCGTCCGCATCCCAGCCGCGGGCGAACTGGGTCAGCATCCGGCGCCGGTGGGTCATCTGGTGGTCGCCGTACAGCCAACCTGACCACACGCGCCGCGGATACACCGCCGGCTTCTCACCCCACAGGTGATCTGATGCCTCCGGGACTGCCTGGGCGAATGCCCGGGCGTCCGCGACGTGGTGATGAAAGGTCATCACACGATCAAGCTGGTGGACGGCCGCGGCCTTGAGCACGGCCGTGATCAAGGCCTCCAGCCGCGCCGCGCTCACGTCGGCCTGTGAGCCTTCCTCCGACGCCAGCGCCTGCGAGCCGATCTCCAGCACGATGATCTGGTAGCGGGCCAGCAGCCCGCGGGCGATGGCCTCGGCCAGCGACAGCCGGTAGACCACCGGGCCGAACACCGTCTCGTCGTCCATCGAGGCCACAAGCGCCGGCCCGCTCTCCGCCTCATCATCCCCGTCATCCGCGGCCGCCCAGGGATCAGCCAGCCGCGGCGTCGCCGTCAGATACAGCCGCCGATCCGACGGCAGCGCGGCATCGTCATGGACCGCCGCCCACGGCTTCCCCCACGGCCCCGACGTGCGGTGCGCCTCGTCCACCACCATCAGGTCCCACTGCCGAAGCCCCGCCACGTGCGCCTCAGCGAGCACCGGCAGCGACGCGTACGTGGCGAACACCGTCACCCGTCCCGCCCCGCCGACCCATCCCATCAACTGCTGCGGGTCGGTGGTGCAGCTGATGGTCGGCTTCTAGTTTTCAGTGGTCGGTGGTTTGTTTTCAGTGGCCGGGATTGCCTGGTGGTGTGGGTGAGTTGGGCGTCTGCTGAAGGCA
>NZ_JBWKES010000050.1:0-34308 GCF_056435325.1 Streptomyces sp. NPDC043952
TTCCCAGGGCTTCGGCCGAGCCACCCCACACCCCCAGATCACCAGTCCCGCAGTGATCCAATCACCCCGAAGATCATTTCGTTAGGAGTTCTTAGCAGCCGCTCTCCTCGCCCTCCAGGTGCCGCATCGCGTACGCCTGCTCTTCCGGATGTCGCGCCAGCCGTGCCATCACCCATGCCGTGCGGCCGTCCATGCCCGGGCCGAACTCAGATGCCAGGCGGCGTGCTCGCCAGGTCGTTCGAGGCGCGAGCGCCCAGCGCGCGAGTGAGAACTGTACGCGGCCGGTGCCGATCGAGGTCCCCTCTGCTGGGTCGGCACGTTTGTCCGGCGAGGAACCGGGGCTGCCCCATGTCGTGTTTGCCACGTGGCGAGTCTCGCCACGCGGTTGGCCTCGTCGGAGCTGATCAGCCCTGCGATCACCGAAAGGAGCGGCCGAGGTCCGCCGCGTTGACGAAGGCGGTGGAAGTGCCGGGAAGAGTTGCAGGCGCCCGGTGATCGTCGTGCTCAGATGGGGCGTGCTCGCGTATCGTCCGTGGGGTGATTGATGCCACCGTGGCAGCCCGAAGCGACATCCCCGACAGTGCGCTCTCAGAGTTGATCGATGCCTTCGATCTCGGAGGCGTGCGGGAGCGTCGCTATCTCGCCGATGGGCTGATGAATGCGAACTGGAGGCTGGACACGCTGGCCGGGCAGTTCGCTTTGAAGCGGGTCACGGATGTCTCGCCGGAGCGGTTGCAGCGCAATCTCCGGGTGCTGGCGGCCCTCGCCGCCGACGGAGTCCCGGTGAGTGCCGCAGTACCCACGGCCTCGGGGTCGCTGGTGGCGCAGGTCGGAGGTGGCGCCTGGTGCCTGTTCCCGTGGGTGGCCGGCTCACATGTCCGAGGTGTCGACCTCAGCCCGGCCCTGGTGAGTGCGCTGGGCGCGCACCTGGGGCGCCTGCACGTGAGCCTAAGCAGGGCTTGTGGCCGAGGGCTGCTGCCAGGGGTGCCCGAAACGATCATCGCGGACATCACCTCGCCGGAGCGAGCGGTGGAGAAGGCCGAGCGGCTGTCCGTAGCCGTACGCGACAAGGGCACCGGCAGCGACTTCGACCAAGCAGCCGCTGCTGCCTTGGACCACCGGAAGGCCCTCATCTTCAAGCACGCCGATCACCGTCCGCGATCTACGACACCTCAGGGTGACCACGGGTGGACGCATGGCGACGTGCAGTACCGCAATCTGCTCTGGGAAGACGGGGCACTTGCCGCCGTCCTGGACTGGGACCGGATCGCGGTGCGCCCGTACGCGGAAGAGGTCGTACGGACGGCGCAGGTGCAGTTTGGAGTGGGCGGGGTGTTCGACCTGGCGCGGGTGTCTGCCTTCGTCGGCGGGTATCGGTCGGTGGTGCCGCTGGAGCCGTCTGCGCTGGTGGACGGTGCTCGTCGGCTGTGGTGGAAGCGGATGACGGACTTCTGGCAGCTGGAGTTCCACTACGACCGCGGTGACTTCTCCTTCGATGAGCTGTTCACCGCGGACGAGGCGCTGCTGCACTGGTGGACTGACCGGCTGGATCAGGTCGAGGACGCGTTCGCCGCAGGGTAGATCCCGAGGCGTTCGAGGTCCGGCAGGCGGGGGCGGGTGAATGCCATCGCTCGTCGCCGCGCCTGCTCCCCCAGGGTGTGGTGGTCAGCGGTGCGTATGGCCTGCGCCCACTCTTCCACGCCGGCCTCGGCGGGAAGCACGATGCCCGCGTCGCCTATGGCTTCCGGGATGCCGCCCCGGTCGCTGCCGACGCTCGGAGTCGCGTGCAGCGCGGCTTCGATGATGACGCGGGGGAAGGCGTCTCCCACCGCGGACGGCACGAGCAGGAGGCGGTGGCTGCGGTAGAGGGGACTCATGTCGTAGACCCTGGGCACATAGGTCACGTTGGGGTAGCCGGCGAACTGCTCGGCGGTGTTCCACCAGCCTTCGACCAGAGTGAAGTGCTGTTCGGGAATGCGACGGATCAGCTGGTGCAGGAGGTCGGCGCCTTTCGGCGGGATCGGGTTGACCATGAGCACGGCATCGGTTCGCCCACGCCGGTGGTGCCCCGGCCCCGGCAGTGTGAAGGGCGGGTACAGGACGGACAGCCGCGTGCCGTCGGTCGGAGGCGCTTGCCGGAGAACGAATTCGGAGACGGCCAGACCATGGTGAGGGCTGCCGGAGAGGACCCCGAGTCCCGTCTTGGAGATCGAGTGCAGGATTCCTGCGACGAGGGCGGCGGGCCTGGCTTGAGCGGCGATGTCGGCCGCGCCTTCCTGTGAGGTGAACACCACATCCGGTCGTGCCTGGGTCAGCAGGCTCCGGAGAGCTGTCGTGATCCTCTGCTGCGGTACGGCGAGGCAGTCCACTCCGTTCCAGCTGTAGCGCAGCTCCTCCTGGGATTCCTCGTACGCGGTGTCGTGCTCGTCCAGGCAGGTCCGCATCTGGGCGGTCTGTGGGGCCTGGTCCCAGGGCGCTTGGTAGGAGCCGAGGTAGATGATGCGCCATCCGGCTGCCGCGAGTTCCTCGGCGAGGAGTTGCTGGGTGACCTCGCCTCCGCCGATGAGGAACGGCGGTGGGGTGCGTCGCCACGCGAAGAGGGCTGTGGGCATGAGTCGGTCACCTGGTCCAGTACGTGACGAGAGCCTCCACCGCATGCGCGACCGCATCGGGATTGGTGTCGGCGGGGATGACGGTCACTTCCCTCGACACGGGTGGCTGCCCTGCGGAGACGAAGTAGTCCCGAGCGTGGGCGAGGAACGCCGGCTCGTGAAGGAAGTACTCGGACTCGGCCGCCGTGTGCCCGGCCGCCTTGCGTCGCAGGGCCAGCTCTTCGGCCGGCACGTCGAGGTAGAGGGTGTGATGGGGGCGCAGGAAAGGAAGCTCCTGGAGGCGGTCGCGCAGACGGTGGTGGACGTCGTAGCCGAACAGGGCGTCCAGCGCGTGGGCGTGGGCCAGGAGAGTGTCCACCGAACGGTCCAGGAGGACGACGGGCTTGGCGCTGACGAGTGCCTTGCGCACGCGAGTGCCTTCGATGCCCATGAACGTCTCGAACGCGGCGAGCTGTTCGGCTGCGGATGCGGTGCGGGCTGGCGGGATGTCGGCGCGGCGGTCGATGTGCCGGACGTAGCAGTCCGAGACGAAGGCCCGCTCCTCGATGCCGCGCGTGCGCAGGTGGCCAATGACGGTGGACTTCCCGGCGTACGAGGGGCCTTCGAGCGCGATGATCTTCATAGAGACTCCGTCCGGTAGAAGCGTTCCGCGAACATCCCCGTGCCGCCCAGGAGGTCGGCCGCCGTGGTCCATGCGTGCCGGATCGGCCGGTACATCTTCCGGGCAGGGTGCATCTGAGAGCCGTGCATGTGCAGCACCGTGACCTTGTCGAGCACGACGTCGGTGATGTCAACCAGCTCGGGTACGAGGGCGTGGCCGGTACGCGCTCGGAAGAGGTGCTGGTCGCAGCCGGCCAGGGCGTAGGTGGCCCAGAACGCGAGGTCTTCCCAGAACCAGCGGCATCCGAGTCGTACTGCTGCCGCGTGCACGAGGAGATGGTCGGGGTGGCGGGTGACGGCGGCCGGGGCGAGGAGTTCGGCGTCGGGGTGGGCTTCGACGATCTCGCGGAGTTCGTCCGTGATCCGGTCCAGGCGGTCCTGGTCGAAGGGGTGGTACGGGGGCTCGGCGTCCTTGTGGCCGAGGAGGATCCGGTCGGCGGCCAAGGGTGCCAGGGCAGCCGCGCCTTCCCGGCTGCGCAGGTCGGATACGACGGTCTCGGTGCCGTAGGTGTCCTCCAGGGCCGGGTGGACGCTGGTCGAGCGGGTGAACACCGTGGCCACGGTGAGCGGCCGGGGATGGCCCAGGAAGGTTCCGGAGGCGGACAGGGCGAAGTCGTCGTGGTGCGGTTCGATGGCGAGCACCGGGCGGCCGGCCGGGCGCCGCATCTCGATGAAGTAGCGGTGCCCGCTGTGCGGCGCCCTGAGCTCGATGATCTGGCGGTCCTGCGCGCGGTGGCGTTCGGACAGGTGCTCGGTCCACTGGTGGTGGGCGTGCATGAGGTCGTCGGGGAAGGTGTAGATCCCCTCCGCATCCGGTACGGGCAGCGTCACGGTCATGGCGGGCTCCGGGGTCATCGGACGGTGGTCTGGTACCAGTGGCGCCACATGCGCGGGGAGTTGAGCCGCAGCCGGGCGGTGACGGGGTTCTGCCACCACAGCATCCGGAGGCTGGACCACTGGTCGTAACGGCGGGTGGAGGGGCGTACGCGCAGCTCGTCGAGGATCACGACCGGTGCGTTCTTGATGCGGCCGTGGGCCGTCAGACGGTGGAAGAACTCGACGTCCTCGCTCATGAACAGGTCGTCGCGGTATCCGCCGACCGCGCGGAATGCTGCTGCGGTGGCGAACTGGGCGACGCCCTGTGCGCCGCCGTGGTTGGTGCGGTAGTAGTCCCAGTAGGCGCACAGCAGTCGTGCGCCGAGCCGCTTGGGTGTGTAGAGGGGTGGGATGGCCCCGCCGGCGGCGCCGTCGTCCATGGCGGTGGCCGCGGCGGTGATCGCCTCCATGGGCAGGGCGACGTCGGCGTCCGTGAAGAAGAGCCTGCGGCCTTCGGCGGCAGCCGCGCCGGTGTTGCGTACCCGGCCGATGTTGCGGACGGTCTCGCCGATCACTCGGACGCCGTAGGAGGCGGCCATGTCGGCGGTGGCGTCGGTGGAGGCGTTGTCCACCACGATCACCTCTCCTCGTTCGCCGCTCGTCTCCTGCCATCGTTCGAGGGAGGCGAGGACGGTGGGGAGGTAGCGGGGCAGGTAGGTGGCTTCGTTGTGGGCTGGAATGACCACCGTCAGTCCAGGGCTGGTCATCGAGGTGTCCCTTCGCCGCGTAGCGTGCGGAAGAGGTGCGGTGTCTGACGGGTCAGGTCGGTCAGGCGGTCCGACCACAAGCGGCGGCTGGTACCGGGCGAGGCGTGGACCCAGCAGCGGGCGGTGTGAACGACCACCCAGGCTGAGAGCCGGGTGTTGTCCAGGGGCGCCGCGTAGGCGTCGAGCAGCGTGCGGCGGTCCCATGGGGTGTGGGCCGCGGTCATGACGAGGGCGTGGGCGACGTCTGCCTCCCGCCGACCCGGCGCGGCATCGGTGAAGTCGACCAGGTAGCGCGTGCCGCGCGGGCCGGAGAGGACGACGTTTTCGAAGTGGATGTCGCCGTGGCACCACACGCTGGGTGCTCGCTCCGGCGTGTCGGCGATGACGGCGAGGGCGGGGCCGATCCGGTTCAGCAGGTCGGGTGGGCAGCGGCGGGCCAGGGAGGAGACCGAGTCGAAGAACGGGCGGCGGGGCACCGTCTGCTCGACCGGTGCTCGGTGCAAGCGAGCGAGAAGGCCACCGAGGTCTTTGAGGGCTTGGGCATGTGGGATGTCACCGGAGCGCACGGTGGCACCCAGGGTGTGTCCGCCGAGGTCAGAGGTGATGAGCGCGGTGGCCCCCTCGCTGGAGATGGTGCCGCTGCCGAGCACCTGCGGGACAGGCACAGCGACACCAGCCGCACGGATGGCGGCGGCCTCGGTCAGCGCGTTGCGGCGAGCAGTGTGGTCGTACAGCTTCACGATCACGCTGTGGCCGTCGCGAAGGCCGACCCGGAACACGGCCGTCCGGGAGGCCGCCGACAAGCGCTCCGCGGTCCGGGCGGGTGTTCCGAGCAGGGTGCTGCACGCGCGGGAGACCATCGCGGGCGGCGCGCTCATCGAAGCCCCGCCGGCTCGGGATGTGCGGCGCCCAGCGCGCGGACGTGCCGCAGGGCCCGCTTCAGGACAGTGCGGTACTCCCGCACGTCGTCCGTATCGGGACAGTCCGCCTGCCAAGGTTTCTCCGGGCCGACGAAGTGGATGAGGCGGGCGGCCGGATCCGGTCGCAGGGGGCGGGTGACGACGCGGCGTACCCAGTCACTGCGTTCGAGGTACCGGCCCACCTCGAACCGGTTGTACGCGGCGTCGACCGCCCGCACGCGGCCGGCGTGGAGGAGCCACAGGTTCAGGGCGTCTTGGTCGTTGTGGAGGATGTGCTGCCGATGTCTGCCCAGGGCCTGCTCGACACCGTGGCGAATACGCGGCAGATCGGCGGTGTGAGCCCACAGGAGACCGGCGTTGTAGTAGGGGCGGTCCCTCAGACGCGGCCAGCGTTCCGCGGCGCCCGGTAGGGCCGGGCAGCGGCCGACTGCCGGGTTGAACTCGTCGCGTACGGCGCCGACCTCGCCAGGGCGGAGAGCGTCGAGCGGGGCGGTCAGGTCGCCGCGGACCAGGACGTCGGCGTCCACGTAGATCAGGTACGGGCGGCGGACGAACTCAGGAGCGAACTCGAAGCGCAGATAGGTGGTGACCGAGATGTACGAGGTGTCCACCATCCGCGCGGAGCGCAGCGGGGAGCGGCGGGCCAGGGCAAAGGAGCCGAAGCCGACCCGTTTGGCGAGGTGGGCCAGGAGCTGCACCTGGGGCGCTCCGAGGTCGAAGGTGAGGAAGCGCAGCGCTGCCGCCTTGCGGGCGCGGGGGCTGAGGCTGTCCGCCAGGGAAGTGATCGTGGCGAGGCCGGGGGTGAGGTAGTGCCGGTCGATGCAGATGCCGAATGCGTACACGGCGGGTCCGCCTTCCGGGCGTGGTCTGGGGAAGTGATCTGGTGATGAGCTGTGAGCCGTCAGCGCCCGCCCAGCGGCTGAGCTGGCAGCGAAGCGCAGGGGGGCTAGAACGCGCGGTCGGCCTCGTCCGGGCTGGTGTCCGGTTGGCTGACCGTCGGCCGCTGGCTGGTGGCGAGGTCCTGACGGTCGTTGGTAATCAGCGTGCCGAGCGTGACTGCGGCAGCGAGGTGGCCGGTGAACCACACGCCGACGCAGAACCGCTCGACGGAATCAACGGCCCCGCCACGGGGCTTGTGGCGGCTGCGCATCAGGTGGTCTTCTCTCGGCTCAGGCGGTCTGCGCGCGTCTCGATGACGTCGAGGGTGCCGGGCTCGTCCGTCTCCCACTCAGTCGTGGGGCTGCCCGACTCCGGACGCAGGACCCAGTCGGTGCCCTGCCTGATGTCGGTGACGATGGCGTGACGTCCGCTTGCGTCCTCGACCAGGTCACCGACCTCCGCCCGTGCCCGGGTCACGAGGCGGCTCCCGGCACGAGGTCGCCCCACAGCCACCAGCCCGAGGAGGCTTCGAGGAGGATGCGGCGGCGTTCGTGCTGCGCCGGCGTCTGGCGGGCCGGCGGTGACGCCGCCTCGGTGAGGAAGCCGCCCCGGTCACGGATGAGGACGCCGAGCGCAGCGAACTGACCGGCGTCTTCGGCGAGGTGGGTGATTCCGGCGACGACGATGCCGCGGATCAGACCGGAGGACAGTGCGCTCGTGACGGCCGCCCAAGCCGGGCGGGCGTCCAAGGGCGTGCTCGGGTCGTCATCGGACCAGGTGCCAGCCACATGCCAGTGCCGGGCGTCAGCGTAATGGCGTGCACGCCGCTCGGCCTCGCGGACAGCGGCCGACTCGGCCGCACAGGAGTAGACGGCGACCGGCACGTGCCCGATGCCGCCGGATGGGGATTTCGGCATGCGCTCAGCGTGCTGTCGATCCTGTGCGCGGGACAGGTACGGCTCGTGGCGGCGCCAGCAAGTCGTGTGGCGCTGGGCTGCCATGTCCCGTGCTGCTTCGCTGTCGTCCTGCGGCAGGACTGCCATGGAGCGTGGCAGTGGGCCTGATGGCGGCTTCCGGGGCTGCTACGGGGCGTGGCGGTGGGCAGTCAGCGGACGGCGAAGGGAACACCGGCTGCGTGGGCGAGCCCGCGGAGCCGCGCGACGGACACGCCGACGAGGCGAGAGATGATCACTCCGGGCAGCATTTGGTGCCGTACCCACCCCGGCGCCATGCCGCAGACCTTTTCCAGGGTGTCGGCAGCCTGGTCCCACCGACGGCACTCCACGTGCGTCAACGCCACGTCGAGGCCGTACCGGGCCCGAGTGGCGAGGGGCACCGTCTCGTCCAGCCGGATGGTGTCCATGAGCCGGAGCGCACCGCCGGTGTCGCCGAGGGCTACGGCGATGCTCATCGCCTGGGTGGCGGCGTAGAGCGGCCCGAAGGGTTGGGCATGCCGCCCACGAGCATGCTCCGCGCCGAGGCGGGCGCCGACGGCATGCGCCTGCGAGAGGTACTCCCGCGCGGTATCCGGCGAGGCGCCACCCCGGGACGCGGCTACAGCAGCGTTCGTGACGAGCTGCCCGTACACCGACAGCCGGTCCGGATCGTGCTCGGACATCTTCGGCTCGATCCGGTCGGCCTGCGCGGCGGCGAGCGTGAAGCCCTGTGCGGTCCGCCCGTCACGGAGATTCACCCACGCCGTTGTGGCGGCGAGGTGGGCATCCCGCAGATCGTCGCCGACCTGCACGGCGATCTGCCGACCGTAGGTGAGCGCCGCATAGGCCAGGTCCCGCGAACCCCACACGTTCGCGGCCATCCCGGCAGTCTGGAAGACATCAGCCAGAACGCCGGCCGCGGCCTCCCGCTCGTCGGCTTCCGCCACGTCGTATCGGGCGCGGGCTTCGGGCAGCAAAGCGCCGAGCAGCGGCCCGAGTTCGGTGTAGCGGCCCGCCCAGTAGGCCGTGTCAGCGCGCCGAACGACACTACGGAGCTCGTCAATGGTGCCCGGCTCGGTATCGGTGGGAATGCCGATCGCGGCATCGTGCGTGGCAGCGGACAGTGCGCGCAGTGCTGCGCGCTCGTCACGGTCCATGGCGCGACGGGGCGCTTGCTGGCCGAGAAGGACGGCGATGTCCGTCCCGAGGGCGGACGCGATGGACAGAAGCGAAGGAAGGGAAGCGGTGCCGCCCCGTTCCAGCTTCCGCACGACACCCACGGAAACGTTGGCGGCTTCTGCCAACTGCTCCTGTGTCATGGGGCCGCGCAGCCTCTTGATGCGTTCAGCGGTGCTGTACTCGGACCACTGCATGGCAGCAACTCCTCCCCGACCGGCCAGGCACGGACCGTACCCACTGCTTTACGACCGGCAACACCCATGGGCACCACCTGCACAGTGAGTTGGCTGGAAGTCGCCGCTAGACGGAAAGCGCGGCGCTCACGCCGAGCAGTGCCTCAAGCTCGGCCACCGTTGTGGATTCATCCGTCGCCAGGACGGTAGTGATGCCCAGGGCTTCGGCAGGTGGCAGATTCCGAGGGTGGTCATCGACGAACACGCACGCCTGCGCAGGAAGCCCGAGACGCTCCAACGTCAGCTCATAGATGGCAGGGTCGGGCTTCGCGATGCGGACCTGCTCGGAGATGACGTGCACATCGAACAGGTCCCAAATGCCTGCCTGCTCGTACGGGTTGAAGGGGTTCGTGCCGAAGCTGTTCGACAGGAGAGCGAGACGGTACCCCGCGCCCTTGGCAGCTCGGGCGAGCGCGGCCATGCGCCGAGCCGGGGGCACCGCGGCCCAGGCGCGTCCCATCAGGTTGTCCGGCGCGACATGCGCACCGAGAAGAGCCGCAGTGCGCCTGTTCCACTCCGCCTGATCGATCTCACCCCTTTCCAGCGCCGCATACAACCGCCGGCCTTCAGGGTGGTCATTGAGAGTGGCACGCCATGCTTCTGGGGGCAGCCCTTCCGACTCGCACCAAACGCGGTGCACGGAACGCGGATCAGCGGTCAACACCCCCGCGAAGTCCAGGATGAGCCCATGCTCGGCTTGACGGTCCGTGGTACCCATGGGCTGCGGCATGCGGCGTGCTCCCTCTCCCTTGGCCTCACAGAGACGCTACCGCGCACTGAGAACGCGGATGCCGCCAAGCCTTGCACTTCGTCCGACGACTCCGGCCCCACCCAGGCGTTCCATGGCCGTGCTCCAATCTGGAGGGGTGTACGCACGCCACCGGCCGGAGGTCGTTCAAGCACGCCGCCACCGGTCCGGTGCGTCACTTTGCAAGCCGCCCAATCACCCTTTCGTACTTCCGAAAAGGACCACCGGCGTGTCCGGCATGAGAGATCATCTGATGACATGAGTCAGAGTGAGTCGCATGGGTAAGCGCCAACGCCGTCGCCAGCGGGAACAGGCGAAGAAGAAGCTGACTGCCCCATCCCCGCTGATCATCGAGTTCCCACCCGGCGAGCCCCGCATTCGCGCCGTCATCAAGGCCGACTGTCCCAAGCAGGCACAGGAAGTTGCTGCCCAGTACTGGGAGATCACTGCGGAGGGCACCTGGGCCCTCACGGTGGGGAGCATTGGTGACCAGCAATGGGTTGCAGCGACGGCCACGTCCGTCTCCCACGCCGTTCTGCTCAAGTCGCTCTGTCGGAACTGTGATGAACCCATCCGAGTCACCAACCGGTCGTGGGCCGTCAAGGTCGGCGGCAAGTACTTGAACCGGCTCAACGAAAGGTACCTCTGTCCGCAGTGCAGCGACGTCCAGCGGCAGGACGAGGAACGTGAGCGCGAGCGGAGACTGCAGGCGGCGCGCGCCGAGAAGGAACGGGAGAAGCTGAAGGCCGAGGAAGAGGCGCGGACCATCGCCGAAGCCCTCGCCGACGAAGAGGCGAAGGACGGATCAACGAGCCGTCTGCCCTACGGCCGTCCGACTGCTCTCGCCCTGTACCTGGTCCTGGTCAATCACGCCGCCTACAACCCTGGCAAGCCCCTGCCCAGCATGGCCGACCTGGGCTCGCTCGGATGGACAGGCGACACAGAAAGGGACACAGAGGCCCTTCTCGATTTGTACCGTGCCCACCTGGTCGCCATCGCCTCCGAGACGCCGAGTAAGGCATTCGACGTCTCCGAGGAGGACGGCGAACTCCGCTTCTTCGGCCTGGAGGTGAAGTGGCGCCTGGTAGGCGGAAGCCCGACGGCCACAGCCAACGCGCGGGCTGTCAGGGCACACTTCATGACCGCTCCCGGCCAGGAAGCTCACGACGACCGGCAGGCACTGGCCGAGCTCGTCGACCGCATGGAGATCATCAACGTCATCTCCTACCTCGACGGGCTTCTGACCAAGAAGTACGACTACCCCGCCGTGCCTGAAGGCCGGCGCCAGGAACTGGCCGACATCGTCAGGAAGGGATTCGCGGCGGGATACACGTCGGGGCAGATGATCTGCTTCGCCTGGCGGGCAGCGGACTCGGCGGCGGCTTGGAAAGAGCGCAACGCGCACATGGGCCCGCCCGAGGCGTCCTCTGGTGCGGTCACCATCCTCAACAACAAGATCGACACCGCGATCGAGGTCCACCATGCCATCCCGGAGTACGACCCGCCGCGCTGGCACCAACAGCCGCCTGCGCTGGCAGTGCTCAGGCAGTTGAACGCTGAGGTCAAGCGAGTGCGGGACCGCTCCGTGATCAGCGCCTGCCCCCAGTGTGACCACCAGGGGCTGCGCGAGACGGACACGGGGGCCATGGTCCGCTGTATTCACACGGCGACCGTCCCTGAACAGCCTGAATCACAGGAGGATCCGGCCGCTGCCTGATCAGTGCAGAGTCGTTTGGCCAAATCGTCCGGAGGATTCCCGGTTTCGGTAACCGGGGATCCTCGGCCACCTTCCGCCTGCGCTTTTCCGGTCAGAGCCGACGGGCGGTGCCGTTCGATGTCCCGTTCGCGGGTTGTGCGGTGGGCGCCGGGGAAGGGGCGCGGTGCTTGTCTCGGGTGGTCGTGTCCTGGGGGATTTCCGGGGCGGCGGGCAGGTGGGCACTGCGGCGCAGGCGCCAGACGAGGACGTCGCTGATCGAGGTGGCGCTCTCGAGTTCTCGCCGTCGTGTGACCTCGGCGAGCAAGGTGGCCGGGTTCTGGCCGGCGTCCTCGGCGTCGGCGAGGGTGGCGGCCAGGGCGGGCCAGCCGGGTTCGGCCAGGATCTGTCCGGCCAGGTCGGGCACTGCGTGGTGCAGGACGGCCACCTGCCGGTGCTGCAGGGGTTGGGGCATGCGGCGGCCTCGCTGCCGGAGCACGTCCATGGGCTGGCTGGCGGCGGCCTGGTAGGCGGCGCGGAGGTGTTCGGCCGCCTGGCGGGCAGCCTTCGCCTGCTGGGCGTGGTGCTTCTTGGCATGCCAGTTCGCCGCGGTGATGGCGAAGAAGAAGGCCATGTCGATGAGCATGGCGGTGGCGGCGCCGTCTTCGCCGCGTCCGAGGGCCGGCCCGCTGTGGACGAGGTCGCGGGCAGCCTGGCGCAGGGCCCGGTCGTGCCCGCGTACGGCCTTGGTGTGGGAGCGGCTCGCCCGCTCGAACGCGAAGGCTGCCTCGCGGAGTTCAGCGCGGGTGTGGGCGGCGGAGGTCTTGGCGAGCGCGTCGAGGATCTCACCCGCCCCAGCGATCTGGGCCGCTGCTGCCCCGTCGTCACCGTGATCGATGATCAGTAGCGCCTGCCACGTGGCGGCGCTCGCCCGGCGCCGCGCGAACGCGGGACCCGTCACGTCTGGCAGTGCCGGCTGTTCCGCGCCGGAGCCGTCCGCCGAAGCGGCCTCCACGGGAAGCGTCCACCGCTCGCCGATGCGGGGCAGCGACAAGTCGGGTGCGAGCGTGGAGCCCGCGTAGAACACCGGCTCCTTCTCACCGTTGCGGTCGTCGGGCAGCGCAACCTTGTAGCCGAGCAGGTTGCCGGAGGGCGCGACGCGCTTGCGGATCAGCAGACCGGCGGCGGCCAGCCGGTCGAAGAACTCCTCCTCGCTGCCGGCGCCGGCGACCGCACGCCGCACGGTCTCACGCAGCTCCTCCCGCGCCGGACGCCCCCTGCCCGTGCGTTCGGCCTTGTACCGCTCCGCACTGGTGGCCCGCTTGGCGGCGGTGCCGTCCCCAGGCGCGACCTGGTGCAGGCCGAGTTCCTTTTCGATCAGCCGGCACTCGGCCTGAGCGCGTTTGCCGGAGCGGTGGTGGTCGGGGCGGCGACCGTCCTCGCGGACCAGGGTGGCGATGATGTGGATGTGATCATCCGCGTGCCGGACGGCTGCCCAGCGGCAGCCGGCCCCGTCGCCGGGATCGATGCCGGTGGCGGCGACCATACGGCGGGCGATGTCGCCCCACTGCTCGTCGGACAGGATCGGGTCGTCGGGCGCGGCGCGCACCGAGCAGTGCCAGACATGCTTGCCGGGACGCCGGTCCGCGTCGAGGAGAGACAGGGGCTGGTCGAGGAGGTGCTGGAGGTCCTTCTTCGTCGCCGAAGGGTCGCGGCCGGGGTCGGGGGCCATGCCGTCGAAGGAAGCGACCAGGTGCGGGTCGATGTGCTCCTCGTGGGTGCCCTTGCCGTACAGGTAGTGCAGGAGCCCGAGCGTGTTGCTGCCCTGCTGGTGGATCCGGGGGATCAAGCCGCCTCGCCCTCCTGCCCGTTCGCGACCCTGTCTGCTGCCCGCTGGACGGCCTGCGCGGCACGCTGCAGGTCGGCGAGGGCAGCGGCGAAGTGCGGTACGTCGACACCGGAGTTGAGGGCCTTGACGGCCTGGTTGACGTTGCTGCCCGCCCAGCCGAGCTGACGGCGCACACCGAACAGGGCCGTCAGGATGTCCCGCTCGGTGGCGATGGCCGCCGCGGTGCGGGACTGGTCGCGGGCAGCGGCCAGGGCGGAGTGGGCCAGGAACCCGGCCACGCTCATGCCGACGTGCTCGGCGCCGGACTGGATGATGGCGAGTTCTTGTTCGTTGAGGCGGACGCTGTGGGCGGGGCGCTGCTTCTTGTCACGCGGACGGGACCTCCCCTTCCTGGCCTTGCCCTTCCGGCTGGCCTTGCCTGGCTGCGGTCCGCCCTCGGTCGCAGCCTTCCCGTCCGGCGCCCCCTGGCGCAGGTCGGGCCCCGCCACCCCCGGGGCGGGGTCAGGTTCGGGCGCTCCCCCTGCGGGGGAGTGTCCGGACCTCCAACTTGCTGCGCGGTTGTCTGGGGCGATGGGAGTCTCCTGCCGGTTGGTGTGTTGGTGGTGTCGGTCGTGCATGAGTGGTTCTCCAGGGTGTGTTCGGACGTGGAGCCGAGCCGCCGGGGGCCGACCGACGGCGGACGAGGGCCGTGGCCGGAGCAATTCGGCGGCTGTGGGATGGGATCTGGCCAGGGCAACTGAGGTCGGCGCTGTCGGGTGCGGGGCTATGGCTGCAGAGAGCGCATGGGGGACCGGTCCCCACAGCGCTGCGGTACACGGTCCCCAAACGCTTGGGGACGGAGATGCGACGTTCATCGGGGACGGTCCCCTTGACAGGTCGTCACGGGGACCGTCCCGTTCCCGGCACGGTCGCGGTCCCCGAGGGAGACTGGAACGGGCTGCTGCAGGGACGGTCCCCGCCGCTGGGGACGCTCTGGGGACGGGCACGAAATGCCCTCTGAGCTGCGGTTTCCTCGGGGACCGGTACCCTCTCGGTTCCCGGTGTGCCGTCGTCACGGTCCCCGCGATGCGGTCCCTGTGCGCCACCGTCCCCGCCATGAGGTGATCGTGATCGCGGGGACAGTCGGGTACCGAGGTTCGGTTCCCGATCTTCGCGGGTTCGGTCTCCGGGACGTGGTCGTCTAGATGTCCTCGCCGATCGCGTGCGGCTCGTCCGGGACCGATCGGTCGTGGGACGGCGCAGCTGCCGCGAGGAGCGAGGCGGGCTGCGTCATGCAACCCGCCGTCGGTCCAGCCGGGCAGTGGCGACATCGATGCGCGACGGGTGGGGAGTCGCCCGTATGGTGTTGCCCCTGACGGTGCCGTCAGGGTTCGTCCGCCGTCGACGGCACGGGGCACCCGCAGGTGCCTGGCACCACCCGCATCGGACGCTGAGCACGTCGGGGCCGCCGCTGGGGCCGGCGTCCTCACGCGCAGCGCGGGTCGGACGGTAGCGGGCCAGCTCGGCGCGGACGACCGGCGGGATGCACGACCCGATCTCGCGCAGGCGCTCCGCGACGTCGCGGGACCGGCCACCGCTGGTGATCTGCCGGTGCGTCGAGGGGGCGGCCAGACTGGCGGCGACAGTGTTGCGGGATCGGAGCAGCTCGGCTCGCCAGGCGGCCGGATCGTCCGGGTCGGCAGCCGGGGTGGGGTCGGTGTGCCGGTCGAGACGGTCGCGTCGGTGGGCACGCCACCTGCGGGCGACGTCCACCGGGAGGATCGGGTACGGCGAGTCGAGGATGTGGGACCGTATCGCCTCGCGGACGTCCCAGCCGTGGGCGGTGGCGAAGGGCACGTCGTCGAGCAACTCCTGCCACTGCGCGATCTGGTCACGGGCCTCGCCCGGGCCGGTGCGGATGGTGCGGGGGTCCAGGCGGCCGATGTAGGCGAGGATGGCGGCGATTTCGTTGCGCTCCAGGGGTGGTTGCTCCTTACGATCCGGTCGGTTCGTCGAGGGCGGCGAGCAGGGCGGCCATGTGCGCTTCGGAGCGCGTCATGCCGGTGGTCGAGGTGGGCGTGCCGCCGGGCAGGGCGTAGAGGTTGGGGCGTCCGGCGGCGGGGGTACGCTCGCGGGCGATCCACGCGCGCCAGTCGGCAGCCCAGGCTGCAGCGGTGCGGGGATCCCAGGTGGCCCGGTAGGTGCGCCACTTCGCGTCGGCGGCGTGCAGGGCATGCTCGCCGAGTCGGGCGAGGTGGCCGTGGTCCTGCAGCCAGGCCCGGGCGTCGATGTCGATCCGCCAGTCGGTAGCTGGGATGAGCGGGGCAGGGCTGCTGCTGTTACTACCGTTCACCTTCGGTTCTCTTCTGTTCTGGGGGTCGAAATCCGCACCCCCTGAGGGCCTGAATCCGACCCCCCTGGGGGTCACATTCCGTACCGGGGGATCAGATTCCGGCCCCCCGTCGAAGCCGTCGGCAGGGTCGGATTCCGGTCCCCCGGGGGGCGGATTTTGACCCCCTGGGAGGGTCAGATCCTGATCCCCCTCGGCAGCCTGTTCGGCGAGGAACCGGGCAGCGTCCGGCAGGTGGTAATACGTCTCTCCCCGTGGTCCCTTGCGTCCGGGCAGCGGCACCAGCTCCCCGCCGGCGATCAGCTTGGCCAGTGCCTCCCGCACCGCGGTGCGGGAGGCGTTCGCGCGCTTCATGAGGGTGGGCACGGACGCGTACGCGATGCAGCGACGGTCGATGCACCGGTCGGCGATCAGAGCGAGGACCAAGCGGGCGGTGCCTTTGCTGTGGCTGTGGTTCCACACCCATTCGCGGGCGTCGTGGCTCATGAGGCGGCGGCTCCTAGGTGAGGACGGTGAGGTGCGGGCGGCCCTTGGCGGGCGGTGTACAGGGAGGGGGGTGGCGCACAGCCCCGGCCCGAAGGAGCGGGGGAGCGCTGGTGGCGTCGTATGGCCAAGACAGCCACACCCATGCCGCACAAGTCCAGCATTCCGCCGGGAAATCAGACAGCTGACGGCGAACGCTTACGGCGAGCGAGGGACCAAAACTATAAACCCGAATCGGCGGTTGCCGAAATAATGCTCCGTCAGATGAAGCCAGAAGCATCACATCGAGAACCGTTGACTCCCGCTGCGAGCGCAAGCTACAACACAACACCTCACGTCAGAGCATGTCTCCGGGCTGGCGAAGATACCGCCAACCGGATGCTCGAAACCCAGCCCGTAGGTAGGTCCCGGCCGCTGCGCCGGGCGCAACATAGCCGACGATCGCCGGTTAACCAAACCGGCGATCCGGAGCTACAAATGGAGCTATGGCTGCACGATCCGTGGAAATCGGTCCGGCCGGAATACGGACCGCTCGCACCATCGAAATCCTCCGCACCGAACGCGGCCTCGCCCAGCGCGAGCTCGCCGCCCGCGTCTCCGCTTTCGGCCGTCCGATGACCAACACGATGCTGTCCCGCATCGAACGCGCCCAACGCCGCTGCGACATCGACGACGTCGTCGCCCTCGCCCAGGCCCTCCGGGTCTCGTCCCTGGCACTTCTCCACGGGGTTCAAGCCGCGTAGGCCCGCCTGCCACTGGCCCGGACTGCTGCCGCCCCGAACCGCTTCCCCGAGTAAAGGACGCTTCGCCCTTGCGCCGACCTGCAATACCCCCTGCCCGCTCCCGCTCTCAGTGCACCGCGAAGGAGGTGATTGTGAATGGCTGACCGCCTCCTGACCGTGGCCGAGGCCGGCGAGCTGCTCGGCACGGGCGAGCGCTTCGTCCGCCGCCTCATCGCCGAGCGCCGTATCCGCTACGTCAAGCTCGGCCGCCCGGTGCGCATCCCCGAGAGCGCGGTCGCCGAGTACGTCGAAGCGCGCACCGTCGAGCCGGTCCGCCGCAGCCGTGCCCGCTACGGGAAGGCGGCCTGATGGCGGGACGCAAGCCGCAGCGGCGGCGCGAGTTCGGTACGGTCCGCAAGCTCCCCTCGGGCCGGTGGCAGGCCCGCTACATCGGACCGGACGGCCAGCGGTACACCGCACCGGAGACGTTCGAGACCAGGTCCGACGCCCAGGACTGGCTCAACCTCGTCCGGGCCGACATCGAGCGCAACACCTGGCACAACCCGGATGCCGGCGCGCTCAACTTCAAGAAATACGCATTGCGTTGGGTGGAGGAGCGCGGCCTGGCCGCGACCACGGTCGACCGGTACGGAGGTCTGCTGCGCGGGCACATCCTGCCGACCTTCGGCGGCAAGGACCTGGACGAGATCACCCCGCCCTCCGTCCGCACGTGGCGAGCCGAACGCCTCAAAGCGACCGGTTCCACCACGGTTGCCAAGTCGTACCGCCTGCTGAAGGGCATCCTGCAGACGGCGGTCGACGACGACCTCCTGCGCACCAACCCGTGCCGTATCAAGGGCGCGGGCAAGGAGGAGGCCGACGAGCGTCCCACGGCCACCATCGCGCAGGTCTTCGACCTCGCCGACGCCATAGGCCCGCGCTGGCGCCTGATGGTCCTGCTCGGCGCCTTCGCCTCCCTCCGCCCGGAGGAACTGGCCGAGCTGCGCCGTCACAGTGTCGATCTCGACGAATGCTCTCTGCGGATCACGCAGGCGTCCCCGGAGCTGACGAACGGCCGTCGAGTCACAGGCGACCCCAAGTCCCGCGCGGGCAAACGCACCGTGTACCTGCCCGACTTCCTGCTCCCGGAGCTCCGCCGCCACCTGCAGTGGTTCGCCGAGAAGGAACGGGACGGCCTGATCTTCGTCGGTGAGAAGGGCGCCCCATTTCGCCGCTCGACCTTCGGCCGCAAGTGGCGCAAGGCTCGCACCAACGTCGGCATGCCGGACAACTTCCGCTTCTACGACCTCCGCCACACCGGCAACACCCTCGCCGCCGACACCGGCGCCAAGCTGAAGGACCTCATGGTCCGCGCCGGCCAGTCCTCGGAGCGCGCCCAGCTGATCTACCAGCACTCGACGGCGAAGCACCAGCGCAAGCTGGCACAGGGCATCGACGCCGAGGTATGCGCGAGGCTCCGCGACGCTCCGCCAGGTGAGCAGCGAAGCACTCGCGAGGCATGAGCCTCCTGTCCTCGCTCCGGGGGCCGGCTGAAAAGGCCGCCCCCGGAACTGGCCGCGCTGCCGCTCTCCGCGCGAAGGGGGCAAGGGCCGACTTCGGTCCTGTCTCCCGTACTTCCTGTAGCGTCCTGGAGCGCGGAACTGGGATGCTGTCGGGTAGAAAGATCTCGTGAGGACTGGAGGGAGTGGACCATGGCGTACTCGACTCGTATGGCTGCGGCTCTCTCCGGAGCCACCACTGGGCAACTGCGCTCATGGCGGCAAGACCGGGGCCACGGCCCCATCCTCCGCCCGGAGCTCGCTGCCAAGCCTGCTCTGTACTCCTTCCGAGACGTGCTGGCGCTACGCGCGTTTGCGATCCTCCGGCAAGACGTCTCGCTGCAGAAGATCCGCAAGGCTCTGGCCACACTGAAGCGGTTCGGTGAGGTCGAGCACCTGTCCAGCTACTCCCTGGTCGCTGAGGGCGACTCAATCGTCCTTGTCGGCGACAGCAGCGACGACCACGCAACGGATCTCGTCAAGCACCCTGGGCAGCGGGTCATCGCGACTATGGCCGACATCCTTCAGGAGTTCGCGCCCCGCGCCGGTGTCGTCGTCCCACACCTCCTGCGACCCAAGCAACACGTCAGTGTGGATCCGGACACGCAGGGAGGGCAGCCGGTGATCACCGGCACCCGTGTGCCGTTCGACGCAGTCGCAGAGCTGGTAGAGGACGGCATCCCCCCTGAGAAGATCGCCGACTACTACCCCGGCGTGACGGCAGAGGCTGCTCGCGATGCGGTGTCCTTCGCCCTGTATGTGGACAGCTACAGCCCAGGACCGCGCGCTGCCTGATGCGAATCCTCATCGACGAGAACGTCCCGGTACAGATGCTGGAAATGCTCAGGCGACTGCTGCCTGGGCATGAGGTACGCCATGTCAGCGAGATCAAGTGGACAGGGAAGAAAGACCTCGCCCTTCTTCCCGACGCTGCGAAGAGAGGCTTCGAAGCCTTTCTCACCAAGGACGGACGTCAGCTGGAGGACCCGTCGGAGACGGCTGCGATCAAGAAGTCCGGCATGCATCACATTCGGTTCAGCCACGGCCATAAGGGCATGGCGGGCCTGGGTCTGGCCATGGGTGCTGTGATCGCCGCCATGCCTCTGATCGTCCGTGAACTCGACACAGCGGAAAGTCAGCAGCTCGTTCACATCAAGGGGCTGAACCCCGGTAGTAAGCAGCGGTTCGATCTGGTTGACCCCGCCAAGGAACCGCCTCGCTATTGGCCGCGATAGTCGCGCCAGACGAGACGACCCTCGTTCTCGTCTCCGCAGGCACCCCTTGGACCACACCACCAGGAGGCACCCGTGTCATACCGGCGACAGCTCACCCCCGAGGAGAAGCTCGCCGACGCGAAGAAGCTGTTGCGCCTCCCGCGTATCGTCGTGATCTGCGGCTCCACCCGCTTCATGACCGAGATGAACGAGGCCGATCTGCGGGAGACCAAAGCCGGAAAGATTGTCGTCAAACCGGGCTGTGACATGAAGTCGCCGCACGAACTTTGGTCCGATCCTGTCGAGGCCGAGGCGCTGAAGGTTCGACTCGACGATCTGCACCGGGCGAAGATCCGGCTTGCTGATGAGGTGCTCGTAGTCGGCGACTACATCGGAGACAGCACCCGAGCCGAAATCGCCTACGCCCGGTCGCTGGGCAAGCCCGTGCGGTTCACGCACCCCGAAGTCGACCCTGACGCCTGACCGCCCACTGCCACCTCAACCGGGGCCGGCAGCCCGCCGCCCACCCCACCCCCTCCGCAGGCGTGCCTTTGAATTGATCATCTAGTGGGGCAACCGTGAACTCTCCATTTGCTAAAGCAACTTGACTGCCATTTGCTCGACGTGTGGCCCAGGTCACCAAAAATGCGTCTCAATATTTGGGACGCTCTGGCGATGTTGGCCTCGATTCGGGGCTTGGAGGCCCTCCGGGTGGGTGCCAGGCTTCGACTTGGGGCACATGGAGGGCACGCCGCCCTCAAATTGGCCTAGACAACAAACAAACCCCAGGCCGCTGACCTGGGGTTTCAATCTGGAGCGGGTGACGAGAATCGAACTCGCGCTCTCAGCTTGGGAAGCTGATGTTCTACCATTAAACTACACCCGCGTATGTACGGACAAAGTCCCCGAGGGGCCCCGTCCGACGCTCGATCACTGTACCTCATCGCGGGCTCCCGGTGCTCGCGGTCCGGAGGGCTGAGTGGGTTTCAGGGTGGGGATCCGGCTGCGGGCGGCGGGAGTTGGGGCGTACGGTGGGGGCCTGGCGGAGGGCCCGGGCGGGGTCGGAGTGCCGCCTGGAGAGTCGTCTCTTTGATCCCGTAATGTGGCTTTTGTCGTCGGGTTGGTCGGCCCGGCGAGGCTCTTGGGGAAGGGACTTAAGGGACTTGATGGAACGCACCGTCGTCCGCTGTGCCGATGGGCACGTCTTCAGCACCGCTTCGTTCCCGATGCAGCAGGCCGAGCGGCTCGGTCCCGGTCGGCTCATGCGGTGCCCTCGATGCGCGCGGCTCCGCAGCGTCGTACCGGTCGCCCTGCAGAAGCAGGGGTAGGCGGCGAAGCCAGTACGTACGCGGCGTAGCCGCCTCGTCACCATCGGCGCGCGGAGTCGTCACGATTGTCATGGCTCCGCGCGCCTTGCGTATCCTCGCTATGTGCTTCTCTCAGACAAGGACATCCGGGCCGAGATCGACGCCGGGCGGGTACGGATCGATCCCTTCGACGAATCCATGGTGCAGCCTTCGAGCGTCGATGTCCGGCTGGACCGCTACTTCCGGGTGTTCGAGAACCACCGGTACCCGCACATCGACCCCTCCGTCGAGCAGCCCGATCTGACGCGGCTCGTGGAGCCGGACGGGGACGAGCCGTTCATCCTGCACCCCGGTGAGTTCGTGCTCGCGTCGACGTACGAGGTCATCTCGCTGCCCGACGACCTCGCCTCGCGCCTTGAGGGCAAGAGTTCGCTGGGCCGGCTCGGTCTGGTCACCCACTCCACCGCCGGGTTCATCGACCCCGGTTTCAGCGGTCACGTCACCCTGGAGCTGTCGAACCTCGCCACCCTGCCCATCAAGCTGTGGCCGGGGATGAAGATCGGCCAGCTGTGCCTGTTCCGGCTGTCCTCGCCCGCGGAGTTCCCGTACGGCAGTGAGCGCTACGGCTCGCGGTACCAGGGCCAGCGCGGGCCGACCGCCTCGCGGTCCTATGTCAATTTCCATCGGACCCAGGTGTGAGGGCATCCAGAACATGAGTGACGTGCGGGAGAATCTGACCTACGAGGCGTTCGGCGGCGCCATCCGCGAGCTGGCGCAGACCATCGCGGACGACGGGTACGAGCCGGACATCGTGCTCAGCATCGCCCGAGGCGGCGTGTTCGTGGCCGGCGGGCTCGCCTACGCCCTCGACTGCAAGAACATCCACCTGGTGAACGTCGAGTTCTACACCGGCGTGGGGACCACCCTCGAAATGCCGGTCATGCTCGCGCCCGTGCCGAACGTGATCGACTTCTCCGACAAGAAGGTCCTGATCACCGACGACGTCGCCGACACCGGCAAGACGCTGAAGCTGGTCCGCGACTTCTGCCTCGACACCGTCGCCGAGGTGCGCTCCGCGGTGATCTACGAGAAGTCCCACTCCCTCGTGAAGTGTGAGTACGTCTGGAAGCGCACCGACGACTGGATCAACTTCCCGTGGAGCGTGGAGCCGCCCGTCGTGCAGCGGGAGGACCAGGTGCTCGACGCCTGAGCTGCAGCGCACACGGAAGCAGCGCACACGGAGAAGGGCCCCCGGCGGCGGAAACCGCGCAGGGGCCCTTCCGTATGACCGGGGCTAGAACGTGCCCAGCTTCACGATCGACAGCAGCGCGATCAGCTGGATCGCCGACGCGCCCAGCGCCCTCGGCCACGGCAGGTCGTGGGAGCGGGACACCATCAGGGTGAGCAGGGCGCCCGCGCCGAGCCAGGTGGCCCAGCCGAGTATCTGGACGAAGCCCGCGTCGCCGCCGGCGAACATGGCGAAGATCAGGCGGGGCGTGTCCGTGAGGGCCGTGATCAGCATGGACAGGCCCACCGTGGGCTGCCAGGCGCCGTCGCCGCCGAGCTGGCGGGCCAGGGTGTGGGTGACCACGCCGAGCACGAACAGGCCGAGCACCATCACGACCGCGGTGATCAGCACGATCGGCACCGCGTTGGACAGCGTGGCGCCGATGGCCTCCTTGCGGGCGTCGTCGAAACCGAAGACGGCGAGCAGCCCGTAGAGGAAGGTCACGATCAGGGCCGGGCCCCACATCGCGTAGTCCCGCATGCGCAGGAACGTCGGGTCGGGGGAGAGGACGATCCCCCGCAGCAGCTCCTTCCAGGGCAGTGGCGGGCCCAGCGGCGCGGCGGGCGCGGCGGCGGAGCCGGCCTGGTAGGTCGCGCCCTGGGTGTAGCCGGCGGCCTCGTCGATCGAGAAGGCCTGGGTGTGGCCCGGATTGTTGGCCGCGTACGGGTCCGGCGCGCCGCCCCCGTAGCCGTCGTCGAAGTACTCCGGGCCGTCGTCCGCCGGACCCTGGTGGCCGCCCGGCCGGCCCTGCTGCGGCCCGTACGACTGCGGTGCGTGCGGCGGCTGCCCGTACGACTGCCGGCCGTACGACGGCTGCCCGTACGGCGGCTGCGGCGGCTGCGGCGACGGGTAGCCGTACGACGGCCGACCCGCGCCCTGTCCCGGCGCCTGCGGGCCCTGCTGTCCGTACGGCGACGGGCCGCGCCGCCCGCCCGAGGGGCCGGGGCGGCCGTACGACGGTCCCTGCGGCGCCTGCTGTCCCTGGGGGGTGCGGTCGTCCCCGCCCCCGCGTCCGATCCTGAATCCAGCCACGTCATCGAACGTACCTGGTCCCGGAGAGTGGTGTGCCGGGCCCGGCGGTCCGGGCCCGGCATTGCGGCCGACCTGTGACATCCCCTAAGGGTCCGTCAGCCCTTTCACCAGGGATGGTTCCGGGTTTGAACCGTCTCAGTCCGCGAAGACGGAGCCGAACTGCGGCACCCCGGTCGTGGACACCCCGACCGCGGCGGGCGACACCGAGCGGGAGCCGATCGCGGTGATCTTCCTGCCGTCGGAGGGCAGGTAGGTGACCGCGCCGTCGCCGCCGTTCTCGAACGAGCCCACCATCAGGTCGGCCTTGCCGTCGCCGGTGACGTCGTCGAGCTTGACGTCGGTGCCGAACAGGTCGTCCTTCTCGTCCTGACCGGGGACGTTCGTGGTGCTCTGGGCGAAGGACTGGGCGCCGGAGGTGGTGTTCACACCGGCCTTGGAGCCGTACAGGACGGTGACCATGCCGGTGTTGGTGACTGCGTTCAGGTCCTCCTCCGGGGCGCTGATCACGAGGTCCTGGTAGCCGTCGCCGTTGATGTCGCCGAGGTCCAGGTCCCAGCCGAAGGTGTCGCCCTTCTCGGAGGAGCCGGGGACGTTGCCGGTGTTCTGGGTGATGGCGGTGGTGGTGGCGGGCCCGGAGGCGGACCCGTAGGTGACGCTGACCTTGCCGCCGTCGGCCGCGTCCGGGACGGTGGTGCCGTCGGTGGTCTTCGCGTCCCAGTCGGCGCCGGTCACGATGTCGCCGAAGCCGTCGCCGTTGACGTCGCCGATGGCGGTGACGATGCCGGGCTTGAGGGCCTTGGCGGCGGAGGCGTTCAGGCCGGTCGAGGAGCCGGGCAGCCAGTAGTTGGTGTTCCACTGGTACTTGGTCTTCGTCTCGAAGCCGTCCACCACGAGGTCGGTACGGCCGTCGCCGTTGACGTCGCCCGCGGTCAGGTCCAGCGGCCCGTAGGAGCTGCCGGCCGTGCCCGCCCGCACCGGCGTCCTGACGGTCGTACGGCTGTGGGGCGTGCCGGCGGTGGTGAAGCCGCCCCGGTAGAGGTCGAGGGTGTTGCTGCTGCTGCCGACGACCAGGTCGGCCTTGCCATCGCCGTCGAAGTCGCCGGCGGCCAGGCTCTCGCCCCAGTAGTCGTGGGCGGTGGGGGCCGGGTCGGCGACATTGACGCCCTTGCCGGTCAGGCCGCTCTTGGAGCCCCACAGGATGGCGACGGAGCCGCCGTCGGTGTCGTTGCCCACCTTCTCGTGCGGCGAGCTGACGGCGAGGTCGTCGTAGCCGTCGCCGTTGAAGTCGGCGTACGCCAGGTCGCCGCCGAACTCGTCGCCCGCCTCGGCGCTGCCGGGGACGCCTGCGGTGTCCTGGGTGAGCAGGGTGCGCTTGGCGGCCGAGACGCCGGTCTTGGAGCCGTACATGACGACGACCGCGCCGGCGCCCTTGTGGCCGCCGACGTAGGCGGTGGCGGCGGAGGTGGCGAGGTCGCCGATGCCGTCGCCGTTGAAGTCGGCCTTGGCGACACGGGTGGAGTCGGCGGCCGTGGCGGGGGCGGCGGCGAAGGTGAGCAGACCGCCCGTCAGCGCGGCCGCGGTGGCCGTCGCGAGGGCGAGTCTTCGGTGCAGGTGCATGCGTTCTCCTGCGTGCGGAGGATGCCGGGCGGCGTCCTCGGTCGGTTGGGTGCGGACCGTCCGTGTCCATCCGGGTTCGTCGTGTGGTGACGCCGGGTTCACCGGGCGGTCGGCGATCAGGAGACGCGCGGTGGCGGGCAAGGGTTGTACGGGAGTTGTACGGGAGTTCGGTGACGGCCGTTAAGTGTGTGATGTCCGTGGCGAGTTACCGGGTGCCCCTGCGGCGGGAGCGGGGCGGGTGGCGCAGGATGGACCCATGAGCGTAGTGAAGATCAATGTGCTGACCGTGCCCGCCGAGCAGCGGGAGGTCCTGGAGAAGCGGTTCGCCTCGCGGGCGCACACGGTGGAGAACTCCGACGGCTTCGAGTGGTTCGAGCTGCTGCGCCCGGTCGAGGGCACCGACCAGTACCTCGTCTACACCCGCTGGCGCGACGAGGCCTCGTTCCAGGCGTGGATGGAGGGCCCGATGAAGGCCGCTCACCAGGGCGGCGCCGGGGGCGAGCGCCCCAAGCCGGCCGCCTCCGGCTCCACCCTGTGGTCCTTCGACGTGGTGCAGCAGGCGGCCCCGAAGACCGCGTGACCGCTCGGCGCTGGGCCTCGGCGGTGCCACGAGGTCCAGCGCCGCGTTCCCGGCGGAACGCCGGCGCCCCACGCGGGGACGGGCCGGCGCGCCGGGCTGGGCACACGCCTCGCCCACGGCGCCACGGAACCGACCTCGTACGACGACCGTGGCTGCGGTGTGATCTCGTACGGCGCCGGCGGTTGCTGCGCGTGGCGGGGCCCCCGGCGCACCCGCCAGCCGGCCCGATCGGCCGGCGCACGCCAGATGCTCCGGGCATCGGCCGGCGAGGCCACGCGCGCGTGGGCCGGGGCCCCACCTCGGGCCCCACACGGCCCGGCTATCGGCCTGTGCTCGGCTATCGGCTCGCGCCCGGCCATCGGCCCGCGGCCCGTTCCCGGCCGCTCCTCAGTTCCGGCCTCTGTTCTCCGGACTACCCGTCCACGTGCCCGCCCCGGCCCGCACCGGCCGCCGCGCCCGGCCTTCTGGCTGTCCCGCCCCGCCCCACCCACCTGCCGGACCCGGCCCGCACCCGGCCGCCGCGCCCGGCCTTCTGGCCGTCCCAGCCTGCCCTGGCCACTTGCCCGCTCCGCCCACGTGCCTGTCCCGGCCAATGCCCGCCCCGCCCACGTGCCCGTCCCGGCCCGCATGTGGTCGCCGCACCGGCCGCCGCGCCCGGCCTTCTGGCTGTCCCGCCCCACCCACCTGCCGGACCCGGCCCGCACCCGGCCGCCGCGCCCGGCCTTCTGGCCGTCCGGACCCGCCCCGGCCCCATGCCCGCCCCAGCCCCCGGCGGCGGCGCGACGCAACCCCTTGCCCCCTGCCCTCCCTCCTCCCCCTCACCCCCACCCCCCGACATCCCCCGGCCCCCGCACACGCACACGCCGACGCCCCCTGCCTGTGCGAAGCAGGGGGCGTTGGCGGGTTTCAGGGGGACGTAGGGGCCGTTACTTGACCGGTTCGGGTTCCGGGGTGGTGGCGGATTCCGCGTCGCCCGCCGGGTCCACCGGGGTGCGCACCGAGTCCAGCAGGAGCTGGGCGACATCGACGACCTGGATGGACTCCTTTGCCTTGCCGTCGTTCTTCTTGCCGTTGACCGAGTCGGTCAGCATGACGAGGCAGAAGGGGCAGGCCGTGGAGACGATGTCCGGGTTGAGGGAGAGGGCCTCGTCCACGCGCTCGTTGTTGATGCGCTTGCCGATCCGCTCCTCCATCCACATTCGCGCGCCGCCCGCGCCGCAGCAGAAGCCGCGCTCCTTGTGGCGGTGCATCTCCTCGTTGCGCAGGCCGGGGACCTTGCCGATGATCTCGCGCGGGGGCGTGTAGATCTTGTTGTGGCGGCCCAGGTAGCACGGGTCGTGGTAGGTGATGATGCCCTCGACCGGCGTGACCGGGATCAGCTTGCCCTCGTCCACCAGGTGCTGGAGCAGCTGGGTGTGGTGGATGACCTCGTAGTCGCCGCCGAGCTGCGGGTACTCGTTGCCGAGCGTGTTCAGGCAGTGCGGGCAGGTGGCGACGATCTTCTTCGCCGACTTCGGCTTCCTGGACTCCGCGGTGACCTTGCCGTCGTCGTCCAGCTCCTCGCCGAACGCCGTGTTCAGGGCCATCACGTTCTCCATGCCGAGCTCCTGGAACAGGGGCTCGTTGCCCAGGCGGCGGGCGGAGTCACCGGTGCACTTCTCGTCCCCGCCCATGATCGCGAACTTGACGCCCGCGATGTGCAGGAGCTCGGCGAACGCCTTCGTCGTCTTCTTGGCGCGGTCCTCCAGCGCGCCCGCGCAGCCGACCCAGTACAGGTACTCGACCTCGCTGAGGTCCTCGATGTCCTTGCCGACGACCGGGACCTCGAAGTCGACCTCCTTGGTCCACTCCAGGCGCTGCTTCTTGGCCAGGCCCCAGGGGTTGCCCTTCTTCTCCAGGTTCTTGAGCATCGTGCCCGCCTCGGAGGGGAAGGCCGACTCGATCATGACCTGGTAGCGGCGCATGTCCACGATGTGGTCGACGTGCTCGATGTCCACCGGGCACTGCTCGACACAGGCGCCGCAGGTGGTGCAGGACCACAGCACGTCCGGGTCGATGACGCCGTTCTCCTCGGCGGTGCCGATCAGCGGGCGCTCGGCCTCGGCCAGGGCGGCGGCCGGGACGTCCTTGAGGGCCTCGGCGGACGCCTTCTCCTCGCCCTCCATCGTCTTGCCGCCACCGGCCAGCAGGTACGGCGCCTTGGCGTGCGCGTTGTCCCGCAGCGACATGATCAGCAGCTTCGGGGACAGCGGCTTGCCGGTGTTCCAGGCGGGGCACTGCGACTGGCAGCGGCCGCACTCGGTGCAGGTGGAGAAGTCCAGCAGGCCCTTCCAGGAGAACTGCTCGACCTGGGAGACGCCGAAGACGTCGTCCTCGCCGGGGTCGGTGAAGTCGATCGGCTTGCCGCCCGAGGTCATCGGCAGCAGCGCGCCGAGCGAGGTCCCGCCGTCCGCGTTGCGCTTGAACCAGATGTTCGGGAAGGCGAGGAAGCGGTGCCACGCCACGCCCATGTCGGTCTTCAGGGCGACCGTGATCATCCAGATGAAGGAGGTCGCGATCTTCAGGCCGGCGAAGAAGTAGGTGAGGTTCTGGAGCGTGCCGACGCTCATGCCCTTGAACCAGGCGACGACCGGATACGAGATGAAGAACGACGCCTCGTAGCCGTCGACGTGGTGCTGGGCGCCCTCCAGGGCGTGCAGCGTGAAGATGCAGATGCCGACGATCAGGATGACGGCTTCCACGAAGTACGCCTGGCCGAAGTTCGAGCCGGCGAAGCGGGACTTGCGGCCCGGCTTGTCCGGCCTGCTCAGCTGGCGGATCGCGATCAGCACCAGGATGCCGAGCGTGGTCATGGTGCCGACGAACTCGACGAACATGTTGTACGGCGCCCAGTCGCCGATGACCGGCAGGATCCAGTCCGCCTTGAACAGCTGGCCGATCGCGTTGACGATCGTCAGCAGCAGGGAGAAGAAGCCCACCGCCACGAACCAGTGCGCCACGCCGACGATGCCCCAGCGGTTCATCCGGGTGTGGCCGAGGAACTCCCTGGCCACGGTGACGGTGCGCTGTGCGGGGTCGTTGGTCCTGGTCCCGGCCGGCACCGGCTGGCCGAGGCGCATGAAGTGGAAGATCTGGAGGAGGGCGCGGCCGAACAGTGCCACGCCGACCACGATCAGGACCAGCGACACGATGATCGCGGCGAGTTGCATTGGGGCTCCTGAGGGCGGCCTCGAATTGACCGAGCGGACATTACTAAGCGGTAACTTATGCGGTTCTCTGAGACTACCCCTATCTTCCGTCGCGATGCAGGGGAGCGCGGGGTGATATGGGTCGCTGAGGGGTCGCCCATGGTGGCGCGCTGATCACCCTCAGGGCAATCTGATCGTGTTATTCATCCCGATTTGCTACTTTCACCCCTACCTTAGAGCCGTGCTCTACGGGATCGCCGCGGCCTCCGCCGCCCTGCTGCTCACCGCCGTCCTCGCGGCGCTGCTCCGGCTGCCCGCCCTGCGGGCCGGGGTCGTCGACCGGCGCCGGGCACGCCCTCTTCCGCTGCTCGGCGGCCTCGCCGTCGTCACCGTCACCTCGCTGGTCGCCTGGACGGGTGAATGGACCCATGTCGCCCCCCTGGGGGACGAGGTCGGCGGGCTGCTGCTCGCCGCCGTGGGGGTCGGTCTGCTCGGCCTGGTCGCCGACGTCTGGCGGCTGCGCGGCCGGGTGATCGCCGCCGGTACGGCGGTGGCCGCCGCCTGCGTGGTGCCGTACGACGAGACGGGGGCGGCCGGGGGCGCGCTCGCCGTGGCCGGGATCGTCGTCGTCTCGCTCGCCTTCCGGGGGCTCGATCACGCGGACGGGCTGGCCGGGACCGTCGGGGTGATCACCGCCTTCGGGGCCGGTGTCTGCGCCGCCATCGAGGTGATGGACGCGCTCGCCGTGCTGCTCAGCGTGTTCGCCGCCGCCCTCACCGGCTTCCTGATGCACAACTGGCATCCCGCGCGGGTCGGACTCGGCGCCTGCGGCTCGCTGTTCACCGGATTCCTGCTCTCCTCCGCGGTCGTCTTCACGCGCGCGGGGTACGCGATCGGCCCGAGCGCGGCCGTGCTGTTCTGCTTCGGCGCCGTCGCCCTCGCGGACGCCGTCCTGGTGGTCGTCGTACGGCTGCTCGGGCGCCGTCCGCTGCTGCGGCGCGGTCCGGACCACCTGGTGCACCGGCTGCGGCGGTTCGGGCTCACCCAGCCGGGGGCCGTGGTGGTGCTCGGGGTGTGCGGGTTCGGCGCGGTGCTCGCCGGGGTGCTGGTGCACGCCGGGTGGGCGGGGAGGGAGGCCGGGCTGTGGGTGGCGGGAGGGGCGGCCGTCCTGGTGCTCGTCCTGCTGCGGGCGCCCGTGCGGATTCCGGTCCAGCGACCCCGTCGCCTGGCGTCTTCGCAGGTCAACGGGCGGTTGCGTGTAAGGAACGGATAAGACTTGAGTCCGGATGACTCAGGTCTGTTGACCCCGGCGGCCGGCTCGTGCACACTTGAGTCTGTTCCACTCAAGTCAGCTGGAGGAATCAACCATGGCACGTGCGGTCGGCATCGACCTGGGCACGACTAACTCCGTCGTCAGCGTTCTGGAGGGCGGCGAGCCCACCGTCATCACCAACGCCGAGGGTGCCAGGACCACGCCGTCCGTCGTCGCCTTCGCGAAGAACGGCGAGGTGCTCGTCGGTGAGGTCGCCAAGCGGCAGGCCGTCACCAACGTGGACCGGACCATCCGGTCCGTGAAGCGCCACATGGGCACCGACTGGAAGATCCAGCTGGACGGGAAGGACTTCAACCCCCAGCAGATCTCCGCCTTCATCCTGCAGAAGCTGAAGCGGGACGCCGAGGCCTACCTGGGCGAGAAGGTGACCGACGCGGTCATCACCGTCCCGGCGTACTTCAACGACTCCGAGCGCCAGGCGACGAAGGAGGCCGGCGAGATCGCGGGCCTGAACGTCCTGCGCATCGTCAACGAGCCGACGGCCGCCGCGCTGGCCTACGGCCTCGACAAGGACGACCAGACGATCCTCGTCTTCGACCTCGGCGGCGGCACCTTCGACGTGTCCCTGCTGGAGATCGGCGACGGCGTCGTCGAGGTGAAGGCCACCAACGGCGACAACCACCTCGGTGGTGACGACTGGGACCAGCGCGTCGTCGACTACCTGGTCAAGCAGTTCCAGTCCGGCCACGGCGTGGACCTGTCCAAGGACAAGATGGCCCTCCAGCGCCTGCGCGAGGCCGCCGAGAAGGCCAAGATCGAGCTGTCCTCGTCCACCGAGACCTCGATCAACCTGCCCTACATCACGGCCTCCGCCGAGGGCCCGCTGCACCTGGACGAGAAGCTCACCCGCGCCCAGTTCCAGCAGCTGACGGCCGACCTGCTGGAGCGCTGCAAGACGCCGTTCCACAACGTCATCAAGGACGCCGGCATCTCCATCAACGAGATCGACCACGTCGTCCTCGTCGGTGGCTCCACCCGTATGCCCGCCGTGGCCGAGCTCGTCAAGGAGCTGACCGGCGGCAAGGAGGCCAACAAGGGCGTCAACCCGGACGAGGTCGTCGCCATCGGCGCCTCGCTCCAGGCCGGTGTCCTCAAGGGCGAGGTCAAGGACGTCCTGCTGCTCGACGTCACCCCGCTGTCCCTCGGCATCGAGACCAAGGGCGGCATCATGACCAAGCTGATCGAGCGCAACACGACGATCCCGACGAAGCGCTCCGAGATCTTCACGACGGCCGAGGACAACCAGCCGTCCGTGCAGATCCAGGTCTACCAGGGCGAGCGCGAGATCGCGGCCTACAACAAGAAGCTCGGCATGTTCGAGCTGACCGGTCTGCCGCCGGCGCCCCGCGGCGTCCCCCAGATCGAGGTCTCCTTCGACATCGACGCCAACGGCATCATGCACGTCACGGCGAAGGACCTCGGCACCGGCAAGGAGCAGAAGATGACCGTCACCGGCGGCTCCTCGCTGCCGAAGGACGAGGTCGACCGCATGCGCGAGGAGGCCGAGCGCTACGCGGAGGAGGACCACAAGCGCCGCGAGGCCGCCGAGACCCGCAACCAGGGCGAGCAGCTCGTCTACCAGACCGAGAAGTTCCTCAAGGACAACGAGGACAAGGTCCCCGGCGAGGTCAAGACCGAGGTGGAGTCCGCCGTCGCCGAGCTGAAGGAGAAGCTCAAGGGCGAGGACACCGCCGAGATCCGCACCGCCACCGAGAAGGTCGCGGCCGTCTCGCAGAAGCTCGGCCAGGTGATGTACGCCGACGCCCAGGGCGCGCAGGCCGCGGGTGCCGGTGACGCCGGTGCCGGCCAGGCCAAGGCCGACGACGACGTCGTGGACGCCGAGATCGTGGACGACGAGCGCAAGGACGGTGCCGCGTGACGGAGGAGACTCCGGGCTTCGAGGAGAAGCCCGACGTCCCCTCCGGCGCCACCCCTGACGACGCCGAGCCGAAGGCCGCCCCCGAGGAGGGGGCGGCCCCGGCCGGGGACGCGAACGCAGACGCCGGTCTGGTCGCCCAGCTGGACCAGGTACGCACCGCGCTGAACGAGCGCACCGCGGACCTCCAGCGCCTCCAGGCCGAGTACCAGAACTACCGCCGCCGGGTCGAGCGGGACCGGGCCACGGTCAAGGAGGTCGCCATCGCGAACCTGCTGACCGAGCTGCTGCCCGTGCTCGACGACATCGGCCGGGCGCGGGAACACGGCGAACTGGTCGGCGGCTTCAAGTCGGTGGCCGAGTCGACCGAGACCGTCGCGGCCAAGCTGGGCCTCCAGCAGTTCGGCAAGGAGGGCGAGCCCTTCGACCCGACCATCCACGAGGCCCTGATGCACAGCTACGCGCCGGACGTCACCGAGACGACCTGCGTGGCGATCCTGCAGCCCGGTTACCGCATCGGCGAGCGCACCATCCGCCCCGCGCGGGTGGCCGTGGCCGAGCCGCAGCCCGGCGCGCAGGCCGCGAAGCCGGAGAAGGCGGGCAAGGCCGAGGGCGCCGAGGAGAAGTCCGAGGCGGCCGACGACAAGGAGAACGGTGGCCCGGAGGAGGGCTGACGTAATCACAGCGGACGGGAAGGAGGGACGTCGGGGATGAGCACCAAGGACTTCATCGAGAAGGACTTCTACAAGGTCCTCGGCGTCCCCAAGGACGCCACCGAGGCCGAGATCAAGAAGGCGTACCGGAAGCTCGCGCGCGAGTTCCACCCGGACGCCAACAAGGGCAACGCCAAGGCCGAGGAGCGCTTCAAGGAGATCTCCGAGGCGAACGACATCCTCGGCGACCCCAAGAAGCGCAAGGAGTACGACGAGGCGCGCGCCCTGTTCGGGAGCGGCGGCTTCCGCCCCGGACCCGGCGCCGGCGGCGGCAACTTCAACTTCGACCTGGGCGACCTCTTCGGAGGCGGCACCGCCCAGGGCGGGGGCTTCGGCGGCGGACTCGGTGACGTCTTCGGGGGCCTGTTCAACCGGGGCGGCGCGGGCGGGGCGACCCGTACGCAGCCGCGCCGCGGCCAGGACGTGGACACCGAGGTCACCCTCAGCTTCACCGAGGCGATCGAGGGGGCCACGGTGCCGCTGCGGATGACCTCCCAGCAGCCCTGCAAGGCCTGTTCCGGCACCGGCGACAAGAACGGCACCCCTCGGGTGTGCCCGACCTGTGTCGGCACCGGCCAGATCGCGCGGGGCTCGGGCGGCGGCTTCTCGCTCACCGACCCGTGCCCCGACTGCAAGGGCCGCGGTCTGATCGCGGAGAACCCCTGCCCGGACTGCAAGGGCAGCGGCCGCGCCAAGTCCTCGCGCACCATGCAGGTCCGCATCCCGGCGGGGGTCACCGACGGGCAGCGGATCCGGCTGCGCGGCAAGGGCGCCCCCGGCGAGCGGGGCGGTCCGGCGGGCGATCTGTACGTGACCGTGCACGTGGGCGAGCACCCGGTGTTCGGCCGCAAGGGCGACAACCTCACGGTGACCGTCCCGGTCACTTTCGCCGAGGCCGCGCTCGGCGGCGAGGTGCGGGTGCCGACCCTGGGCGGTCCGCCGGTCACCCTGAAGCTGCCTCCGGGCACCCCGAACGGCAGGACCATGCGGGCCCGCGGCAAGGGCGCGGTCCGCAAGGACGGCACCCGCGGCGACCTCCTGGTCACCGTCGAGGTGAGTGTTCCGCAGGACCTGTCGGGGAAGGCTCGTGACGCACTGGAGGCGTATCGCGAGGCCACCGCGGGCGAGGACCCGCGGGCGGAGCTGTTCGAGGCCGCGAAGGGAGCTTGAGGGTGATGGAAGGCCGCCGGCGCAATCCGTACGAACTGACCGAGGAGACCCCGGTCTACGTCATCTCGGTGGCGGCCCAGCTCTCCGGACTCCACCCGCAGACGCTGCGCCAGTACGACCGCCTGGGCCTGGTCTCCCCGGACCGCACCGCGGGCCGGGGCCGGCGCTACTCCGCCCGTGACATCGAACTGCTCCGCCAGGTGCAGCAGTTGTCGCAGGACGAGGGCATCAACCTGGCCGGCATCAAGCGCATCATCGAACTGGAGAACCAGGTCGCCGCGCTCCAGTCCCGTGTGGCGGAGCTGGAAGCGGCCCTGGACGGCGCGGCGGCCGCCATGCGCCAGCGCGAGGCCGCCGTGCACGCCTCCTACCGCCGGGACCTGGTGCCGTACCAGGAGGTCCAGCAGACCAGCGCGCTGGTCGTGTGGCGGCCCAAGCGGTCCCCGCAGCAGGGCGACTGACCGCGCGCGGCACCACGCACGGCGAGGGGGCCGCGGACGCACCCCGTCCGCGGGGCCCCCCGCGCCCCCCGGGCCTACGGGAACAGCGGAGGGACGGGAGAAGAAGGCGGCGGGGCCCGGGAGAGGGACAAACCCCTCTTTTCCT
>NZ_JBWKES010000050.1:34318-40075 GCF_056435325.1 Streptomyces sp. NPDC043952
CAAGGGGGTGGTTGGTGTGGCGCCCAAGGGGGTCCCAAAAGGGGGGGGATGAACAGAGAAGGGAACAACGAAGGGGGGGGGACCAGGGGACACCCCCCGCCCGCGGCCCCCTCGGCGCCTCCGGGCCCGGCGGACACGGCGGCGGACCGGGCGGATACGGCGGCGGGCCCGGCGGAGGGCACAACCCTTTCTTTGCCGCCTCCTGAACTCCCCTTGGATGGACGGTCCGTAAAGGGTGTTTGGAGAGCTTTCCCCATTGCTTTCACATGTTGGACGGCGCGTAGCGTTGCGTACTCGTTAAGCAAGGCTCCTTGACGCCGGCTGTCGGCTCCGCGTTGTCTTTTCAGACACCTGGGTCGTCTAGCAGCACCCACGTCCGAAACACACGTGAAGTGAGCCCTCGTATGCGCCGTATCGTCCTGTCCGTGGCCGCCTCCGCGGCGACCCTCTCGCTGGCCGGCTGCGGCGTCCTCAACGCGACGGGGGACAGCACGAGCGCGAGCCCGGCCAAGGGCAACGACCTCACGGTGGGCCTGCTGCTGCCGGAGACGACCAATACGCGCTACGACAAGTTCGACTACCCCATCATCAAGAGCAAGGTCGCCGACCTGACGTCCAAGCAGGGCAAGGTCGAGTACGCGAACGCGGACGCGGACGCGGCCAAGCAGGCCGGCCAGATGCAGAAGATGATCGACGACAAGGTCGATGTGATCCTGCTCGACGCCGTGGACGCGCACGCCATCGCCGGCGAGGTGAAGAAGGCCAAGGACGCGGGCATCCCGGTCATCGCCTACGACCGCCTGGCCGAGGGCCCGATCACCGCGTACGTCTCCTTCGACAACGAACTCGTCGGCGAGGTGCAGGGCCGCTCGCTGCTGGAGGCGCTGGGCTCGGACGTGAGCACCGCCAAGAAGATCGTGATGATGAACGGCTCGCCCACCGACCCCAACGCCAAGCAGTTCAAGGAGGGCGCGCTCTCCGAGCTGAACGGCAAGGTGACCATCGCGGCCAGCTACGACACCACCGACTGGAAGCCGGAGATCGCCCAGGCCAACATGGCCAAGGCGATCAGCCAGATCGGCGCGGCGAACATCGCGGGCGTCTACGCCGCCAACGACGGCATGGCGGGTGGCGTCATCAAGGCCCTGAAGGCCGCGGGCGTCACCAGCCTGCCGCCGGTCACCGGCCAGGACGCCGAACTGGACGCCGTACAGCGGGTGGTGGCGGGCGAGCAGTACATGAGCGTCTACAAGTCCTACCCCGACGAGGCCGAGGCCGCGGCGCAGATGGCCGTCGCCGAGGTCCAGGGCAAGGACATCCAGTTCGACGCCCTCACCGAGGACAGGGTGAACAGCCCCACCACCAAGAACATCCCCTCCAAGCTGGTCCAGGTCAGCGCGCTGACCCGCAAGACCATCAAGGACACCGTCATCGCGGACGGCATCTACACCGTGGGCGACATCTGCACCGCCAAGTACAAGGCCGAGTGCGCCGCCATCGGTCTCAAGTAGCGGGCCGTACCGCGCCACCCCCGTGAGCGCGGTACGGCGAGACCAACGATGCCCTTGATCATGTGCATGCCGCCACCGTCATCTTGTTGCAATGCGAGGGGCGGAGCCCGGTGGATATCCGGACGCAGTGGCCGATAACGGCCACCGCGCTCCGGGGAGCCGTGTTGCGGAGCCGGTCGGCGCCCCGCATAGTTGCGCTGCGGAAGTGGCAGCACACCGGGGGTGGAATGCGCGATGGCCGGGCGGAGGGCGGGGCAGCATCCTCACGGTGCCGACCGGCTGTGCGAGGCCGGGGACCGCGTGTACGAGCGGGCGGTACGGCGGGGCCGGGTGCCCCGCACCGAGGCCGAGGCGGTGCCCTGCCTGCTGGAGCTGGCCCTGCTGCACCCGGACCCCGACGACATGGACTGGCTGGTCCCCACCGCCCCGCAGGAGGTCCTGACCCGGCTGCTGCGCGGGGTCCACGACGAGGTCGGCGAGAGCCAGCGCCGGGTCGGCTCGGCGCTGGCCGCCTTCGAGTGGTACGCCGGGCTCGGCCAGTTGCAGGCGCTCGCGGCGCCGGCCGGGGGCAGCGCGGTACGGGTGCTGGACGGGCTGTCCCGGATCCAGGCCGCGATGGACGAGGCGACCGAGGCGTGCACCACTGAGGTGCTCACCGTGCAGCCGGGCGGCATCCGGCGGGAGGCCGAGCTGACCGAGGGCCTGCACCGGGCGCTGGCGCTGCGCGGGCGGGGCGTGCGCATGCGGGACCTGTACACGCACGTGGCCCGGCACGGCCAGGGACTGCTCAACTACCTGGAGCTGATGGGCGACACGGTGGAGGCCCGCACCCTGGACGAGGTCATCGACCGGCTCATCCTCTTCGACCGCACCGTGGCCTTCATCCCCGCCAACGCGGAGCGCACCATGGCCCTGGAGCTGCGCCATCCGGCGCTGGTGGAGTACCTGGTGACCGTCTTCGAGCGGCTGTGGCGGCTGGCCATCCCGCTCACCGCGCCGCTCCCGGACACCGGCATCGAGGGCATCTCGCACCGTGAGCAGTCCATCGCGGCGCTGCTCGCCGAGGGCCACCAGGACGCGGTGATCGCCGAGCGGCTCGGCATCAGCGTGCGCACCTGCCGCGCGCACATCGCCCGCCTCTCGGAGACCCTGGGCGCGGCGAGCCGTACGCAGCTCGGGGTGCGGATCGCCCAGGCGGGTCTGGACGGCAGCGGCCGGGGCCTGCCGGCGGGCGCGCGGGACGCCCCGCTATGAGCCCGGCGTCTCGTCCGTGCGGCGCAGGATCTCCGACTGCGCGATGAGGTAACCCAGTTGGGCCCGGCTGACGCTGCCGAGCGCGGCGGAGAGCTTGGCGATGTGCAGCCGTACGGTGCGCACGTTCATGCCCAGCCGGTCGGCGATGGCGGCATCGGTGTGGCCCTCCACCAGGAGGGCGGCGATGGCCCGCTGGCGCGGAGTGGTGCCGTCCGCGGCGGGGCGCGGCGGGTGTCGTGGTCCGATCGGCGTGGCCAGGTGCCAGAACCGGTCGAACATCGTCGCCAGGTGGGCCACGATCGCCGGCTGGCGGATCTCCAGGGCCATGGTGCGCTCGGCGTTGGCGGGGATGAACGCCACCGTCCGGTCCAGCACGAACAGGCGCTCGGCGACCTCGTCCAGGGTGCGGGCCTGCATGTCGCCGCGCAGCTGCTCGCAGCGGGCCATGACGGGCAGCGAGTGGCGCATCGTGTGCTGGTAGAGGACGCGGATCCGGGCGCCGCGGTCCAGCAGCGCCTGGTCGCGGTCGAAGGCGGCGGCGTCCAGTTCGGGGGTCATCCGGGCGTGGTCCACATGCGGCTGGATCGCCAGGAACTCCTCGCGGACCTCGGCCGTGGCGCCGGTGAGAACCTGGTCGATGCGGTCGATGCCGCTGTGCACCCGGACCACGGGGGTGCTGCCGGGGGTGGTGCCGGGCAGGTCGCGGGCCGCCCGCAGCAGCGGTTCGAGGCTCCGGGCGATACGGGCCTCCCGCCGGCGTTCGGCGGCGACGCGTTCGGCGGAGGCGCGCAGCAGCTCCTGCAGGGCCACCGAAGCGGCCACCGGTTCCAGCAGGCGCGTGTCGGCGGCGCTCGGCTGGAGCAGCCCCAACCGCTCCAGGCAGGGTGCCGCTTCGGCGTCTGCCGCGTCGATCCGCCCGCCGCGCAGGGCGAGTTCGTACAGTTCGCGGCCCTGCGCGCACAGCTCCTCGATGCCGTGTTCCGGGTGCGGTGCCACCGTGGTCACCGGCTACAGGTCCCGGTCCAGCATGCCGGACTGGGCGATGAGGAAGCCCAGTTGGGCCCGGCTGCCGCTGCCCAGCGCTTGCGCCAGTTTGGCGATGTGGGCGCGGCAGGTGCGGACGTTCATGCCGAGCCGGCGCGCGATGGCCTCGTCGACGTGCCCCTCGACCAGGAGTTTGGCGATGGAGTGCTGGATCTCGGTGATGCCGTCGGGCGCGGTCTCGTACGGGGCGCCGGCGGTCAGCGGGACGGCGCGGTTCCACATGAACTCGAAGACCTTGATGAGGTAGCGGATGAGTCCGGGGTTGCGCAGTTCGAGGGCGACCTGCTGGTCGTCGCGGGTGGGGATGAAGGCGACCGACTCGTCGCAGATGATGAGCCGTTCGACCAGTTCGTCGATGGTGCGGTACTCCACCTTGCCGCTGGTGAGCTGGGAGACGTAGCCGAGCTGCTTGAGGTTGTAGCGGACGGTGTGCTGGTAGAGGGTGCGGATGTGCACGCCCCGTTCCACCAGGGCGGTGTCGCGCTCCAGGCCCTGGCGGACGTTGCGCTCGGTGAAGTGGTTGCTCGGCTGCACGGTGAGCACCGAGGACCGGCATTCGGTGGTGGCCAGGTCGAGCGCGGCGTTGATGCGGTCGTTGCCCTCCAGGACGGTGATCGAGTCGGTCGCGGAGGCCGTCTGGGTGCTCAGCGCGAGGAACGGCTCGAAGATGTCGGAGAGTTCCACTGCCCAGCGCCGGCGATCTGCTATCTCGCGTTCGAGGGGCGACAGCCGCTGGGCCAGGGCCACGGCCGGGGGCACCGGGCGCAGCCAGTCGGGATCGTCCGGGTCCGGGTGGAGCAGGGCGAACTCCATCAGACACGGGACCGCCGCGACATCGGCACGTGAGACACGCCCCGTACGCAGGGCGTTGGCGTAAAGTCGGCGCCCTTCCTCGCACAGTTCGGTGACCGCATGGGGATGTACCGTATTGTGCTGATTTGAAGTCAAATCTCCACCCCCCAGGGTCCTGAACATGCAGGAACATGATGCACTGATTGTGTGGTCATGATGTGCCTGAATGAGCCATCGTCTTATCCGACGGGGGAAGAAGGGGACCTTCAAGTGAGGACGAAGTCGACCATGGGCAAGAAGATGATTCGCTCGGGGCTGGTCGCCACCTTCTCCGCCGTTGTGGCCCTTGGAGTGCTGAGTGGCCCCTTCGGCGCGAAGAGCGACGTGCGCGCGGACACGAAGTGGCCCTCGGTGGCGACGCTCGACGCGAACAGCGTGGTGCGTGCGGACACCAAGTGGCCCAGCGACACCAAGTGGCCGTCCGCGGCGAAGCTCGACGCGAACAGCGTGGCGCCCGCGGACACCAAGTGGCCCGCCGACACCAAGTGGCCGTCGGTGGCGGCCGGCGGCGTGACGAACGCCGTGCCCGCGGACACCAAGTGGCCTTCCGACACCAAGTGGCCGGCGGACACCAAGTGGCCCTCCGACACCAAGTGGCCTTCGGCAGCCGGGAGCTGATGTGACCACGCCTCCCGACGACCGCTCCTTCCGCCGTGAGATGGCCACCGCCTACCGCTCCGGCTGGCACTTCATCGATCTGGTGACCGCGATTCCCCACCCCGGTGACTCGCTGATGGTGACCGTCTTCGGTGAGCCGGTCGTCGTCACGCGCGACGACGAGGAGGACGTCCGGGCCTACCGGTGCCTGCGCAAGCCGCGCGGGGCGCCTCAGCCGGTGCGGTGTGCCATACGGTACGGAATGATCTTCGTGAACCTGGACCAGCGGGATCACCGGCTCACCGAGCCGGTGGAGTCCGACCTGAGAACCATCTCTGCCACCCCCCGCAGTGCCTGACGCGATTCCCCCGTCGTAAAAGATCGCTCAGGCGCTTCCCCCCCGCAGCGGGGGGGGGGGGGGGGGGGGGGGGGGGGGGGGGGGGGGGGGGGGGGGGGGGGGGGGGGGGGGGGGGGGGGGGGGGGGGGGGGGGGGGGGGGG
>NZ_JBWKES010000051.1:0-38777 GCF_056435325.1 Streptomyces sp. NPDC043952
TCAACACCCGGCAGCAAAGGCGCTATCCGCTCCCACGCCGCATCCGTCAGCTCACCACGACCCACCATAAGATCGATTATCAGACAGGTCCTAGGCGACGCGGACAGCGACGCCCTCGAAGGTGCGGCCGCCGTGTTGTGCCAGGCCGAGCCGGCATGTGAGGGTGTCGTCGAGCTTACTGGTTACCGTGCCCGTATGAGCGCGATCTCTCTGACCCCGCTTCGCTTCTCCCCGCAGGAGATGGCCGAGGTGGTCGATCTGTACACGAGCAATCCCGAGTACTGCCGGGCTGCCGGCGAGTACGACCCTGAGCGCTTTCCCGTCGAGCGGGCCGAGGCTGATCTCCGCGAGGAAGCCGGCACCGAGGGGTGCGAGGTGATGCTGGCCCGAGACATACAGGGACAGAGCGTCGGACTTCTCTGCCTGCTCAACCGCCATCCCACCGACGGCTTTCCCTGGATCGGCCTGCTGATGGTCCATGGCCGACAGCGCCGCCAGGGCATGGGGCGCCAACTGGCCGACATCGTCGAAGAAAGGTTCCGCGGGCGAGGCCAGGACGGCATCCGACTCGCCGTCCTGGAAAACAACCCCGCTGCCCTGGTCTTCTGGAGCTCCCTGGGCTGGCAGGAGATCGATCGGCGCAGAGACAAGAGGCACGGCCGCCCCTGCATCGTCATGCACAAGCAGCTCTCCTGAAGTTGGGAACAACTCGTCTGGACCAGGGCCAAGCCCCGCCGGGACCAGGGGCGTTCGTCAGCGCACGCGCGACGGCGGGGCCGGGCGGCCCGCCTTCTCCCAGCCGACGAAGGTGTTGGTACGGGCGTACACGAACGCCTTGACCGGATCGGCGGAGTACGTCCACGGCACGCTGCCGGCGTACCCGCCGACCGCCCGGAACTGCTCCGCCGCCTCCGCGTACCGCTTCCTCTCGAACAGCGTCTTGGCCAGCAGATGCCGCACCAGCGGCAGCCGGTGGTGCCCGGCCGGGGCCCGGTCCACGGCGTCCAGGGTGGCGTCGATGGCCGAGTCCACGAACGGCTGGTCGTACACGGGCCCCCTGGCCTCCCGGCAGGCGTGCTCGAACAGCGCGTACAGGCGCAGTACGGGCAGCAGGCTGCCGGGCGGGGCGGTGGCCGCGGCCTGCTCGGCGAACGCGTACATCAGCTCGTGCGAACCGCGCCACTTGGCGCACCAGTACTGGAGCGCGCTGACATGGGCGCCGAAATGGTGCGGGTCCCGTGCGGTGATCTCGGCCCACAGCGCCCGGAAGTCGTCGTGCGACCAGCCGAGCCCGAGCGCGATGGTGATCTGGGCGATCCAGGGGCAGGGGTCCTCGGGTGCCATCCGCGCGGCCTGCTGGCAGGCGGGCAGCGCCTCGGCCAGCAGCCGGTGGAAGCCCTCGAACTGCTCGGCCGTGGTGTGCTTCGCGAGCTGCGCGCCCCGCACCTCGCCCGCGAGGGAGACGAGCGCGTCGGCGTGCACGAGCGCGGCCGACGGGTCGCCGGGGTACTCCGCGCGCCAGGCCCTGAGCCAGGCGTCGTCCCGCACGGCGGCCTTCACCAGGATGCCGAGCCGGTACCAGCGCAGGTCCCCGTCGCGGCCCGCGCCGGCGAGGTAGCCGGCGGCCCGCCGCCAGTCGCCGGCGAGCGCGGCGTCGGCCACCGCGTCGGCCTCCGGGTCGGGGCCCGCGTGCTCTTTGTCGAGCTGCGCGGCGGGCACCAGGCCGTACGCGGCCGCGTCGATGGTGACCGGCGCCTTGGCCCGCTCCCCGGCCTTCTGGGCGCGCGCCTTGCGGGCGTTGCGCGGGATGGTGACGGCCGCGTAGGCGAGGACGCCGACGCCGGCTATGTCGATCAGGACGTTCATGGACGGGTCTTCCGGGTGATCGGGGCCGCCTGGGGAGGTGGCCGGGGAGGGCGGGGCGAGCGGCCGTCAGGCCGGGGTGTGGGGTGCCGGCCCGGTGCCGTCGAGCGGTGCGTGGCCGCCGCCGCGCAGCAGGGTACGCAGGGGCGCGGTCACGGCCGGTTCGGCGACCGCCCGGTCCAGCGCCTTGGGCAGGTCCTCGGTGAACCACACGGGCGCCGACTGCCGCACCGGGGGCCCCGACCAGCACAGCTCCCACCGGCACAGCCCCGTCTCCAGCGCGGCGAGCAGGGCCAGCCGGCGCAGGGCCGAGCGGAAGGCCGTACGGGCGAACTCGCGGGCCGCGCGGCCACTGCTGCCGGCGGCCTGCGCGGACCGCGGCAACCGGGCGGCCAGGTCGTGCAGCAGTCCGTGGTCGAGCAGGTCCAGGAGGCGGTGCAGGGCGCCGGCGCCGGGGGCGGTCGCGGCGCCGGTCAGCTCGGCCATGGCGGTGAGCAGCGGCTCCGCCTCCCGCGCGTAGGTCTCCCGGTGTGCCTGGCGGGGCAGTTCGGCCCAGGGAACCCGGCGTCTGGCCAGTGCCCCGGTGCTGAGGGTGGCCTGCTCCAGGTCGGCCAGGAGCCGGTCCGGCGTGCGCAGCAGGGCGGTGGCCGGACGTTGTACGGGGGCGCGGCCGTCGTCGGGGATCGCCGCGAGCGCCCTGACGCGGTCGGCCGTGGGCGGGTGGGAGGCGTACGGGGAGCGTTCCCCGGCGGCCTCCTGTGGCAGCGGTTCCCGCACCGCCGCCGCCAGTTCCGCGCGCCGGGTGCCGTCCGCGAGCAGCAGGGCGAACCCGCCGTAGAACTGGCCCTCCGGGGGCAGCAGTCCGGCGTCCCAGCCCATCAGGGCGTACTGGTTCAGGTACAGCTCGTCGGCCGCTTCCAGTGCGGGTATGCGGCGCAGGGCGGCCGTGGTGGCGGCCGGTCCGGCGAGCCGGGCGGCGACCAGGTCGGCCGCGTACTCCTGGCGGCGGCTGACGGCCTCGGTCAGGCGCAGGCACAGCTTCGTGTACGCGGTGAAGACGAGGGCCAGGTAGTGGTCCGGGCCCCGCGTGCCGGCCCGCTTCAGCGGCGGCGGCCTGCCCTCCGCCCGGCGCCGGGCGGCCTTCGCGGCGAACTCCGCCCGCTCCTCGGCCGCTTCGCGCGCGGCCCGCTCCTCCAGGGTGGCGACGGTGTGCGCCAGCCGGCCGCGCAGCGCCGCCACCAGGGTGCCCAGCCGGGTGTCCTGGTGGGCGTAATGGCCCAGCTCGTGCCCGAGTACGGCGTCCAGCTCGGCCTCGGGCAGGCCCAGCAGCAGGGCCACGCCGAGGAAAAGCCGCCGCTCGCCCGGCACCAGCCCGAGCCACCGGGCGTCCTCCCGCACCATGGCGACGGCGCCCGGCACGATCCGTATCTCCGCGGGCGGCCGGGTGGGCACCCGCCCGGCCAGCTCCCGCACGTGCCGCCACAGCTCCGGCTGCTCCCGCGGTGTCACCTGGAGGCCCGGCGGCCCCGCCCGCTCCGTGCCGGGCCGCCGGCTGAGCAGGACGACCCGCAGCACGCACCAGGCGACGGCCAGCGAGCCGAGCCAGCCCTCGACGGTGACGACGGTGAACGTGCCCCGCGCCAGGACGGCATCGAGGGCCGCGGCGGCGACGAGGAGGAGCCCGGCCAGCAGATAGAACCCGAGCAGCAGGCCGAGGGCGAGCGCGGCACGCGGGGCGGTACCCGGACCGGCGGGACGGGGAGGCATCGGCACTCTTCGCGGAGGACGGCGGGCGGTTCTACTTCTGGAGCCCGGCCAGCAGCGTCGTCGTCAGCTTCTTCGCGGAGGCGGCGCCGTTGTCGGTGCCCGCCGTGGACAGCACGGTGATCACGGAGCCGCCGGAGCGGGCCGCGATCAGGGTGGAGCCGTTCTGCCACTTGCCGCTGGTAAGGGTCATCGTGTACGCCTCGTCGCCGAGCCCGGTGGTGGCCTTGCCGGTGACCTTCACCTTGGCGCGCTCGCTGGTGTCCGTGTACGTCGCGCACTCGGCGGCGACGGCCGTGAGCTGCTTCATGACGGCCTTCCCCTGGGCGACCGGGAACTCGTCGATCTCCTGGGCGATTTCCTCGGTCTTCTGCGCGTTCACGTAGTCGTTCTGCGCGAACGCGGAGCTGTCCTCGTATCCGGTCACCTGGATCCAGGACGTGCCCTCCAGCTTGGTGCAGTCGGGCTTGGCGGTCTTCCTGGCGGACGGGGTGAGCAACTCGGCGCCGCTGTCGGCGGTGTTGTCGTCCTCGACGGTGTACCCGGCCGGGAAGGCGGAGGCGGGGGCCAGGAGCTTCTTCAGCTGCGTGCCCGTGTGCAGGCCGGCGTTCGGGTCCTTCGCCTCGGTGTGCTTCGCGGTCGGGGCGGAGGCGTCCGTGGAGCCGGTGGAGCAGGCGGTGAGGGCCAGGGGCAGGGCCGCGGCGACGGCGAGCAGCGTGGCGGCACGGGACGAGAGGCGCATGACAGTCCTTCAGGGCTGATGAACGGAGAGGTGCGTACGGCGCGGGGCGTGCCGTATCGCGTCCGGTACGGAGCCGGACGGACGTTCGCCTGGTCAATAACAGCAGAGCCTGTGAACCGAGTCAACATCGTTTCTGTGCTTGGGGAACCAACACGCCGTGAATGCAGGGATCTCGTGTACGCCGGTATGCTCGGCGCAAACGGGACGAGGGGAGCGGGGCCGGTGCAGGAGCAGGCGACAGAGGTGACCGCGGCCGGCATCGCGCGGCTCGCCGGAGTGGGCCGGGCCGCCGTCAGCAACTGGCGCCGCCGGCACGCCGACTTCCCCAAGCCGGTCGGGGGCACCGAGACCAGCCCCTCCTTCGCGCTCGCGGAGGTCGAGGCATGGCTGCGCAAGCAGGGGAAACTCGCCGAAGTCCCGTTGCGCGAAAGGGTCTGGCAGCAGCTCGCGGGGCATCCCGAGGGCCCGCTCACCGCACTGGTGCACGCCGGGTGCGCGCTGCTGCTGATCCACGAGCGGCCCACCGTCTGGCTGGCGGCGAGCGCGGGCTCCGACGAGCGGCTGGCCCGGCTGCTGCCGGGCGCGCTGGCACAGGCGCTGACCCCGCGGCTCGGGGAGCTGACGGGGGCGCTGCTGCCCGGCGGCGGGGCACCGGGTGATGTGAACACGCCGGGCGACTCCCAGGCGATGGACAGGGGGCCCACCGCCACGGGTGTGAACACCGGGCCGGGGACGCCGGGTGTGAACACCGCGACTGGGGACTGCGGCCCTGGGGCGAGCACCGACGACACCGCTGCGAATGCCACGGCAACGGCCGCGCACGCCACGGCCACCTCCGCAAACGTCACGGCCACCTCTGCGAGCACCAGCGGTCCCGCCGCGAACACCGGCACCCCCGCCGCGAACCCCCCCGCTCCCGCCGCCGACACCCCGCCCCCGCCCCCGCCCCGACTCCTCCCTTCCGTCCCCCTCCTGCGCGGCGCCGCCGAACTCGCCGCCGAGGCGGGGGCGCGGCAGGCGTTCGAGTTCCTGCTGGGCCGCCACCTGGACGCCAACCCCCGCCAGTACACGCTCACCCCCTCCGAACTCGCCGCCCTCATGGCCGATCTGGCCGGTCCGGCCCGCACCGTCCTGGACCCGGCGTGCGGCACCGGCGCCCTGCTGCGGGCCGTGGACACCCGCCCCGAGCAGTGGCTGTACGCCCAGGACAACGCCCCCGACCTCGCCGTGCTCACCGCGCTGCGGCTCGCGCTGCACTCGCGCGCCGGCGTGCGCGCCGCCGCCGGGGACACCCTGCGCGCCGACGCCTTCCCGGAGCTGCGCGCCGACGCCGTGCTGTGCCACCCGCCGTTCAACGAGCGCAACTGGGGCCACGACGAACTCGCCTACGACCCCCGCTGGGAGTACGGCTTCCCGGCCCGCACCGAATCCGAGCTGGCCTGGGTGCAGCACGCCCTGGCCCGGCTCACCGACGGCGGCACCGCCGTCCTGCTGATGCCGCCGGCCGCCGCCTCCCGCCGCTCCGGCCGCCGGATCCGCGCCGACCTGCTGCGCCGGGGCGCGCTGCGGGCGGTGCTGGCGCTGCCGGTCGGGGCGGCACCGCCGTACAACATCCCCCTCCACCTCTGGGTGCTGCGCCGGCCCGAGCGGAATCCGGCCTCGCCCGAGGTGCTGCTCATGGACACCGGGCGGTTCGCCGGGGAGGGGCGCGGCGGCCCGGACTGGGCGGCGGTGCGCGACGCCGTCCTGGACGCCTGGCGCGCTTTCACGCGCGCGGGACGGCTGGCGGAGCGGCCGGGTCTCGCCCGCTCGGTGCCGGTCATCGAACTCCTCGACGACGACGTGGACCTGGCGCCCGCCCGCCATCTGCCGCCGCCCGCCGTGGCCGACGGCGCCGAGCAGCTCGCCGCGGTGCGCGAACGCCTCGGCGAGACCCTGCGTCTGACCGCCGACCTCACCCCGCCGGCCGCCGCCCCGGCCCCGCCCGTGCGCCGGCCGCTCACCACCATCGGCGAACTGGCGCGCGCCGGCGCCCTGGTGATGCGCACCGGCGGCAACGGCGGCCACGCGCGCCTGCCCGTGCTCACCGACACCGACGTCCTCTCGGCGTCCGCGCCCTCGGGCACGCTGCCGGAGAGCGACGAGGAGGCCGTGCTGACCGAGCCGGGCGACGTCGTCGTACCGGTGCTCGGCGGCGGCTCGGTGGCGCGCGTGATCGAGGAGGCGACCGCGGGCGCCGCCCTGGGGCGCAACCTCGTCCTGCTGCGCCCCGATCCCACGGCGCTCGACCCCTGGTTCCTCGCCGGGTTCCTGCGCGGCACCGCCAACAACCGGCAGGCCAGCAGCTACGCCTCCACCGCCACCCGGCTCGATGTGCGCCGGCTCCAGCTGCCCCGGCTGCCGCTGGCCGAACAGCGGCGCTACGGCGCCCGGTTCCACGCCCTGGACGAGTTCGAGCGGGCGCTGCGCCACGCGAGCCGGCTCGGCGACCATCTGGTGCGCGGGATGTACGACGGCCTCACGGACGGCACCGTCGCTCCCGACTGAGCGCTGACAACGGTTTGATACATCCCGGATGTGTTGTCGGTGCCGGGCCATATGCTCGATCCACACGTCACTTCCAGGGACTTCGGGCAACCAGGAGCAGCCATGCAGGGCCACGGCCACGGACAGCCGGCCAAGAAGCCGCCGCACCCCGCGGTGCTGGTCCTGCTGCGCGTGCTGTTCGTGGCGATCGGCTTCCTCAGCATCGGCTTCCTGGCCTGGGCGATGCTGCTGCGCCTGGCCGCCGTCACCCGCCGGGGCCTGGACTGGGGGCTGTTCGCTGCCGCGCTGACCGCCGATGTCGTCAGCTTCGCCCTGGTGGGGAGCGACCCGTCCGACGACGCGTCGGGCGCCCGCGGCACCGGGGGCATGTGCCTGGTGCTCATCACGCTGGCCGCCGTGACCACGTACTACCTCATCGCGGAGATACGCCATTACGCGCGCCGCCGCGGGGAGTTCGAGGCCCCGCCGATACCGGCGTACGGCTATCCGCGCCCGGCGGCCTCGCCGTACCCCACGCCCGCCGCCCCCGTGCTGTCCGGCCTGCCCACCCCGCCCCCGACGGCCCCGCACACCCCCGTCCCCGGTCCGCCGCCGGTCGTCCCGCCCCCGCACCGCCCGGCCCCCGCGCGCATCGACCAGGTGCGGGCCGAGCTGGACGAACTCAGCGACTACCTGCGCAAGCACGACGGCCGGCCCGACGAGCGGCACACGGACGGAAGCGGAAGGTGAGCGTGGCGACAGGACGCGTGGTCGCCGGCCGCTACGAACTGTCCACCCTGATCGGCCAGGGCGGCATGGGCCAGGTGTGGACGGCGTACGACCAGCGGCTCGACCGGCGCGTGGCCGTGAAGCTGCTGCGCCCCGACAAGGTGGCGGGCCAGGAGGCCGACGAGCTGCGCCGCCGCTTCGAGCGCGAGTGCCGGGTGACCGCACAGGTCGACCACCCCGGCCTGGTCACCGTGCACGACGCGGGCAGCGAGGGCGAGGAACTGTTCCTCGTCATGCAGTACGTCGACGGCGCCGACCTCGCCGACCACCTCGCCGAGCACGACCCGTACCCCTGGCCGTGGGCGGTCGCGGTGGCCGCGCAGCTGTGCGCCGTGCTCAGCGCCGTACACGCCGTGCCGATCGTGCACCGCGACCTCAAGCCGCGCAATGTGATGGTCAAACAGGACGGCCTGGTCACCGTCCTCGACCTGGGCGTGGCCTCCGTCATGGACACCGACACCACCCGGCTCACCCACACCGGCTCCCCGATCGGCTCGCCCGCCTACATGGCGCCCGAGCAGGCGATGGGCGGCGCGGTCGGCCCGTACACCGACCTGTACGCGCTCGGGGTGCTGCTGCACGAACTGCTCAGCGGGGACGTGCCGTTCACCGGCGCCACCGCGCTCGGCGTGCTGCACCGCCACCTGTACGAGCCGCCGCTGCCCGTGCGCCGGATCCGCCCCGAGGTCCCGGAGGCGCTGGAGAGCCTGGTGCTGCGCCTGCTCGCCAAGGACCCGCAGCACCGGCCGGCCTCCGCGCAGGAGGTGTACGAGCACCTGGCGCCGCTGCTGCCCGCGCGCGGCACACCCAGCGGTGCGCCCCTGGACCCCACGCGCCCCTTCCTGCGCCCGCACGCCCCCTGGCCCGACCGTGCCCGCACCCCCGCGCCCCGGCCCGCCCCCGCCGCACCGGCGGCCCCGGCGGCCGGCAAACCCGATGTCGCCGCCGCCGTGGACGAGGTCAAACGCCTGCTGGGGGAGGGCCGTATCACCCAGGCCGTCGACATCCTGGGCGCGATCCTGCCCGCCGCGGCCGAACAGCACGGCGAGCACTCCCCGGTGGTGCGCACCCTGCGCAAGCAGTATGCGGCGACCCTTATGGACGACGGCCAGTACCGGCGCGCGCTGCCCGAACTGCGCCGCCTCGCCGACGAACGCGCCGCCGAGGCCGGCCAGGCCGATCCGGCGTCCCTGCGCTTCCGCTACGAGGCCGCGCAATGCCTCGAACAGCTCGGCGAACCGGCGGCGGCGCTCGCCGAGTACCGCGCCCTGCTGCCGTACTACGAGAACCAGTACGTCTCCGGCGACCCCCGGCAGGCCCACGAGGTGCGCCGGCGCATCGGCCATCTGCTGCTCGCCCTCGGCGACCGGCCCGCCGCGCACGACACGCTCGCCCGCCTGGTGCTGGACGTCGAACGCCTCGGCGGCCCCGGTCATCCGATGGCCGTCGAGATCCGCCGCACCCTGCACTGGCTGGGCCAGGTGCGCGGCTAGAGTCATCCGGCGGCCAACGGCTGTTCGCACACGGAAATCGCACCGAAGACCATCAGGGATGGGCACCATGGCCGGACACCGGCAGTCCAGGAAGCGCAGACACCTCACCACCTGGGCGGTGGCGGGCGCCGCCGTCGTCGCCGGGACCGGCCTCGCCGCGCAGACCTCCATGGCCGCCACCACCTGGCCGGCCCAGAAGACCTTCACCGGCCGGGCGTTCGACACCTGCACCGCGCCCTCGCTGTCCACCATGAAGGCCTGGCACACCGGCTTCTACGGCGCCGCCGCCGTCTACGTGGGCGGCAAGAACCGCGGCTGCGCCCAGCCCGACCTCACCGCGTCCTGGGTGAAGTCCGTCAGCTCCCTCGGCTGGAAGCTCGTCCCGCTCTACGTCGGCGCCCAGCCGCCCTGCCGGTCCGGCGCCAACCCGGAGAAGATGACCGCCGCCAACGCCGCCGCCCTCGGCAAGCAGGACGCCACCGACGCCGTCGCCAGGGCCGCCGCCCTCGGCATGAAGGCGGGCAGCCCGGTCTACCTCGACATGGAGGGGTACGACAGCACGAACACGTCGTGCAACACGGCCGTGCTGACGTACGTGCGCGCATTCGACAAGCAGTTGCACGCCAAGACGTACCGGACCGGGTTCTACGGCTTCACCAGCTCCAGCGCCAAGGCGATCGCCACCGCCTCCGACAAGACGGACCTGCCGGGCAACCTCTGGTACGCGCTGTACGACAAGCAGAACACGACGACCACCGACTGGCCGTGGGGCGCCACGCAGTACACCGGGCACAGCCGCGGCCACCAGTACATGGTCAACAGCAAGGAGACGCACGGCGGCGTGACGCTCACCGTGGACCGCGACGCCTGGGACGGGCCGGTGGCGATCACCGGCTGAGCGGTGAACCCGCGGGGGCGCGCCGGTGCCCGAAGTCGCGGTGAATCGTTGGTCGAATGGGTTGGCCGGAGCAGTGCCACTGCCTACCATCGATCACCGCAAGACTTTGTGCGCCCGCCCGTCGCCCGGCCACCACCCCTGGCGGAGGCGCTGGCGCGCCGCACCTGTCCTTGCAATCTCCCCTTGGAGGTCTCCTTGCACCGCCGCCGTCGCACCGCGCTCGTCCTCACCGCCGCGATCGCCGCCGCGGCCCCCCTGCTGACCGCCTGCGGAAACGACGCGCATCCGGGTGCGGCGGCCGTCGTCGGCGGGCAGCGGATCACCGTCGCGCAGCTGGAGAACCGGGTCGACGAGGTCCGCGACGCCCAGCGGGCCGCGGTGCCCGACCAGGGCCAGTACCAGCAGGTGCTCGCCCAGACCAGCGGCCTGACCCGCGACACCCTGCACAACATGGTCCTGGACCGGGTGATCCACCGCGCCGCGCGGGACGCCGGCGTCTCGGTCACCCCCAAGGAGGTCCAGCAGCTGCGCGCCGACCTGGAGCAGCAGGCGGGCGGCTCCAAGGGCCTGCAGAACGCCTGGCTCCAGAAGTACGGCATCGCCCCCGCGCACCTGGACGAGAACCTCCGCCTCCAGCTGGAGGCGCAGAAGCTCGCGGCCCGGCTCGGCACCGACACCAGCCGGCCCGCCTTCTGGAAGGCCCTCGCCAAGGCGTCCGGGGAACTGCACATCGACGTCAACCCGCGCTACGGCACCTGGGACGTGCAAAAGAGCAGCCGGGTGGACGCGAAGACACCGTGGGTGCGGGAGGTCACGTCGGTGTCGGGCGGCACGCCGGTGACGGCGTAGGCGGTGCCGGCGGTCCTGGCGCAGGCGGTGTCGGCGGTCCTGGCGTAGGCGGTGCCGGCGTAGGCAGTGCGAGCGCGGGGACCGGCGGCCCGGCAGGCATACGATCACACGACTCCCTTGCCCCTGTGGACAACCGGATCCGCTCGTCGGTGCGGTGGGTTACTTTCGGATCGTGAACGCATCCAGCCCCGCCGCCGGCCCCGGCCGCATCGTCCTCCTCACCACCAGCCACCGCGTCGCCCCCGGCCTGCTCTCCTGGCCCGCCTGGCAGGCGCTGCGCGCCGCCGACGCCGTGCTGTGCGCGGACGGCGCCCATCCGCAGCTGCCGTATCTGCGGGAGGCCGGTATAGCGGTGTCCGAGGCGGCGCCCACGGCGCAGGAGCTGGTCGACGCCTGCGCCGGCGGGCGGGCGGTGGTGGTCGTGGCGACGGGCGAGGGGGAGCCCGCCCTCACCGACGGCCTGGCCCGGCTGGCCGGCTCCGGCCGGGTCGCCATGCCCGAGCTGGAGCTGCTGCCCGCCTCGTACGACCTGCCCGGCGCCCGCCTGCTGGACCTCGTCCAGGTCATGGACCGCATCCGCGTCGAGTGCCCCTGGTCCTCCCGGCAGACCCACGAGGGCCTCGCCAAGTACGGCATCGAGGAGGCGTACGAACTGGTCGAGGCGATCGAGGCCGGCGACCGCGAGGAGCTGCGCGAGGAGCTGGGCGACGTCCTCCTCCAGGTCGTCTTCCACTCCCGGATCGCCGAGGAGCACCCGCAGACCCCGTTCTCCATCGACGACGTGGCCGGCGGCATCGTCGCCAAACTCATCCACCGCCACCCCCATGTCTTCGGCGACGCGACGGCGCAGACCCCGGAGGACGTCAAGGCGCACTGGCTGCGCACCAAGGCCGAGGAGAAGCGCCGCACCTCCGTCACCGAGGGCATCCCCCTCGGCCAGCCCGGCCTCGCCCTCGCCGCCAAGCTCGCCTCCCGCGCCCGCACCGCCGGCCTCGACGTCCCCCTGCCCCGGGGCGACGACATCGGCTACGCCCTGCTCGCCCTCGCCGCCCGAGCCGAAGCCGCCGGCACGGACCCGGAAACCGCCCTGCGCGCCGCGGCCCGGACGTACCGGGACGCGATACGGAAGGCCGAGGGGCTGCCGGATACCGTCGAGGAGTGACCGACCAGCTTCGCCCCGATGATCCCGCGCCCGCCGCTCCCGAGCTGTTCACCTGGGAGTTCGCGGCCGACCCCTACCCGGCGTACGCATGGCTGCGCGAGCACGCGCCCGTGCGGCGGACGCGGTTGCCCAGCGGGGTGGAGGCATGGCTGGTCACGCGGTACGCGGACGCCCGGCAGGCACTGGCCGACCAGCGGCTGAGCAAGAACCCGGCGCATCACGACGAACCCGAGCACGCCAGGGGCAAGACCGGCATTCCGGGCGAGCGCAAGGCCGAGCTGATGACGCACCTGCTGAACATCGACCCGCCGGACCACACCCGGCTGCGCCGGCTGGTCAGCAAGGCGTTCACCCCCCGCCGGGTCGCCGAGTTCGCGGACCGGGTGCAGGAGCTGACCGACCAGCTCATCGACCGGTTCGCCGAGCGCGGCTGTGCCGACCTCATCCACGAGTTCGCCTTCCCGCTCCCCATCTACGCCATCTGCGACCTGCTGGGCGTCCCGCGCGAGGACCAGGACGACTTCCGGGACTGGGCGGGCATGATGATCCGGCACGGAGGAGGCCCCCGCGGCGGCGTCGCCCGGTCGGTGAAGAAGATGCGCGGCTACCTCGCCGAGCTGATCCACAAGAAGCGCGAGGCGCTGCCCGCCGAGCCCGCGCCCGGCGAGGACCTGATCTCCGGTCTCATCCGCGCCTCGGACCACGGCGAGCACCTCACCGAGAACGAGGCCGCGGCGATGGCCTTCATCCTCCTGTTCGCCGGCTTCGAGACCACCGTCAACCTCATCGGCAACGGCACCTACGCCCTGCTCACCCACCCCGAGCAGCGCCATCGCCTCCAGGCGGCCCTCGCCCGCGGCGACGAGGAGCTGCTGGCCACCGGAGTGGAGGAACTGCTGCGCTACGACGGCCCGGTGGAGCTGGCCACCTGGCGGTTCGCCACCGAGCCGCTCACCATCGGCGGACAGCGGATCGCGCCCGGCGACCCGGTGCTCGTCGTCCTGGCCGCCGCCGACCGGGACCCGGAGCGGTTCGAGGACCCGGACACGCTGGACCTCGGCCGCCGGGACAACCAGCACCTCGGGTACGGCCACGGCATCCACTACTGCCTGGGCGCCCCGCTCGCCCGCCTGGAGGGGCAGAAGGCGCTGGCCACGCTGCTGACCCGGCTGCCCGACCTGCGGCTCGCCGCCGACCCGGCCGACCTGCGCTGGCGCGGCGGGCTCATCATGCGGGGACTGCGCACCCTCCCGGTGGAGTTCACCCCGCCCGCTCAGTAGTCCAGGCCCGCGAACCAGTCGCCCCGGCCGCCCGGCGTCAGGTCGAGCAGATGCCAGACGGGATTGAGGAGATCGAGGCCGCGCTGGTCGATGTCCTCGGCCATCCGGGGGCGCGCGGAGTAGAAGTGCCGGACCGTGCCGTCCGCGTCCCGGCTGAAGACCGAGATGGTCGACTCCTGGCCGCCGTCCTCGTCCTCGCTGCCCAGGTCGTACTTGAAGGTGCTGTCCCCGGCGCTGAGCAACCGCAGCCGGGACCAGCCGCGGGCGCGCGCGTGCCGGCGCAGGGCGGCCGGATCGGCGGCGGCCACCACCACCAGGTCGGCGTTCTGCGCCACATGGTGGGCGACGCCGTCGAAACCGTCGAGCCACAGGGTGCACATCGGGCAGGGGGAGGTCTGCCGCTTGCCGTACATGAAGTGGTAGACGAGCAGGGGCCGCTGCGGACCGCCGGTGAACAGCTCCCGCAGACGGACCTCGCGCACCGGCGTGTCGCCCGCCTCCAGGTCGGCGGGCCCCTCCAGGAAGACGTAGTCGCCGACCTCGGCCCCCGGCGGCAGCGACCGGCGCAGCGCCGCGACCCGCTCGCGCTGCCGCATCAGCTCGATCTCGGCGCCGCGCAGCTCCTCGCGGGCGGCGAGGTACTCCGCGGACTCACCGTGCAACCGGGTGTGCCGCATCATGTGTCCTCCTGGGTGAACAGCCCCCCGGAATCAGGTCGGTTCCATGGTTCCGGGCGCCGCGCGCCCCGGAGCCGAGGCGCCGCCGTGCCCGACGGGTGAATCGGAAGGTGACGCAGCGGAGGGGCGAACGTTCACCTCTGTGATCTTCGCGTGATCTCCGCGGCATGAACTTGTGACAAGTGATCGTGTGCCGATACCTTCACCCCTCAGCGCGGCGGGCCCGCATCATCCGCCGCGCCGGTCCCCGCCGTCGCTCGAAAGGCTCCCGCATGATCTCCGGGAACGGTCGTCACCGCCGCCCCCGTCAGGCCCCGGCCCTCCTCGTCGCGGCCGGCGTGACCGGCTCCGCCATCGCCATCCCGCTGCTCGGCGCCGCGAGTGCCCACGCGGCCGACGGCACCACCTGGGACAAGGTCGCCAACTGCGAGAGCGGCGGCGCCTGGAGCGCCGACACCGGCAACGGGTACTACGGCGGCCTCCAGATATCCCAGGACGACTGGGTCGCGTACGGCGGGACGCAGTACGCCTCCTCCGCCGACCAGGCCAGCCGCTCGCAGCAGATCGCCGTGGCCGAGAAGATCCTCAAGGACAAGGGCACCACGCCCTGGGCCACCTGCGCCCTGCTGTCCGGACTGACCTCGAACTCCGGTTCGGTGAGCGTCGATCCGGGCGTCGGCGACGGTGACAGCGGCAACGGCAGCGGCCAGACCGGCGGCACGACCGACCCGTCCGGCCTGCCCGACCCCTCTTCCCCGGCCGGCACACCGAGCGGCGACCAGGACGGCACCGGCGCCGGCTCCGGTTCCGGTTCCGGCAAGGCGTCCACCGACCCGTCCGGCTCGTCCGACCCCTCCTCTTCGCCGAGCCACGACTCAGGCTCAGGCACCGGCTCCGGCTCCGGCAAGCAGACCGGCAAGCACGCGAGCCCGCAGCCGGGCAAGCACACCGGCACGCCCGGCACCGGCACCTCCAGCCCGGACCCGTCCGGCCCGTCCTCCTCGGACCCCTCCGCCTCCACCCCGCCGTCCGCGCCGGCCCACGGCTCCGGAACGCCCTCACCCTCCACCGGTACCCCCGCCAACCCCCAGCAGGCCGCGGGCACTTGGAACCTGGTCGACACCGGAGCCCTCGGCGGCGGGCGCCACCGCGGCGGCAACGCGGACGAAAGCACGGCAAACGGGCAGAACGGCTCCACATCCGGCCGGCACGCGACCCACGAGCCGGACAGCTACACCGTCCGCCAGGGCGACTCGCTGAGCGCCATCGCCGACTCCCTTGACGTCGACGGCGGATGGCACGCGCTCTACGCCGCGAACAAGAAGGTCGTGGGCGCCGACCCGAACCACATCACCGCCGGTCAGACCCTGAAAGTCGGTGACGAAACGGGCGCGGACCAGGGCTAGTTGACGCCCCACTTGATCGCTAAATGTCCGGTTTGGCGAAAGTGTGGGATGAGTCTCAGAAGCCCTGATCGTCTTTGAAATTCCGCGGATCACCTGGCTACGGTCAAGGCCGCTCGTCACCACGAGCCCCGGCGGCCGCAACGCCGAATCCTGCCAGCGGCTGCCCGGGAACAGTCGTCGCGTCAAGCGCCGCAGGCAGGAGCGGGGGACCCAAGGTAGGCGCCGGGCCCGGCAGTTGATGCCGGACCGGCTTGGGGTGAAGCCACGCCTCCGAAAGGAGGGGTGGCCGGGCAACTCAACCGGCCCGAACCCGACAGCTCACCTCGCAGGCGTCGGTGAGGGGATCGTTCCATGCTGTTTTCCGGCAAGGGCAAGCACCGTCGTCCGTCCAAGGCCGTCCGCGCCGTCACGCTCGCCGGTGTCACCGGTGCCGCCGTGGCCGCTCCGCTGATGGCGGCCGGCAGCGCCTCCGCCGCCACCGCTTCCCAGTGGGACACCGTCGCCCAGTGCGAGTCCGGCGGCAACTGGGCCATCAACACCGGCAACGGTTACTACGGCGGCCTCCAGTTCTCCGCCTCCACCTGGGCCGCGTACGGCGGCACCGCCTACGCGCCGACCGCCGACAAGGCCAGCAAGTCGCAGCAGATCTCCGTCGCCGAGAAGGTCCTGGCCGCGCAGGGCAAGGGCGCCTGGCCGGTCTGCGGCACGGGCCTGACCGGCACCCCGTACAACGGCTCCGCCCCGACGACCACGTCGTCGGCCGGCACCGCCACCCGCTCCACGGACCAGCAGGCCGCCACCCGCTCCACCGAGCGCACCACCCCGGCCCCGTCCAAGTCCACGAGCACGTCCACCGGCTCGTCCGCGGGCAAGACCGTCACCACCCCGACCGGCAAGAAGGTCAAGAAGGGCGACGGCGAGTACAAGGTGGTCAAGGGCGACACCCTCAGCTCCATCGCGGCCGCGCACCACGTGGCCGGCGGCTGGAAGAAGCTGTTCGACCTGAACAAGGACATCATCGACAACGCCGACCTGATCTACCCGGGTCAGCAGCTCCACCTGAAGTAACCCGGCCCGGCCACGGCCGCCGCGAGCCCCGCACGGGGCTCGCCCGGCGGCCCGGCCGCGGGATGCTTCCCCGGCCGGCCGGACCCGGCCGGCGGACCGGGGCGCCCGACTCCGCTCACCCCGCCCGGCTCCGCATCACCGGCCCGGCTCCGCATCACCGGCCCGGCTCCGCTCAGCCGGACCGACGGGCCCCTCGCAGGGGGTAGCCCCCGACGCCGTACCCCCGGTGTCGTACCCCCGACGCTCCCGACGCCGCGCCCGATAGGCCCCGACGGCCCACCCCCCCGGCGGCCCCGAGGAACCCCGCCCCTGGTACCCGCCCCAACGGCCCAGGGGCCCCCGGCGGGCCCCCAGGCCCCAGGCCCCACCCCCGGCAGGCCCCCAGGCTCCATGCCTCAGGCGCACCCGGCGGGCCCCCAGGCGTCATGCCCCAGGCCCACCCCCGGCGGACCCCACGCCTCACCCCCCAAGGCGGGTCCCCCAACCCCCCGGCGGGTCCCCCAAGCCCCAGGCCCCCGCCCGCCCCGTCCCCCCCAACCCCCCACCCCGGCGCGATTCCCCCGTTCGTGCCGGGGTGGGGTCTTGTGTTCTCCCAGCCTTCAGCCGGGCCTCCTCCGGGACCCTTTTTGTTCCGGTGGTGAACAATAGGTACCGTCTCCATGTCCCCGTCGCCCACCAGACGGTCGGTCGGTGGTCCGCGACGCCGGGACGGTTAGGCTCTAGTCGCAAGGGCGCAGCCGCACGGCCGCCTCCCGCACTTCCAGCGTCACATCCAAGAAGGAGATGCTCGTGCCGTCCATCGACGTCGTCGTAGCCCGGGAAATCCTGGACTCCCGAGGCAACCCCACGGTCGAGGTCGAGGTCGGCCTCGACGACGGCAGCACCGGTCGTGCCGCCGTCCCGTCCGGCGCCTCCACCGGCGCCTTCGAGGCCATCGAGCTGCGCGACGGTGACCCCAACCGCTACCAGGGCAAGGGTGTCGAGAAGGCCGTCCTCGCCGTCATCGAGCAGATCGGCCCGGAGCTGGTCGGCTACGACGCCACCGAGCAGCGCCTGATCGACCAGGCCATGTTCGACCTGGACGCCACCGACAACAAGGGCTCGCTCGGCGCCAACGCCATCCTCGGCGTCTCCCTGGCCGTCGCGCACGCCGCCTCCGAGGCGTCCGACCTGCCCCTCTTCCGCTACCTGGGCGGCCCCAACGCGCACCTGCTGCCGGTGCCGATGATGAACATCCTGAACGGCGGCTCGCACGCCGACTCCAACGTGGACATCCAGGAGTTCATGATCGCCCCGATCGGCGCGGAGTCCTTCTCCGAGGCGCTGCGCTGGGGTGCCGAGGTCTACCACACCCTCAAGAAGGTCCTGAAGGGCAAGGGCCTGGCCACCGGTCTCGGTGACGAGGGCGGCTTCGCCCCGAACCTCGGCTCCAACCGCGAGGCCCTGGACCTGATCCTGGAGGCCATCAAGGAAGCCGGGTACGCGCCCGGCGAGCAGATCGCCCTCGCCCTCGACGTCGCCGCCTCCGAGTTCTACAAGGACGGCAAGTACCTCTTCGAGGGCAAGGAGCGCTCCGCCGCCGAGATGACGGAGTACTACGAGGAGCTGGTGGCGGCCTACCCGCTGGTCTCCATCGAGGACCCGCTGTTCGAGGACGACTGGGCCGGCTGGAAGATCATCACCGACAAGCTCGGCGACAAGGTCCAGCTCGTCGGCGACGACCTGTTCGTCACCAACCCCGAGCGCCTGGCCCGCGGCATCGAGGAGGGCACTGCCAACGCCCTGCTCGTCAAGGTCAACCAGATCGGCTCGCTGACCGAGACCCTGGACGCCGTCGAGCTGGCCCAGCGCAACGGCTTCAAGTGCATGATGTCCCACCGCTCCGGTGAGACCGAGGACGTCACCATCGCCGACCTGGCCGTCGCCACCAACTGCGGCCAGATCAAGACCGGCGCCCCGGCCCGCTCCGAGCGCGTCGCCAAGTACAACCAGCTGCTGCGCATCGAGGAGATCCTGGACGACGCCGCGGTGTACGCCGGCCGCAGCGCCTTCCCGCGCTTCAAGGGCTGAGCCGACCCCGTGGGGCCGCCCGCCGGGCCGCCCCACGGGCCACCTCTTGGCCAGTCGTACGTACGTCCCCGTACCCGGTCCCGTACCGTGTCCGGGGACGTACGCACGTGTGCGACCGCCGGACGACGGCGTGAAAGGGGAGGCGGAGAGCCGACATGGCCGCAAGGGACCGGGACCGTTTCTCCACCGCGACCAGGCTGCGGCTGCTCGGTGAGCAGACCGCGGCCCGCGTCTACCGCTCGCAGACCAAGCGGCAGGCGCGCCGCTCCCGGCTGACCGGCCGCGCCGCGCTGCTCGCGCTGGTGCTGTGCTCGCTGGTGGTCGCGCTCGCCTACCCGATGCGGCAGTACGTCTCCCAGCGCGCCCAGATCTCCGACCTCCAGCGGCAGCAGGCCGAGGCCCGCAAACGCGTCGAACAATTGCGCGACCTCAAGGCGCGCTGGCAGGACGACGCCTATGCCGAGCAGCAGATCCGCAAACGTCTGCACTATGTGATGCCCGGCGAGACCGGGTACGTGGTGGTCGATCCGGGCGCGGCCCGGCAGTCCCGCACCGACCTCCGGGCCGCCCACCGGCCCTGGTACACGAACATCTGGGACGGGGTCGACAAGTCCGACGCCTCCGACCAGTGACCGGCCCCGCCGGTGACCCACAGAAAGCCACTCTGAAAGCAGTCATGGAAACCCCTCCGCCGCCCACCCCGCGCACCGAGCCCACCGACGCGGACGTCGAGGCCTTCAAGCAGCAGCTCGGCCGCCCCCCGCGGGGCCTGCGCGCCATCGCGCACCGCTGCCCGTGCGGTCAGCCGGACGTCGTGGAGACGGCGCCGCGCCTGCCCGACGGCACACCCTTCCCGACGCTGTACTACCTGACGTGCCCCAAGGCCGCCTCGGCCATCGGCACGCTGGAGGCGAACGGCGTCATGAAGGAGATGACCGAGCGCCTGAAGACCGACCCGGAGCTGGCCGCCGCCTACCGGGCCGCGCACGAGGACTACATCCGGCGCCGGGACGAGATCGAGGTCCTGGCGGGCTTCCCGAGCGCGGGCGGCATGCCGGACCGGGTGAAGTGCCTGCACGTCCTGGTCGGCCACTCACTGGCCGCGGGCCCCGGCGTCAACCCGCTCGGCGACGAGGCGATCGCGATGCTGCCGGAGTGGTGGCGCAAGGGCGCGTGCGTGACGCTCGCGCAGGACCCGAAGGAGGAGGCGCGGTGACCAGGGTCGCGGCGATCGACTGCGGTACGAACTCCATCCGGCTGCTGGTCGCGGACGCGGACCCGGCGACCGGCGAACTGACCGACCTGGACCGCCGGATGACCATCGTGCGGCTCGGCCAGGGCGTCGACCGCACCGGCAGGCTCGCCCCGAAGGCGCTGGAGCGCACCTTCGCCGCGTGCCGGGAGTACGCCGAGATCATCAAGGAGCACGGCGCCGAGCGGCTGCGCTTCGTCGCCACCTCCGCGTCCCGCGACGCCGAGAACCGCGACGACTTCGTGCGCGGCGTGCTGGACATCCTCGGCGTGGAGCCGGAGGTCATCACCGGCGACCAGGAGGCCGAGTTCTCCTTCACCGGCGCGACCAGGGAGCTGGCGGGCCGTACGGATCTCGCCAGGCCCTATCTGGTGGTGGACATCGGCGGCGGCTCCACCGAGTTCGTCGTCGGCGACGACCGGGTGCGGGCCGCGCGCTCCGTGGACATCGGCTGTGTGCGGATGACCGAACGGCACCTGGTGCACGGCGGCGAGGTCTCCGACCCGCCCACCGGGGAGCAGATCGCCGCGATCCGCGCCGACGTCGAGGCCGCGCTGGACCTCGCCGAGCGGACGGTCCCGCTGCGCGAGGCGCGCACCCTGGTCGGCCTCGCCGGCTCGGTCACCACCGTCTCGGCCATCGCCCAGGACCTGCCGGAGTACGACTCCGCGCGCATCCACCACTCCCGGATCCCGTACGCCCGCGTCCGCGAGATCACCGAGCGCCTGCTGCACTCCACCCACGCCGAACGCGCCGCCATCCCCTCCATGCATCCGGGCCGCGTCGACGTCATCGGCGCCGGCGCCCTGATCCTCCTCGCGATCATGGAGCGCACGGGCGCCGAGGAGGTCGTCGTCAGCGAACACGACATCCTCGACGGCATCGCCTGGTCTTTGACCTGATCGCCTGCCCTGCTCGGAGGGCCGCGTTTGTTACCGGCCAGTAGCGTCCGGCTGAGCAGGTCGGATAACGTTTGAGCGCCTTCGAGGGGGCCTGCGGGGCCCGTCGTTCACACCCCCGTGGAAACCTTCGTGAAGTTCTTCACAAGGAAATGGGTCCCGATCGCCGCCCGGAGGGGGCCGCTTGGCCCTTCCGGGGGGTCAAAACCCGTTTGAACATGTTCAGATGAGGCGCGCAAAGATGGCCGGAAGGAGGGGTTCCGCGGATCGCGCCGGAGTCCCTACGATCACCTCGCGGACTCGGAGCAGCAGCTCACACGGCCTTGACAACGGTACGAACCGCCTCGCGGTTCCCCCTCCGCGGCATGATCTGTGTCACGCGGGCCGCGGAGTTTAGCACAGCCCCTCCAGAACCTTGTGAAGGGGCGCACGAGCCACCCCCCTTGAGCGGGTGGATACTCGATGCCATGAGCACCACGGAGCGTCCCAGGATCCTCGTAGTAGGCGGTGGGTACGTAGGCCTGTACGCAGCTCGGCGCATTCTCAAGAAGATGCGCTACGGCGAGGCGACCGTCACGGTCGTCGACCCCCGGTCGTACATGACCTACCAGCCCTTCCTCCCCGAAGCCGCCGCCGGCAGCATCTCCCCTCGCCACGTCGTCGTCCCGCTGCGACGCGTGCTGCCGAAGGCGGAGATCCTCACCGGTCGGGTCACCACCATCGACCAGGACCGCAAGGTCGCCACCATCGCCCCCCTCGTGGGCGAGGCGTACGAGCTGCCGTTCGACTACCTGGTCATCGCCATGGGCGCGGTCTCCCGCACCTTCCCGATCCCCGGCCTCGCCGAGCAGGGCATCGGCATGAAGGGCATCGAGGAGTCCATCGGCCTGCGCAACCACGTCCTGGAGCAGCTGGACAAGGCCGACTCCACGACCGACGAGGAGATCCGCCGCAAGGCGCTCACCTTCGTCTTCATCGGCGGTGGCTTCGCGGGCGCGGAGACCATCGGCGAGGTCGAGGACATGGCCCGCGACGCGGCCAAGTACTACAAGAACGTCTCCCGCGAGGACATGCGGTTCATCCTCGTGGACGCCGCGGACAAGATCCTTCCCGAGGTCGGCCCCAAGCTCGGCCAGTACGGCAAGGAGCACCTGGAGAGCCGGGGCGTGGAGATCTACCTCTCCACCTCGATGGACTCCTGCGTCGACGGCCACGTGGTCCTCAAGAACGGCCTCGAGGTCGACGCCAACACGATCGTGTGGACCGCCGGCGTCAAGCCGAACCCGGCCCTGTCCCGCTTCGGTCTGCCCCTCGGCCCGCGCGGCCACGTCGACTGCGAGCCCACGCTCCAGGTCAAGGGCACCGACTACATCTGGGCCGCGGGCGACAACGCCCAGGTCCCGGACCTGGTCGGCCGCAAGGCGGGCAACGAGAACGCCTGGTGCCCGCCGAACGCCCAGCACGCGCTGCGCCAGGCCAAGGTCCTCGGCGACAACGTGGTCTCCGGCATGCGGGGCTTCCCGCAGAAGGAGTACGAGCACGCCAACAAGGGCGCGGTCGCCGGTCTCGGCCTGCACAAGGGCGTGGCGATGATCGTCCTGGGCAAGACCAAGATCAAGCTCAAGGGCCGTCTCGCCTGGTACATGCACCGTGGCTACCACGGTCTGGCGATGCCGACCTGGAACCGCAAGATCCGCATCTTCGCCGACTGGACGCTGGGCATGTTCCTCAAGCGCGAGGTCGTGTCGCTGGGCGCCATGGAGAACCCCCGCGAGGAGTTCTACGAGGCCGCTAAGCCGGCGCCGGTCGCCGCCGCGAAGACCGAGGCCAAGGCTTCCTGACCACCGGTCAGCCGCCGGTCGCCCGACCATCCGAAGGACCTCCCGCCATCCGTGGTGCGGGAGGTCCTTCGGCGTTCCGGGCCGCCTCCGGCGCGGACCCATCCAGGTGGCTACTGCAACTATTTTGCCCAGTCGTAACTCCTTCGCGGGACTGTGCGGAAGGCTCCACGGTGTTTACGTGGTATCCGGCATCCGGGATCTCGTCTTGGAGGTGTGCGTCATGGCCGACGCCGCGTCGCGGCTGAGCAGTCTTGCCGAGCAGGTACTGGGGGCCCCGCTCCCGGTGCGGCTGCGGGCCTGGGACGGATCGCAGGCCGGGCCTCCGGGCGCTCCCACGCTCGTCGTGCGCAACCGGCGCGCGCTGCGCCGCATCATCTTCAAACCGGGGGAGTTGGGTCTCGCCCGCGCCTGGGTCGCCGGCGACCTCACCATCGAGGGCGACCTGTACACGGCGCTGGACGCCATGGCGGGACTGATCTGGGAGCGCGGCGAGGACGACCGTACGCTGCTCCAGGCGCTGCGCGACCCCGCCGTACGGGCCGCGGGCCGCGAGCTGCTGAAGCTCGCCGGGCCGCCCATCCCGCCCGCGCCCCCCGCGGAGGAGGTCCGCAGGCGTCGCCATCTGCACACCCGGCACAGCGACAGACGGGCCATCAGCCACCACTACGACGTCGGCAACGACTTCTACGAGCTGGTCCTCGGCCCCTCGATGGTGTACTCCTGCGCCTACTGGGAGTCCTTCGGCGAGGACGCCACCCTGGAGGACGCCCAGCGCGACAAGCTCGAACTGGTCTGCCGCAAGCTCGGTCTGAAGGAGGGGCAGCGGCTGCTGGACGTCGGCTGCGGCTGGGGCTCCATGGCCCTGCACGCGGCCCGTGAGCACGGCGTGCGCGTCGTCGGCGTCACCCTCTCCCAGGAACAGGCCGGTTACGCCCGCAAGCGCATCGCGGACGAGGGCCTGACCGACAGCGTGGAGATCAGGGTCCAGGACTACCGGGACGTCTCCGACGGCCCCTTCGACGCCATCTCCTCCATCGGCATGGCCGAACACGTGGGCGCCGAACGGTATCTGGAGTACGCGCGTCAGCTGTACGGCCTGCTCAAGCCCGGTGGCCGGCTGCTCAACCATCAGATCGCCCGCCGCCCGCAGACCGACGAATCGGCGTACACCGTCGACGAGTTCATCGACGCCTACGTCTTCCCGGACGGCGAGCTGGCCCCCATCGGCACCACCGTCACCCAGCTGGAGCGCGCCGGGTTCGAGGTGCGCGACGTGGAGGCGCTGCGCGAGCACTACGGCCGCACCCTGCGCCAGTGGGTGGCCAACCTGGAGGCCGGCTGGGACCGCGCGGTCCGGCTGACCAGCCCTGGCCGGGCGCGCGTGTGGCAGCTGTACATGGCCGCCTCCGCGCTCGCCTTCGAGCACAACCGCATCGGCGTCAACCAGGTCCTCGCGGTCCGCACCCCGGACTCGGGCGCCTCGGTGCTGCCGCCGCGCACCCGCACCTGGCAGGCCTGAACCCGGCGGTACGACGAGGGGCCCCGCTCCGGTGACGGAACGGGGCCCCTGCCGGTGCCGGACGAGCGTGAGGTCGTACGGCACCGTGGCGTACGGCCGTCCGCTACTCGGCCTTGATGGCGGACAGCATGTTCAGCCTGGCCGCGCGGCGGGCCGGCCACAGGGCGGCCAGGATGCCGACCACGCCCGCGAGCAGCAGGAAGACCGCCAGCCGGCCCCAGGGCAGGACCAGTTCGTACGTGGGCATCTTGGTGCCGAGCAGCTCACCGGCCGCCCAGCCGAAGAACACGCCGAGCCCGATGCCGAGCACTCCGCCGAAGACGGAGATCACCAGGGACTCCAGTCGGACCATCCGCTTGACCGACCGGCGGTCCAGGCCGATCGCGCGGAGCATGCCGATCTCCTGGGAGCGCTCGAACACCGACATCGCCAGGGTGTTGACGACGCCGAGGACCGCGACGATCACCGCCATGCCGAGCAGCCCGTAGACCATGTTCAGCATCATGGTGAAGGCCTGGGCGATGCCGTCGGAGATGTCCTTCTTGTCCTGGATCTTGATCGCCGGGTTGGTGCCCAGGGCGCTCGCCAGCCGGTCCTTGGTCGCGGTCGAGGCGCCGTCCGCCGTCTTGACCATGACCTGCATGTCGGTGGGCCGGCTCAGATGCGGGGTGAGCACCTTGTTGTCGAGCATGATGCCGCGGATCATCTCGTTGCCGTCGTAGATCCCGGCGACCGTGAAGGTGTGCGCCCTGCCGTCCTCGAAGTGGGCGCTGAAGCGCGAGCCGGGCGTCCAGCCGTATTCCTTGGCCTGGTCCTTGTCCACGACGATGCGGTCGCCGCCGACCGTGAAGCTGCCCCGGTCCATCTTCAGGTCCGTCAGTTCGGCGATGGACGCGCCGTCCACGCCGGTCACGAACTCGGTCTTGCCGTCGATCCGGGTCTCGGCGTTGCGCAGCGGGCTGCTCGCGGTGACGCCACCGGTGGCGGCGATCTTGCGCGCCACGTCCGGGGAGAGCGCGGAGCCGTTCGCCATGGAGACCACGTAGTCGGCGCGGATCGCCGAGGCGGCCATCTTGTCGATGGACGACTGGAGGCTGCCCGCCATCACCGTCATGCCGGTGATCAGGGTCAGGCCGATCATCAGGGCGGAGGCGGTGGCCGCCGTACGGCGCGGGTTGCGCACCGAGTTCTGGCGGGCCAGCTTGCCCGACACGCCGAACGCGCGCAGCAGCGGGGCGGCGGCCGCGATCAGCGGGCGGGACAGCAGCGGGGTCAGCACGAACACGCCGATGATCAGCAGGACGGCGCCGAGACCCATCGGGCCCTCGCCGGCGGAGGCCTCCATCGACGTGGCGGCGACGATCACCACGGCACCGGCCGCCGTGAACAGCGCGCCGATGGTGTTGCGCAGCACCAGCGACTTGGTGGTCGCGCGGGCGTGCACGCTGTTCATCGCCGCCACCGGCGGGACCTTGGCGGCGCGGCGGCCGGGCAGCCAGGCGGCGAGCATGGTGACGAGGACGCCGACCGCGAGGGCGGCCGCCACGGTCCCCGGACTGATCACGAGCGGCCCGTCGGGCATGCTCGCGCCGAAGGAGCCCACCAGGGCGCGCAGTCCGGCGCCGATGCCGATGCCGGCGAGGAGGCCGGCCACACCGGCGACCGCGCCGACCACGAACGCCTCGATCAGCACCGAGCGGGTGACCTGGCGGCGGGAGGCGCCGACCGCCCGCAGCAGGGCCAGCTCCTTGGTGCGCTGGGCGACCAGCATGCTGAAGGTGTTGGCGATGATGAACGTGCCGACGAACAGGGCGATCCCGGCGAAGACCAGCAGGCCCTCCTTCATGCTGCTCATCGAGTCGGCGATGGTCCGCGCCTGGTCGGCGGCGAGCTTGTGGCCGGTGGTGGTCTCCACCAGGTGGGCGGGCAGTGCCTTGTCGAGCGCGTCCTTGAGCGCGGTCTGGGTGGTGCCCGGCCGCGCCTTGACGTCGATCTCGTCGTAGCCCTTCTTGTGGAAGAGCTTCTGCGCGGTCGGCGTGTCGAACAGGGCGAGGCTGCCGCCCGCGGTCACGTTGCCGTCGTCGGTGGTGAAGATGCCCGCGACGGTCGGGGTGAGCACGGGGCCGTCGACCGAGAGCCGCACGGTGTCGCCGACCTTGTAGCCGGCCCGCTGGGCGGTCTTGGCGTCGAGCAGCACCTCGTGCGCGCCGTGCGGGGCGTGTCCGCTGGTCAGCGGGTACCGGGCGTCCTTGGTGCCCCAGTAGTTGCCGCCGCGGGACTGCCAGTCGCCGCCGACCAGCTTGCCGTGCTTGTCCGCGACGGCGGTGAAGCCGCCGACCACACCGGTGGCGGAGGCGGCGCCGGGCACCTTGGCGGCCTTGTCGAGTACGGACCGGGTCAGGTCGGGCGTCCGGCCGACCTTGTCGCCCTCGGAGTCCTGGTACTTCGCCGTGACGGCGACGTCGACCTGGTCGAAGCCCTTGGCGGAGCTGTTCTGGTAGGCGTCGGAGATGGTGTTGGTGAAGACGAGCGTCCCGGAGACGAAGGCCACGCCGAGCATCACGGCGAGCACCGTCATCAGCAGCCGGGCCTTGTGCGCGAGGACGTTGCGCAGGGCGGTGCGGAACATCAGCTGGTACGGCCCTTCGCGTCGAACTGCTTCATCGTGTCGAGGACCGAGTCGGCGGTCGGGCCGTACAGCTCGTCCACGATCCGGCCGTCGGCCAGGAAGATCACCCGGTCCGCGTAGGCGGCGGCCACCGGGTCGTGGGTGACCATGACCACGGTCTGGCCCAGCTCGCGCACGGAGTTGCGCAGGAAGCCGAGGACCTCGGCGCCGGAGCGCGAGTCGAGGTTTCCGGTCGGCTCGTCACCGAAGATGATGTCCGGCTTGGAGGCGAGGGCGCGGGCGACGGCGACGCGCTGCTGCTGGCCGCCGGAGAGCTGGGACGGCCGGTGGCTCAGCCGCCCGGACAGGCCCACCATCGAGATGACCTGGTCCAGCCATGCCTTGTCGGGCTTGCGCCCGGCGATGTCCATCGGGAGGGTGATGTTCTCCAGCGCGGTCAGGGTCGGCAGCAGGTTGAACGCCTGGAAGATGAAGCCGATCTTGTCCCGGCGCAACTTGGTGAGCTGCTTGTCCTTCAGGGAGCCCAGCTCGGTGTCGCCGATGCGCACGGAGCCGGAGGAGAAGGTGTCGAGGCCGGCCACGCAGTGCATCAGGGTGGACTTGCCGGAGCCCGAGGGGCCCATGATCGCGGTGAACTCCGCCTGCCGGAAATCGACGGAGACCCGGTCCAGGGCGACCACCCGGGTCTCACCCTGCCCGTAGATCTTCGACAGCTCCGTGGCGCGGGCGGCCACGGCGGTGGCCGTGCCTGCGGTGGGTGTGGTGGTCACGGGACGGTGCTCCTCGGGACGATGGGGTCGTGGGGACCTCTCCATCCTCCCGGCGCCCGGAGCGCGGGAAGTCAGCCGCTGTTCCGGTTCACGGGGGCGACTCGGGTCGGACCACGGGGGCCCGCGTCATACCTGGGGAGGACACCGGACCCTGAGACCGGGGGGAGGGAGCCCGGCACCGAGAACGGGGGGAGCGCCCTTCTTCAGACGGTGAAATTCCGTCATTCCGCATACACGTGCACGTGCGTCACGTCACGCTATTGGCAAGTGCGGATGGCCAGTTCCGTGGTCTGATGCACCCTCAGACATCAATAAAATAAGACAACATCGGTCCGCCGTTCCGCTGTTCGGGGGATGCGTCCCGATAGGCTCAAACCCTCGAAGCGGAGCCCATGGCCTGCCCGGATGGTGGAATGCAGACACGGCGAGCTTAAACCTCGCTGCCCCTTCGCGGGCGTGCCGGTTCAAGTCCGGCTCCGGGCACCAACCCTTCCACGCCGCGTGACCGCGGAGACGGCCCTACGGGGCCGTTTTTCGTTCCTCGCGCAGGAGTGCGAAGGGATCGCGATGCCCCCCGCTGCCCGCGGCGGCACACGCCCGAGAGCCGGCTTGCGCACGCTCGCCCGCCTCGCTATAGGCCGGTCGGCCGCGTCGCCGTACGACGGTCGCTTGTACAACGGTCGTTTGTACAACGGTCGCCCGCGGGCTCCGGGGCGCCGGTTCTGGGGCGTCGTTCCGGGGCCCGTGGGCGGTGTCCGGTGGGTCACTCGGTCCCGTCGGCCACCCAGCTGCCGTGGATGCCGGTCGGCACGCGGCGCGGCGTCTCCACGGCGGCCAGCTGCTTCATGTCCCGCGCGTCGAGCACCAGCAGCTCGGAGCCCTGGTCGCTGCCGTGGGACACCATGGACAGCAGATAGCCGGTGTCCTCTTCCGCGCCGTCCTGGGCGGGCACGAACACGGCCTCACCGGGTGAGGTGCCCGCCCCGGTGCCGAACGTCCGGGTCGTGCCCGCGTGGGTGTCGTACTTCAGGAGGGCGTTCTCGGTGACCGTGTAGAGGTAGCGGCTGTACCGCCCGGTCCGTTCGTCGTTGATGGTGGGGATCTCCACGCCCCGCTCGTCCAGTGCCTCCTCGTGCGCCCTGCCCGTGGCGGGGTCGAGCCGCCAGCGGTACACCTGGCCGCCCTGGGTCTCGCCCAGCAGCCAGCCCGGATCGGCCAGCGGGTGGTCGACCCGGCCGCCCATCGCCTGCCACATCCGGTCGTAGGAGGACCGGTTGTAGCGCACCGCCTCCAGGACGACCCGGCCGGCGGCGTCCTCGTGGGCGTTGCCGACGTGGAAGACGTAGCAGGGGTCGATGTCGAACCAGCGCACCTCGCCCGCGCGGTCGCGGCGCATCAGACCCAGCCGGGCGCCGTAGTCGTCGTCCCAGCGCATCGGCATGGCGCCGCCGGCCTGCCGGAGGTCGAAGACGACGGGCAGGTCCATCCATATGACGTAGTTCTCGGTGATCGCGAAGTCGTGCATCATCGTGCCCGCGGGCACGGTGATCTCCTTGCTCTCCACCAGTTCGCCCGCCGCCGACAGCCGGTGGTAGGTGAGGTGGGGAGGGACCGCGCTGTAGCCGAAGAACAGCAGCTCGCCGGTGACCGGGTCCTCCTTGGGGTGGGCGGTCATCGCGGTGGTGAGCCGTCCGCCGAAGTCGCAGGGACCGACCGTCTCCAGCTCGCCGGTGACCTGGTAGGGCAGCCCGTTCTCGACCAGCGCGAACAGCTTGTCGGCGTGCTCGATCACATGGGTGTTCGCGCTCACCGCGGTCAGGTCGAGCGTCCCGTCCGCGCGCTTGTACGGCGCCCCCGAGAACTTGCTGGTCCGCACCCAGCGGTTGCGGTACCACTCGGCGCGCCCGTTGCGCAGCCGGACACCGTGCAGCATGCCGTTGCCGGTGAACAGGTGGCCGGGGACCTCCCCCGGCCGCGGGTTGGGGCCATTGCGCAGGTAGCGGCCGTTCAGCTCGGGCGGCAGGGTGCCGGTGACCTGCAGGTCGAAGCCGTCGATCTCATCGGTGACGGGGGCGTAGTGGCCGACGAGGTACGGGGTGCTCGCCTCGGCGGTGTGGTCCGGTGTGGTGGCCATGGTTCCGTCCGTTCGTCCGGTGCGGGTGGTGCGGTGCCCTGGTGTGCCGCGCGGGTCGTCAGACCAGGGAGCTGAGGGAGGCCGACGCGCTGGTGCTGTCGGCGGGGTCACGGCGCGGAGCCGGCAGGAAGAGGACCGCGAGGAAGGTGGCCCCGGCGCCGATGACGGAGAGCCAGGGCAGGGCGCTTGCGGTACCGGCGGCCTGTGCCTGGTGCAGCCCCTCGCGGAGGTGGCCGGTGAAGGCGTCGCTGTAGAGCGTCCCGGCGATGGCCAGGGCGACGGAGCCGCCGATCTGGCGGAAGAAGGTGACGTTGGAGCTGGCGGTGCCGAGGTCGGCCGGGTCGACGTTGGACTGCACGACGATGGTCAGTCCGGACAGCATGGGGCCGATGCCGAGGCCGATGAGGGCCATCCAGAACGCCATCGTCGTCAGCCGGGTGTCCAGCGCGAGCTGGAGGAACAGCGCGGAACCCGCCGCGGCCAGGACGGCTCCGCCGAGCAGCCATGGCCGGTAGCGGCCGGTCTTCCCGATCAGGGCGCCGGTGAGGAGGCTGCCGGCGACCATGCCGATCATCAGCGGGTACAGCAGCAGGCCGCTGCTGCTGGCGCTGTGGCCGAGCGCCTCCTGGAAGAAGCGGGGCAGGAAGATCACGGAGGCGAAGAGGCAGAACGCCGAGAAGAACGAGGCGAGGTTGGCGAGGGTGTAGGCGCGGTTGCGGAACAGGCCCATGGGCATGATCGGCTGCGTGGCCCGGTTCTCGATCAGGACGAACGGCACCAGCAGCACGAGCGCCAGCAGGATCGGTCCGATGACCACGGCGTCGGTCCAGGTGTGGCCGTCGACGCCCTTCGTGGTCAGGCCGATCAGCAGCGAGCTGATGCCGACCGCCAGGACACCGATGCCCGCGTAGTCGGGGCGGCCGGCGTTCGGTATGCCACCGCCGCCGGGCAGGTACCGCCAGATGACGGCGAGGACCAGGGCGCCGACGGGCACGTTGACCAGGAAGACCCAGTGCCAGCTGGCCTGATCGGTGAACAGGCCGCCCAGGTAGGGGCCGATCACGTAACTGAGGGCCATGATGCCGCCGACCGCGCCCTGCGCCTGGCCGCGCCTCTCGGGCGGCACGGTGTCGGCCACCAGGGCCATCGAGAGCGGGAGCAGGGCGCCGGCGCCCAGTCCCTGTACGGCCCGGAAAGCGATCAGCTCGCCCATGTTCCGGGACAGGGCGCACAGGGCGCTGCCGGTCAGGAACACCACGATGCCGGTGATCAGCAGGGGCTTGCGGCCGTAGAGGTCGGAGAGACGGCCGTAGAGCGGGACGGTGATGGTGGAGGTGAGCAGGTAGGCCGTCACCGTCCAGGTGTAGAGGTCCTGGCCGCCCAGGTCCTCGATGATCTTCGGCAGTGCGGTGCCGACGATCGTCTGGTCGAGCATGGACAGGAACATGCCGCCGAGGATGGCGATCAACAGGAGGCCGCTATGAGGTCGGCGGGAATCCGTGCGCATATGCAGAGACTGACATGTCGTTCCTTACAGGTCAAGGCAGAGCTATCCTGCCGTCATGTCTCTTCGCATCGCGCTCCTCGGCACGCTCGCCTTCAACGGCCCGGCCTCCGGCTATGAACTGGCCAAACGCTTCGACGCCTCGGTGAACCTCGTCTGGCAGGCCAAGCACAGCCAGATCTATCCGGAGCTGGCCAAGATGGTGCAGAGCGGCGCGGTGACGGTCGAGGAGACGGGCGGCGGCCGGGGCCGGAAGGTCTACACCATCACCGCGAGCGGGCGGGACGAGATCAGCGAGTGGGCCACCAGCGCGGACCCCGACCGCAGCGTCCGCAACGAGTCGGCGCTGCGCGGCTTCCTGGTCGGCCTCCTGCCGCCGGACGAGGCGGTGGCCGTGATGCGGGCCGAGGAGGCACGGCACGCCGAGGTGCTGGCGCAGTTGCTGAAGCTCCGGGAGGAGGTGGCGGCCCGCACGAAGCAGGACAGCCCGGTCTTCGGGGGCTACGCGCTGGACCTGGGCGTGCGCACGGCCCGGATGATGCGGGACTGGGCGGCCGACACCGCCGCGGACATCGAACGGCGCGCCGCCGGGGGTCCGGCCAGGTAGCAAGTTCGTCATGGAAGGCGATCACCCATGGCCGGGACGTACCGCTCCGCGTAGCGTGTGGGTCAACCCGGCAGGGGAAAGATCCTCCTCAGGTAGCATGATCAAACCTTTGCCAATCCATTACGCTTGAGCCAAGGCCGCGCGAGGCGGCCATGGAGGAGTGAGATGAGGAGCAGCAACCCGGTCTTCTCGCGACGGGGCTTCAGCCGCGACCACGGCTACGCCGGCTTCAACACCGCACCGCAGGCCGGGTACGCAGGAGCCGACCCGTACGCGCAGAACCCGTACGCGCAAGGTGCCCAGACCCCGCAGAACCCGTACGCCACCACCGGCTACGGACAGCCGGGCGTCCCGTACGGCGCCCCGCCGCAGGCCCCGGCCGCCACCGGCCGGATGACCATGGACGACGTCGTCGTCCGCTCGGCGATGACGCTCGGTACCGTCGCGCTGGGCGCCGTTCTCGCCTGGGCCCTGCTGCCGGTCTCGCCCACGAGCTACGGCCTGGCCGTCGGCTCCGCGCTGATCGCGTTCGTCCTGGCCATGGTCCAGAACTTCAAGCGCACCCCGGTGCCCGCGCTGATCCTCGGATACGCGGCCTTCGAGGGCGTCTTCCTCGGCGTCATCAGCGAGATGTACAACAGCCGCTGGCAGGGCGCCCCCTTCCAGGCGGTGCTCGGCACCATGGCCGTCACCGGCGCCACCCTCCTTGTCTACAAGGCGGGCTGGATCCGCGTCACCGCGCGCTACGCCCGCATCGGCCTCGCCATCGCGATGGCCTTCGTGGCCGTCATGCTGGTCAATCTGCTGCTGGTCGCGTTCGGCGTCGCCGAGGACGGCGGACTGCGCAGCTTCGGCCCGCTCGGCGCGGTCGTCGGCATCATCGCGATCCTGCTCGGCGCGTTCTTCCTGACCCTCGACTTCAAGCAGATCGAGGACGGCATCGCGTACGGCGCGCCGCGCAACGAGTCCTGGCTCGCCGCGTTCGGACTCACCGTCACCCTGGTGTGGATCTACCTGGAGATGCTGCGCCTGGTGGCGATCTTCACCAACAACGACTAGCGACCGACGACCACCAGCGACCGATAACGACCGGCGCGCGTACGGCGCGCGGTGCAGGCAAGGGCCCCGGACTCCCCGTCCGGGGCCCTTCGCCGTCCGGGGGCGGGTGGTTCAGAGCAGCTTGCGGGCCGCCCTGCGCAGGTCGTACTCGTGCACGATGGCCTTCGCGTGGCCGTACGCCAGGTCGTACTCGTGCCTCAGCCAGCTGACCTTCTCCTCGAAGCGGAACAGGGCGGGGCCGTTCTCGACGGTGCGCAGCCAGTCGGCGACCTCACGACCGGTGCAGTGCGGGATGCGGGCGAGCATATTGCGATGGGTCTCCTCGGAGAAGACTTGGGACATCGGCACCTCCGGGCGCAAAGGGGATGTAAGCCGGTCCTTCACGTCACCGTGCCCGAGGGTTCGCCGCTTGGCAACAGTGCGGCGCGTTACGCTCGGCCCGTGGTTGATACGACGCCCCTGACCCAAGCAGTGGATCACTTCGCCGACCGGCTGCGTGCCGCGCCGCAGAGCAGGCTCCAGCGCAGCGCCGCCGCGGAGGCGCTGGCGCTGGCCCGCGAGTTGTCCCGGCGGGCGCAGGCGGTGGAGGAGCCGGGCACCGAGCCGCGGGAGATGCCGGACGCGGGGATGTTCGCGGTGGCGGACCAGATCCTGGTGGCCGCGCACGACTTGGCGCTGGTGCTGGAGAGCGACGACGAGGTCGGAGAGGCCGTGCGGCTGGTCGAGGAGGCGCGGGGGCGGGCGGGGGTCTGAACGCGCCGCCAGACCAGCGAGGCGCCGCGCGGAGCCGGTGCCGTCGCGCTACAGGGACGCGATGACCCGGTCCGCCAGGATGTAGACCATCTCCCCGCCGCACGCGAAGGTGAGCGTGTAGGCGCCGGAGACGCCCGAACCGCCCAGCAGATAGGGGGCTTCGCCCGCCGCCACGGCCCGCGCGAGGCGCTCGGCCGTCTCCCGGTGACCCGGCGTCATGCACAGCGTGGTGCCGTCGGCGAAGACGTAGACGTCGAGGGTGCCGAGCGGGCCGGGGCGTACGTCGGACAGCTCCACGCGCTCGTCGGCCAGGTGCTCCAGCGCCCCGGCCGTGCGCTCGTGGTCGCCCGCGGCCGACTGGGCCGGGACGAAGTCCGGGTGGGAGGGGTGCCGGCGGCGGGCCGCGGCCAGCTCCGGGGACTCGCCGGCGAACTCGTCGGCGTCGGCAGCGGACTCCGCCACCGGCTCCAGGCCCGCGAAGTCGGACTGCCGCGGCAGGAACGGCTCGTGGTCGGACAGGCCGAACACCGAGGGCGCGTCGGAGGCGTCCCGCGCCTCCTGCGCGGCCCAGAAGGCACGCGCCTCCGCGAGCTCCCGCTCCCGCTCCTCCGCGAGCGCCTCGGCCACGGCCGCGCGTATCCGCTCGGTGTCCGAGTGGGTACGGGCGTGCGGCAGCAGCGCGTGCGTCGCCGCGGACTGGTTCTCCGCGAGCTGCGCCTGGAGCTCCGTGAGCTGGCGGCGCAGCTTCAGCACGGTGCGCAGGACGGCGACGCCCACGGCGCCCGTGGCGGCCGTGGTGAGCAGCAGGGCGATCGGCATGGCGCTCACTGACGTACTCCCAGGTTCAAAGTCGACCCCCGACTTCCTACATCAGCTTGAAGGGCGGACTACCCAACTGTCAGTGCGTAACGTCACGAAACGGACAGTTCTTTGGCTCCGGGGGCCCGCCGGACGGCATGCCGTCCGGTGCTGACCTGCGCCGATGTCCGGGACGGGGGAGATAGGTCACATCCTGGGGGAGATTGGATCACAGAAAGGCCCAGAACCCGGTGGTTTCGCGGGTTCTGGGCCGATCCCTGACGTGAAGTGCCCGGTCCGCTACGGACCGTTGACCGCGGTCGGTGCGGGCGGGCCGGTTCAGCTGAGGCGCTCGATGACCATCGCCATGCCCTGGCCGCCGCCGACGCACATCGTCTCCAGGCCGAACTGCTTGTCGTGCCACTGGAGGGAGTTGATCAGCGTGCCGGTGATCCGGGCGCCGGTCATGCCGAAGGGGTGGCCGACGGCGATCGCGCCGCCGTTGACGTTTACCTTGTCGAGGTCGAAGCCCAGCTCGCGGTAGGAGGGGATCACCTGGGCGGCGAAAGCCTCGTTGATCTCGACCAGGTCGATGTCGTCCGTGGTCAGGCCGGCCCGGCGCAGCGCCTGCCGGCTCGCCTCGACCGGGCCGAGGCCCATGATCTCGGGGGAGAGGGCGGAGACGCCGGTGGACACGATGCGGGCGAGCGGGGTCAGGCCCAGCTCGCGGGCCTTGGTGTCGCTCATGATGACGAGGGCGGCGGCGCCGTCGTTGAGCGGGCAGCAGTTGCCCGCGGTGACCAGGCCGTCGGGGCGGAAGACCGGCTTCAGGCCGGAGACGCCCTCCATGGTGACGCCGGCGCGCGGGCCGTCGTCCTTGGCGACGACGGTGCCGTCGGGCAGCGTGACCGGGGTGATCTCGCGCTCCCAGAAGCCGGCCTTGATGGCCTCCTCGGCGAGGTTCTGCGAGCGGACGCCGAACTCGTCCATCTCCTGGCGGGTGATGCCCTTCCAGCGGGCCAGGTTCTCGGCGGTCTGGCCCATCGCGATGTACGCGTCCGGCACCAGGCCGTCCTCGCGCGGGTCGTGCCAGGTGGTGCCCTCCTGCTGCGCGACCGCCGCGGTGCGGGCCTCGGCCTCGGCGAAGAACGGGTTGCGGGTGTCCGGGAGGCTGTCGGAGCTGCCCTTGGCGAAGCGGGAGACGGTCTCCACACCGGCCGAGATGAAGACGTCGCCCTCGCCCGCCTTGATGGCGTGCAGGGCCATCCGGGAGGTCTGGAGGGACGAGGAGCAGTAGCGGGTGATGGTGCAGCCGGGCAGGTGGTCCATGCCCAGCTGTACGGCGACGATCCGGCCGAGGTTGTTGCCCTGCTCGCCGCCGGGCAGCCCGCAGCCGAGCATCAGGTCGTCGATGTCCTTCGGGTCCAGCTCGGGGACCTTGGCGAGCGCGGCCTGGATGATCGTGGCGGTGAGGTCGTCGGGGCGCAGATCCTTGAGCGAACCCTTGCCGGCGCGGCCGATGGGGGAGCGGGCGGTCGAGACGATCACGGCTTCGGGCATCGGGGCTCCAGGTGAACGGGATTGTGCAGGGCCGGTCTGGAAGTTACCCGGCCGTAGTTGACAGGTCATCGGTGTCGGGGTGTGACGCTGGCCGCAGTTTCTAAGCGCTTGCTTTGGCGGCGGGAGCCGTTGTCACGGTCACGGGTACGAGTACCCGCCCGGTCGCCGCCGTCAAGTGGACGGCGCCGCCGCCTCGGCCTCCGGGACCCGGCGGCGGTGGCGCCGCTTGAGCAGTGCCCAGGGGCCGCGCGGTCCCGTCGGCATCGCGGCCGTGACCTCCGTACCGGCCTCCGCCGCCGCCTCGGCCGCCGCGCGGGCCACCGGCAGGAAGCCCTCGCGCCGGGTCAGGTCCGGCCGGTCCTCCTCCGCCGGCCACAGGCCGAGCGCCGCGCACACCGTGGGCAGCACGGCCATCGCCGCCGTCGCGTAACCCTCGGCCGAGGGGTGGTAGTTGTCCGGGCCGAACAGCTCGCGGGGATTGGCCGCGAACTCCGGGCCCAGCAGATCGCCCAGCGAGACCGTGCGCCCGCCCTGCTCCACCACCCCGATGGTCTGCGCCGCCGCCAGCTGCCGTGACGCCCGCCGCGCCAGCCAGCGCAGCGGCTGCTGCACCGGCTCGATGGTGCCCAGGTCGGGACAGGTGCCGACGACCACCTCCGCGCCGGCCGTGCGCAGCCTGCGCACCGCCGCCGACAGATGCCGTACCGAACGCGTCGGCGGCATCCGGTGGGTCACGTCGTTCGCGCCGATCATGATCACGCAGATGTCCGGGGCGGGCCGGCCGCCGGACAGCACCAGCGCGACCTGCCGGTCCAGGTCGTCGGACTGCGCGCCCGGCAGCGCCACGTTGCGCAGCTCCACCGGGCGTTCCGCGACCGCCGCGAGCCCGGAGGCCAGCAGCGCGCCCGGAGTCTGCCCGGACCGGTGCACCCCCTGCCCCGCGGCCGTGGAATCGCCGAGCATCACCAGCCGCAGCGGCGGCTCGCCGGGCACGTCGTACGCCCGGCCGTATGTCCCCTCCGCGCCCGGCACCCGCTCGCCGGTGCCGTTGCCCACATGGCGCCGGGCCAGCCGCACCTCGGCGAGCAGCAGGCCGACCGCGGCCGCCCCGATCAGCCCGGCCCCGCCCCCGCCGTACGCCGCCCCGGCCGCGATGCGCCGGGCCACCCGCGCCCTCGACATGTTCGTCATGCGTCGCCGCCACCTCCTCGTAGCCGTACACCCACTCCTTGCCCCGTACAGGGCGTGCGCCAATCTCGACGGGGAGTGAACGACCGCCCGAGCCGGGCCGGGGGCCGTAGGCTGACGGCACCACTACGACCACTTTTTTGCAGCGACCGGAGACAACGGTGCGATTCCACGACTCGATGATCAGCCTCGTCGGCGACACCCCGCTGGTGAAGCTCAACAACGTGACCAAGGGCATCCAGGCGACCGTCCTGGCCAAGGTGGAGTACTTCAATCCGGGCGGCTCCGTGAAGGACCGCATCGCCCTGCGCATGATCGAGGCCGCCGAGGAGAGCGGGGAGCTGAAGCCCGGCGGCACCATCGTGGAGCCCACCAGCGGCAACACCGGTGTGGGGCTGGCGATCGTGGCCCAGCAGAAGGGCTACAAGTGCATCTTCGTGTGCCCCGACAAGGTGAGCACCGACAAGATCAACGTACTGCGTGCCTACGGCGCCGAGGTCGTCGTCTGCCCGACCGCCGTGGACCCCGAGCACCCGGACTCGTACTACAACGTCTCCGACCGCCTGGTGCGCGAGACCCCCGGCGCCTGGAAGCCCGACCAGTACTCCAACCCGAACAACCCGCTGTCGCACTACCACTCCACCGGCCCGGAGCTGTGGGACCAGACCGAGGGGAAGATCACCCACTTCGTGGCGGGCGTCGGCACCGGCGGCACCATCTCCGGCACCGGCCGCTACCTGAAGGACGCCAGCGACGGCAAGGTCAAGGTCGTCGGCGCCGACCCGGAGGGTTCCGTCTACTCGGGCGGCTCCGGCCGGCCGTACCTGATCGAGGGCGTCGGTGAGGACTTCTGGCCGACCGCCTACGACCGCACCGTCGCCGACGAGATCGTGGCCGTGTCCGACAAGGACGCCTTCCAGATGACCCGCCGCCTCGCCAAGGAGGAGGGCCTGCTGGTGGGCGGCTCCTGCGGCATGGCCGTGGTCGCCGCGCTGCGCGTCGCCGAGCGGCTCGGCCCGGACGACGTGGTCGTGGTCCTGCTCCCGGACAGCGGCCGCGGCTACCTTTCGAAGATCTTCAACGACGAGTGGATGGCGGACTACGGCTTCCTGGAGGACGAGGGCCCGAGCGCCCGCGTCGCCGACGTGCTGAACGACAAGTCCGGCGCCACGATCCCGTCGCTCGTGCACATGCACCCGGAGGAAACCGTCGGCCAGGCCATCGAGGTGCTGCGCGAGTACGGCGTCTCGCAGATGCCCGTCGTCAAGCCGGGCGCCGGTCACCCGGACGTGATGGCCGCGGAGGTCGTCGGCTCGGTCGTGGAGCGCGAGCTGCTGGACGCCCTGTTCTCCCAGCGCGCCTCCCTGGAGGACCCGCTGGAGAAGCACATGTCCGCCCCGCTGCCGCAGGTCGGCTCCGGCGAGCCGGTCGGTGACCTGATGCAGGTGCTGGGCACGGCGGACGCGGCGATCGTCCTCGTCGAGGGCAAGCCGAAGGGTGTCGTCAGCCGCCAGGACCTGCTGGCGTTCCTGGCCAAGGGCGGCAACAAGTAGTACGACCGCCACGGGCCCCTTCCCTGGGTGGATGCTGTTGGTTAATTCCGCCCCGCTGGATCTGATCCGGCGGGGCGGAGTGCTGCGAAGGGTGAGACGCGGGTGCGGGCGAGTGGTCTGCCGG
>NZ_JBWKES010000052.1:0-38475 GCF_056435325.1 Streptomyces sp. NPDC043952
AACTCGCCGACCGATACCGCGCCGGAGTCCACCTCGCCTCGCTCATCCTCTGGCTCCGCGAACCCAACCAAGATCCTTTGTCAGACAAGACCTAGGGATGGGCTCCCACCAGCGGCTCGGCCGACACCATTGGCCCATCGAACCCACCATGGCTTTGTTCGCAGGATGCCGACCTCTGATGTTCTGTAAGGCGCTCGACGAGGCGCGCCTCGCACGCGCGTGCGAGGCGGTCAGGTCGCGGGACGGAGTTCACTTGGTTCGTAGCGAAGCTGGAAAGTCTGGGCATGTTCCCCGTGCATCCAGTACAGGGTCATGGTGGACAGCATGCTGCGCTTGACATACCGAGTGCGCGAGGGCATTCCTTCATCCTGCTCGACTATCCAAGCCTCAACCCGCTCCGGCAGACCGAACCTCAACGCGTATGCCTCTGGGTGCCCTGCGGAGCGCAGTTCCCAAATGGGATGTGACGCTGTCTGGTTGATGCGGTGCAGGCGAACTGCATGTGTGGGATGCACCCTCGCATAATCCACGAAGGCATACAGATCATCCGAGGCTAGTCCCAGGACAAACGGCGCAGCCGGGAAAGCCAGAACAAGACCCAGCCGCGACCGGCTCTGTAGAGCCTGAGCCAGGTGATCGAGTGGGCCGCGAATAGCGCCGGGAAGTTCCACGCCGCCCGGGTCCATGCCAAGCAACGGTCCGCGAAGATACGCCCGTATCTCATGCACCTTCGACCGCTCGACCGGAGGCGTGGCTTCGAGCACTGCGTGAATCGCGTCGGCCGCGGTCTTGACGAGGTTACGCAGGACGGCGAAGTCGGGTGCGGAGAGGTCGATCAGCGATATCTGGTGTGCCAGCGCGTAGTCCTGCGCCTCTGGACTGAATCCGGACGTAGAGAAGATCGCGTAGCTGTACCGATATCGCGTCCGGGGCCGGCTGGCCCCTGGGGCGGTGAGCGTGGTGGTCTCGCCCTCGTTCACGTCGTGGATCACGCCGTGACCATTACGTACGGTGGGGAGACCCACCGGCGCTGTTGTCAGGTACTTCGCCTCGACGAACAGCCGGACGGGCAGGGAGAACGGCGGGACGTACCGGAACTGTCCAAGCGCGTCGACCTGGTGCCATGCCCCGCGTCCACGGACCAGCAGACCGTTCCTGTCCTCTTTCAGCACCTTCCACGGTTCTTTGTCCTTGTCGTCGTCGGCAGTGAGGACTTCAAAGCCGCTGGACCGCAGCAACCAGGCCAGCACCTCCTCCAAGAGGTAGCCGCGCAATGGTCCTTTGCCTATCACTTTGCCTGCCACGACCTCGATCCTATGTACGGCCTGGGTCTCCGGATGACCCAGCACATCGGGTCCGGCACACCTCGGCACGGCCGCAGACGACGGTCTCGGACCTGCCGGTGGGGTGCATTGTGCTGTTTCTTCCGCTGCGGTAGGCAGTTCTGTCCGGCCCGACTGCGATGCGGGATGAGGGCGCTGGCGCCCTGGTTGCCGCCGCCGGCGAGCACGGTGGCACGACCGCTGGCCTCCTCAATTCCGGAATCAGCGACAGTCGTGCAGTCGTTGCGTTGTCCGGTACTGGACGGCTGGCCGCCAGCACCAGCCTGGTCTCCGCCTTGATCAGCACCTGCGCTTTCGCCGAGTACCGGTAGTTCTTCGAGGAAGCGGCCATCGACCGGTTGCAGGTGGGCACCAGCGTGCCGTCCATGATGACCGCCACCCACCGACCGAGTTTGCGCAAAGCCGGCGCAAGCGCCAGTAGGCGGACCAGGCCAACCGATGATCCGCCCGACCGCCGCTGGGGAGATCCCGAACAGCGGCGCGAGCTGTCGCATCGTGAGATTGGTACCGCAGTACATCGCCACCAGCCGCACCCCTTCCTCCAGCGGCAGAAACCATGGGCGGCCAGATCGGGTCGAATCCAGCGATGATCCTCCCTCACGCCGCACTGTCTGCACCAGGCACCGAAACTGCCACGGGTACAACCCGGTGAAGACCTCGACAAGCTCACGAAGCTGAGCGGAGACCACCTACGCGACCATCCCAACGCGATGCCCCGCCAGGAGTCACGAGACAGACATTAGACGTCATTTCGCCGCCCTCTTCATGTACCACAGAAGGAATGTGATTCGCGCGACTTGGAACCAGAACTCATGGGTCTCCCCGGAGTGCAGAGATTGTGCGACAGGTCCTGCCAGTTCCATCAGCATCTCAACCACACGGCACCGCTTCGCGGAACTTCCAAGCTCGCCACCGATCGACGAATACTCAGACGACACATTTCCCCCTGCATACCTCTCTGCACGACGAGCCTTTCGCCGCGTACAGAAATAGCGTGGGGCATCGCGAGAAGCGGTTGATCAACATGGCCACCGCAGGACAACAGTTGCCAATGGCCCAGTAGTTGTGTCAACGCCTGTCAACAGACCACCGGATGTGTCAACGCCTGCCAACACAAGCTCTCGTGTGTCAATATGAGTGCTCCACCGCAACGAGCAGCGGAGACTACGGGGAGCGGTCTGTGCCAAAGGTGATACGTATACCTACAGCTGAGGAGTTGCCGAACGGGGCCCCCAGGCGGTTCGTAGAGGCGGTCTTTGAGCTGTACGGTGAAGCCGGGCGTCCCACCCTGCGAGCCATCACCGAGCGCGTCGACAAGATCAATGAGCGCCAGGAGGAAGGGGCGACAGCCAGTCGCGAGACCGTCCGACGCATGTTTCGGAGTCGAATCCCCACGAGCTGGGCTTCGGTCCGAGTGATCTTGATAGCACTTTGCGAATTCGCGGAGCGCACATTTGATTCACAAGACGAGGACGAAGAGTTCACCCTGGGAAACGGCCTATATGCCGGACGATTCGATATCTACATGAAACGCCTGTGGAGTGAGGCGCTCGCAAATCCAGAGCCACACAAGCCGGGCCCTTGGGCTTCTGAAGTTCCATTCTAGAAGGAACTGCAAGAATAATCCCGGACCGTACTGGCCGGGGGCTTATTCATGCCGGAAGACAGCATCGCTTTCCCACCGCACAGCATCAAGTCGCCAAGACCCAAAATCTAGTCAACACCGCAGTTGCAACGCTCGAACAGGAACCATCGCGCGCAAACCTGTTCCAGAAGCAGGGCGCCGACCAGTTCAAAGGGTGCCGAGAATGACACCGCCTCCATGAAGGTCGAGGGCTTCCTTTTATTTCATCGGCGAGCGGCAGGGTGACGAGCTTCACGGCTGGCGATGGAGCATCGCGGCCACACCGTCATCACTGAGGTCATACGCGATGCCGCGCAGGATGGCGGCCGGTGCGCCTCGGCCACGCTGGCCGAGGATGATGCCGGCTGCCGCGGCAATGAGGTCGGTGAAGGTCTCCTCCTGCCGTTTGCCGCTGTGCTCCGTCACCCGCAGGGGTGCCACGCCTGCCGCGCCGATGGAGATGACGGTGGCGCCGCGCCGGTCGGCGCGGCCGTCGGAGTCGGCGATGACCACGGCGACGGTGGCGCCGGAGTAGATGCTCAGGGCGTCGCGCAGGGAGCGGGCGGAAGCGTCAGGGTTCTCGGGTAGCAGCCAGGCGCCTTCGGTGCCGGCCCGGTCGATCCCCGCGGAGGTGAGCTGGTAGCCGAGCGTGTGGCGGGCGATGATCGGCCCCTTTTCGGTGGCCAGGAAGTGCTCGGTGGAGGAGTCGAGGATCAGTTGCACGATCTCGGCTGGCTTGCCCGTCTTGGCGGACAGGGCGAGGGCCTCGGGGCCGGGGGTGACATCGGCCAGGTCGACGTACCGCTTCTCCGCCACGGACACGGCTTTGCTGGCGACGACGACGATGTCCCCGTCACGCAGTTTGGTGCCGGTGCGGCTGAGAACACCGGTGATGGTGCCGGCGAGATCGTCGCCCGGCTGGAGTTCGGGGAAGGGCTCCAGGGCGAAGGCGGAGAAGCCTGAGGTCGGGGCGGCGGTCATCGGCGGGCTCCTGCGGCGGTGAGGAGGGCGGTGTGCAGGCGGGCGTGCGCGGTGGCGAGTATCCCGGCCCGCTGCCGGGGCGCGGCGTGCTCTCCGGTGGTGAGCCAGTCGGCCACGCGGCGGAGGTAATGCGGCCACAGTCGGCGGGCCGCTTCCACCGCTGGAACCCCGGAGCGGACGGCGTGCCAGGCGTCTACGGCGGGTTGCGGCCACGGGTGTTCATCGTATCCGTCTGGGTGTTGGCCAAGGCTCTCGGGCGTGGTGAGCATGGTCTGGAGGCGGGCGGGCTCGACCACGCGGTGGGAAACGCGGTACACGGTCGCTTCACCGCCCGGCGGTACGGGCGGTGGCGTCCGCGTCGCGGTCAGGTGCAGCAGGACGGGGACGGCCTGGTGGTAGATGGCCGGGAGGTGGGGGAAGGAGTCGGCGTGCTGCTTGGGCCTGTCGATCCGTACGGAGGCGAGGGGCCCGATGGCAGTGGCGGTGAGCAGGAGGAACGCATCGATGCCGTAGCCGTCCACGCATTCCGACAGTTCCCGTGGCAGGGCTTGGAAGGCGCGGAGGACAGCAGCGAGTGCCTGGCGGGAGAGGGCCAGGTCGCCTGCGAGGGGCTGGGGGACGTCGTGGCCAGTGGTGGCGGCGATCAAGGGCCGGGCGAGGTGGTTGGTGAGGTTGGCTTCGTCCCAGTGCCTCGGGTAGTCGGCGATCGCCAGGGCGGCTCCGGCCCGTACGTGGTCCAGCAGGGCGGCGTAGGCGGCCGGGTCGGGGTTGCGGGTGTCGGTGTCCGTGATCAGTACCACCTCGGCGTCGGCGAGTTCCGGACGGCGGGCGGCGGCCAGGATCTGGGCGCCCTTGCCCCGCGTCAGGCCCGCCAGCGGCACCTTCTTCACCCGGGTGCCAGTGACGGCGAAGTTCTCGGTGGTGGTCGGGGTGTCGGAGGAGTCGGCGTTGACGATGACCGTCGGCACGTTGCCGAGGGCGGTGTCGACGGCGGCGGTGACGGCGCTGATGGTGGCCGGCTCGTTGCGGCTGGGCAGGATCGCGGCAGCCTTCATGTGGTCCCCTCTTCGGTCAGCAGGTCGGCGGCCGTCTCGGGGTCGGGGGCGTGCAGGTAGTCGAACCGGCAGCCCGCGAGCGCGGAGATGAGATGACTGCGCCAGCGGGCCAGGTCAGGGGTGTCCAGCGGCCACACAGGTCCGTACGGCACTCCCGAGACGCCGGTCACCGGAGTGGGCAGGCCGGAGATATAGCGGGCCAGCATCTCGTGCAGCCGTAGCCGCTCGTTCACCGAGAGCGGCACCGCGGGCGTCATCGACGCTTGAGCAAGAGCCGGGTGGACAGCCACGCGCACGACCCTCGCCAGTGACGCCGGGCCGGTGGCGAACGGTTCCAGTAGGTGGCGGGGCTTGGGCGCGAGGGGTCGGTCCAGGTCGCGGATGGCTGCGGTGGGCCTCCCCGGCCACACCGCAAGACCGCCGTCGCCCGGCTCGCCGAGGACGACCAGGTCGTCACCGGCATAGGTCCAGCCGCGCGCCGCGAGGGCGATCGCGGTGGACGTCTTGCCGGCGCCCTTCGTTCCGATCAGCAGTACCGCCTGCCCGTCGGGCGCGATCAGGGCGGTGGCGTGCGCGGTGACCCTGTGCTGCTGCTGGCGGATGCGTTCGGTCGCGGTGTAGGTGGCGTACGCCAGGGTTTCCGAGGCGGCCACGGCGGCGGGAAGTCGCAGACGCACGGTGTCCTGCTCGATGGTGACGGCCGCCGCCCCTGTGGTGATCTCGACGTCCGCTGCCGCCTTGATGTCCGGGGCGGCGTTCAGGGTCCAGCCGCCGGGCAGGGACCGGGCGGCGGTCTGTGCGGGCGCGGTGTCCAGTTCCTCGGGCAGTACGAGGAGGGCTGAGACATGGCCGGTGGTGAGACGGTGCGCGGTCATCCGGCAGCCCGTTCCAGTTCAACCAGCAGATCCTCGACCGGTTCGATGGTGGGCAGGTAGCGGCCGAGCAGCAGGTCATCCATCCAGTCGGTCCGGGCCAGCGTGGCCCGCACCAGTTCCGTCGTCGCCCCGGGCGGTGTCTGATCGGCGGTGGTGATCTCGATCGAGGCAGGGTCGTCGTACGCGGCACCGTTGCGCCACAGCAGCGCGATGCGGCACGGGCCGAACTCGGCGGCCACCGTACGGGCGGCGGTATCGGCGAGCCAGCCGCCCACCTTGCCGACGTGGTAGGCCGGGTTCTTCCCGAAGGTGGCCTCGTTGCCCGCGAGGTGAGCGCCGCTGATCACTCCTGTGCGAGCGTTGCCCCGGCCGACCAGCCCGTCCTCGCCGTAGTCGACGGCCGAACCGGAGAACGTGAAGTACTGGCCGGAGATCGGGCCGGTGCGGCTGCCGCGGGTGTTGCACACCACCGTCACCCTGCCCGGCAGCCGTTCGGCCAGCAGCTCGGTCAGTTCGCCGGCCGCGGCGGTGACCGCGTCGTCGAACTCGGCCGCGCTGGTCAGCTGTCCGGCCAGAGCGGGCACGCAGACGGTCACCGTCCAGGTCGCACTGTCGCGGACGGCGAGGGCCTTGATGTCGCTGCCCGCCCACGGCAGGCGGCGGAACCATGCCTCGGCCAGCAGCACCACGGTCTCGGTGGTCGTGCGCGGGGCGGAGCCGACGAGGTAGGCGGTGTCGTTGGAGAACGCCCGGGGCCGCTCCGGCAGATCCTCCAGCGATCGTGGGGCGAACCAGTGCGGGAACTTGGAGGAGTCGGTCGTCTCGTGCCGGACCTCCAGTTTCACGCGGTCGAAGCCTGGCAGCGCGGTGCGCAGGTGGTCGACGGCCGCCTGTTCCAGGATGTCCCGCACCGGCAGCGGGTGTCCGGCGAAGGTGGTGGAGATCCGGCCGCCGAACACGACTCGCAGCGGCCGGTCGTAGACGCCGTCGGTGTCGGTGAACGCGGCCCGGCCGCCGAGTACGGCGACCTTGTCCAGGTTGTGGTGCAGTACCGCCCCCGCCACGTCCAGACAGTGCCGGCTGTAGCGGATGGAGGCGAGTTCGGCGATGCCGTCGGCGAGGGTGTCGGGGTGGCCGATGCCTTTGCGTTCGACGACCTCGACGGGCAGTTCATGCGGCAGCGGAGTCCGTAACCCGGACGACGCGGGCGTCGCGGTAGACACGGTCGATCACCTCCAGCGGGCGCCGCAGCGCCGTCAGCGGGAACAGGCAGGGGTGGGTTGGACGCCCGTCGGCGGCGTCCAGAACTGCGGCGTACATCGCGCGCCGCAGTTCCGCATGGGTGGGAGCGGTGGCCGGGGTGCCGAGTCCGGCTTCGAGGTTCCGGCCGCGTACCTGAAGGAGGCGTCCGTCGGCGAGGTGGAGGGCGAGTTCGTGGGCCGCCGGGCCGGAGTGGTCCACGCGTGCGTCGATGTGGACCGTGGTTCCGCCGGTCAGGGTGATGACGGCTGTGACTCGGTCCTCGGTCTCGGCCAGGCCCCGGCGGTGTACGGCCTCTGCGTCGACCGCCTCGACGTCGCCGGGGACGATCCGCAGGGCGAGTGCCAGGCCGTGGATGGCCTGCTGGTGCAGCACTCCGCCGGCGGTGGCGTAGGTACGGCGCCAGCCGCGGAAGTAGCCGGGATCGCGTCGCACGGCCAGCATCACGTCCGCGCGTACGACGGCCGGAGGCGAGGCAAGCAGGCGATCGAGGCCGGGGGCGAAGTGCGGTTGGAACGCGACGAAGATCCGTTCGTCGCCCGGCCGGGGTGTCAGGGCCGCGGGGTCGGTGGTGGCGGGCTTCTCCACGAGCACTGTGGCCCCGGCCTGGGTGGCGTTCCGGGCTACGGTGAGGGCGGTCCCGGGTGGGGTGGCCACCACTACGAGGTCCGGCGCCAGCGACTTCAGTGCCGCCTGCCAGGAGGCGAACACCGGAACGCCTGTCGGGACGTCGGTGCGCGGGGCAGGGTCGGCGACCCCTGCGACCATCACGCCAGGCGTGCCGGCGAGGGCAGCGAGGTGCTTGGCACCGACCTCCCCGGCCCCGGCCAGCAGCACCCGCTTCACGCGACGCCTCCTGGGACGGCCGAGCGCAAGAACGCGGCCCCCGCTGCGAGCGCGTCAGCGGGGGCGTCGCGCACGTGGGTCTCCAGCGCGTACGGCAGCGCCGGGTGCACGGCGTGCAGCAACGGGAGCACCTGGTCGTACGGCACCACGCCTTCTCCGGCCGGGCAGAAGACCCGGTTGCCGCCGTCGGTGGGCTGGTAGTCCTTGACGTGCACGTATCCCACGTACGGGGCCAGGGCCTTCACCGTGCCGCGGGTGGCCTGGCCGACTTCGTGGAGGTTCGCCACGTCCAGCCACAGCCCCAGACCCTGTCCCTGGTAGCGGTCCAGGACCTGGAGGAGGGGTTCGGCGTGGGCGACGGTGCACACCGGCTCGTTCTCCAGCAGCAGCCGCACCCCGGCCGTGGCTGCCGCTTCGAGTGCCTTGGCCAGCAGCGGGTCACCGAGCAGCTGCTCGGTCAGCTCCGGCTCGACGCGCAGGTGGGAGAAGATCCGCACGACCGGGGCACCGAGGATGCGCGCGGCCTCGATGGCCCGCTCGATCCAGCCCAGCCGGTCCCCGGGCGGGACCTGGGTGGGGAAGCCGAAGGTGTCGACTCTCCCTGGCGTGGCTTCGGGACGGCACCACTTCCACAGCGGTGAGGCAAGCGCCGCCACCCTCAGGCCGCGCTCGTCGGCCAGGGCTCGGATGTGCCGCAGCCGGTCGGCAGGCAGCGTCACCGCGTTGGCGCCCTCGGCCGAGCGGATCTCCAGATGCCCGATGCCCAGCTTCACCGCCAGGTCCATGCCCGGCACCGGGTCGGGGCCGAGTTCGTCGGGGTTGAGCACGAGGGTGTTGGCCGGCGTTCGGTTCACGGCCGTCATCTCCTTCGATGGCATGGGTGGGGGAGGCCCGGTGCCGGCGTTCTTCCGTCCGGCACCGGGCGCTCAGGGGCTGTCAGTCAGCGGCGACCTCAGTTGCCACCGCCCGGAGGCGGCGGGGCCGGCGGAGACGGAGGAGGGGGTGGTGGAGGGGGCGGGGGCTGCGGCCCCCGAGCGGGGGCCGGGATGACGGCGGCGTGCATCTTCACCTCCAGCGGTGAGAAGGAAGGCCCCTACCATCCCCACGCACCCCTTTGGCGGGACATCCCGCCAACTGCCCCAAAAACAGGGCAGATTCCAACCGCTGGCCGTCTGTTGGACACATGGCCACTCCCCCGATCCGGCTCTCCCCGGAGGAAGTCCGTGCCGAGTTGTTGCGGCTCCGCCAAGGCCCCGCTCTCGGCCACCCCGGAGCCGTCACCGCGCTCAGCGTTCCTCTGAAGACGCTGCTGCTCGCCCGGACCCCGACGCTGTCCCACACGGCGAGCGAGACCACACGCCTGGTGGCCGCATTGCGCAGGGCGATCGACGCGCTGACCCCGCACGAGCGCCGCTATGCCGCCGCGGACTTCAACCTGCTGGGTGAGCACTCCTGGCCGACGCTGACCGAGCGGCAGGAATCCCTCGCCCGGGTGCTGGGCTGCTCGGCCAAGACCGTACGCCGCCACGCTGGACAGGCACTGGACACGCTCGCCCTGCTCATCTCCGACGGCAGCCACGTCACCGAGACACCCGCACCGGCCGGCGACGCCACCGACGCCGTGACGGCCTCGAACCACGGGACGAGCCGGTTCTTCGGCATCACCACCGGCTCCCGCGTGGACGTGATCTGCTCCGCCCTCCCCGTCACCGACCGGCCCAGGCAACACCCCAGCGACCCGCTGTACGCCAGATACGCCGGCTTCGCCGACCTGGACGCGCTGTTCTACGTTCGCGTCCACCTGGCCCAGGGCTCACCCTCGGCCACCATCCGCGACTTCCACCCCGGCGAGTACTACAACGCCGAACCCGACAGCCTGATCATCTTGGGCGCCCCGGGCCGCAACTCCGCGTACGCCGAGTTCGGTCCCCACCTGCCCTACCGCTTCACCCCGCCCCCGGATCCGGCCATCACCTTCTCCGACGGCCAGGAGATCCGCCTGGCCCCTCTGTGGGCACCCGAGGGCGAACTGCTGGCCGACCTCAGCGTGATCACCCGCCTCACCCTCGGCCAGGGCACCACCGTGGTCCTGATCGGCGGCTGCCTCACCCTCGGCGTCCTCGGCGCCGCCAAGTGCCTCCTCAACGGGGAACGCGGCCGTCGCAACACCGCATACCTCGACACCGCTGCCTCCGGCGGTGACCTCGTCGCCGTTACCGCCACCCGCAAAGTCGGCGGTATCACCGACACCCCGGACCTGGCCGCCATGGAGCCCTTGCTCCTGCTCACCCGGGACCCGGCGGGCAACTTCACCACCCGCCTGGACAACACCGCCCGCTACACGATCAGGCAGCCGGCCCAGAACCGGTTCCACGCCGGGCAGTGTGCTTCAGATCCCAGGGTGGAGAGCCTGACGGTCCCGGCGCCGAGCGCTCAAGATGTCTTGTCGGCCCAGTAGTCCTTCAGCATCTCCCCAGGCCAGGAGGGCTCCCGCACGGGTCCCCGCGGTCCCATCTCCTCGAAGTACGGCGAGAGGTCGTAGATCTTCGTGCCGACGACGGCGTCCAGGTCGGTAACATGCAGCCTGAGCCCGTTGACCCTGAGGAGCCGGGGGAAGCTCTGCGCGAGCTGGTTGGGGCGACGGTGATTGCGGTGCGCGAACGTTCCCGTGGCAGGCCAGTCCGGGTTCCCCCTCGGACTGCGCGCGTGATACTCCACGTCGCTGGGCGATGCCTTGTCGAAGTGCCACACGACCACCAGGTGCGAGAACTCGTCCAGTCCCTGCACGGAGTCGAGAGGGAACTCCGACTCATCGAGCTGGATCACGGACTCGACGCCACCCCAGTAGTCATCCGCCACCTCGGTGCGCCCTTCGACCACCGTTCCAATCGGCCTGATCTCCAGCACCACGGCACCAACCCTCCGACTCGCCTGTGAACGACGCGCCTGATCAATCTACTTGGGCGAGATACGTGGCCGCGCGGACGTCGAGAACGCTGACCACCCGGATCCCGCGCTTGCGGTAGGGCGACAGCAGGTGCCGCATGTCGACCACCGTCTGCCGGGCCCGGCCGGAGTAGATGCCGTCTTCCATCGCGTCCAAAACACTGGTCCAGGTTGCGCACGCCTCCTCGACTGCGCCTTGCGCGATCTGGGTCGCGCCCATGTACCCGAGGGTGACGGCGTGGGTACGCCGGAACGCCGCTCCGCGCGTCCGCACCGACCGCCGGAACTCCCTGACCGCACGCTGATGGTCGCCGAGGTCACGGAGAGTGCAGGCGGTTTCATGGGCCAGGGAAGCCTCGCCGAAGAAGAATGTCCGGTCCGGTTCCCGGATACCGTCGTGCGCGTTCGAAAGATCGTTTTCGGCCCGCAGCAGTGCCTGGGCGGCTTCCTGGCGGCGGTCGTTGGCGGCCAGCGTGCGGGCGTGCACCACACCGAGCAGGGCTCGCTCGCGCGGGGTGGCAGCCGCGTACCGCTGGCCGTGCACCGACGCCTGGGCGATCCGGAGGGCTTCGCGGCGGAACCCCAGGTCGAGCGCTTGGTGCGCCATCGCCCGCAGGATGTGTCCGCTCAAGGGAGCGTCACCGGCCCGCGCCGCCAGTTTCACCGCGGTGTTGAAGCGCTGGAGTGCCACGGCGTGTTCGCTGTTGTCGAAGGCCATCCAGCCCGATACATAGGCCAGTTCCGCGGTGGCGGAGAACATGGCACGCCGGCTCTGCTCGTCGGTGAACCGCCCGCGAAGGAAGTCCAGGGCCTCATGGCGCAGGTACTCGTCGACCGCCCGACGTCCGTGGCCGCCGCCGCGCCGCTGGTCCATGCGCGAGAACGCGAGGGTCAGTTCCCGAACGGTCTCGACGTCTCCCTGACCGACACGTCTACCCGCGGCTCCCGCGTCCGCCGGCGGTCGGGACATCGCCTCCCACCACGTCTCGTCCGGGAGGACCAATGCCGCGGCGGAGTAGACCCCGTTCCTCAGCAGCCGACGCCGGTCCGTGTCCACTCCGCTCCCCAAATCCTTCAGCGCGATCAAAGGGTCGACGTGCCAGTCCAAGGCTCCGTGCGCCGGTGAGGTGGAAGCCGCCAATCCCGCCTCCTGGGGCGTGATCTCACGCTTCAGCCGACGGGACAGCGCCTCGCACAAGATAGCGGGCGCGATGCCCGACGGGCGTGCTCCTCCCACCCACATGCTCACGTGCGAACGCCCGATCCTGGAGTTCTCCCGTACCTCGCCGTTCAGCGTCTCGGCGGCGACACGGTTGTACGCGGTGGCCGTCTGCGCCCGCGTCCAGCCGGCTTCCAGCAAGAGCGCGGCTAACCGCTCGTTCCTCTCGCGTGCCATCCTGCGCCCCCAGCGTTGAAAACGATCTCCGAGCAGGTTGTCCGGCCCGCTCCAGCAGCGGCGAGGCGGGACCAGATACGCGTCCACCGTAGATGCGGGCCTGCCGTTGGGTACGTGTAAGACCGCGGAACGTCACCCAGTGGTGGCTTCGGATGCGTAGCGCCACCGCAAGGCGGTCCCCGGCCACAGCACCGGGATACGGACAGCTCCAACCTTCGCGTCCGGGACGACATCGGCAGTTTCTGCCTGATCCCGTGCCAGTTCCCCGCGGGCACCGTCCGCAGGAAACCCATAGACGATCTTTGACCACCTTGACCATCCCCGACCTCTTGGCCCCATGCCGGGCTCCCTGGTTAAGCGGTTCGCTCTTGTAGAGCCAGCTACTCGAACGAGCGGAGCACCCGCATGCACCTCTCTACTGGCGAACACGGCACCCAGTCTCCGGCCGAGTTCCAGGTCGCCATGCCCCCGTCTCCGACATGCGCCGGCCAGGCGCGGCGTATCGCCGATGCGTTGATGCGGAAGTGGGCCGTCCCCTCGCTCTTGACCGGCGACGTCCGGCTCGTCGTGTCCGAACTGGTCACCAACGCCTTCCTGCACAGCGGCACCGACGTGATCACCTTGTCCATGGCGGTCCAGGGCGGCGTCCTCCGGATTGACGTACGTCACCACGTGACCAGGCACCGGCCCATTCTCCGCAGGCCCCGCGATGACGACGAGCACGGCCGTGGCCTGCTGCTCGTGAAGGCGATCACGGACAACCGACAGGGGACCTGGGGAGTCAGCTGCGACGGCACCACCACCTGGTGTGAGCTGAGCGTGGCGGTGAGCCGATGACGCACGCCGCTCTACGGGACCAGGCCGGATGCCGCTCACCCCTGCCGGTACGGGAGAAGGACCCCACCGTCCCCGCTGCCCCTGCCGAACCATCGCTCGGTGTGCAGGGCTACCAGCAGGTACTGGAAAAGATGCGTGGCTGGACCCCAGTGGACTGGGACTCCGTGTTCGACGGCCTCGACACGATCTTCGGCGACGAGGTCAGCCATCACGCCGTCGGCGCTCTCAGACCGAGGAAGTGCAGCGTCGCGGCGCCTGATTACGAGGCCCCTGTCGAACTCGCACAGCGCTTCCGCGTGGCAATCACCCAGCTCGTGCACCGGGGCCGACGAGACGAGGTCGAACGAAAGCATCCGGACGTCACCGGGTTGATCGAACGGGCTCGCGCACTGCAATCGGAACGGTTGCCCGCTGACCCGCGGCAGGCACTGGGCTTCCTCCGGCGGCTGGGCGAGGTCACGCTCGAACTGGCCGATCGCCTGGAGAAGGCCGGCAGTGTAACCGGGCTGGTCGAGACGTCGGTGGTGATCGGATGCTGACCAACGCGACAAGGGGGACTCGCCCCCTCGACGTCACTCTCGGACGCGCCAAGGGGGAACACCGTCACCGCGTTCGTCAGCCGCAAGCACCACCACCCTCTCCTCCTCCAGCCGCCGCCTACCTGCCTGCCGTTCATGGCGTCTGGCGGAGCTACGGCGTGACAGCGGCGAATCAGCCGTTGAACGGCTTCGCCGGCCGCCCAGAGGGCCGACCGATGGCCACCTGTCGCGATCGCGGCCCCAAGCAGGAAGCGGCTTCCACACCCCCCAACCACCTCATCTACACCGGGAGCTCGGCATGTCGCAAGAGATCGTGCAGACCGTCACCATCACCGGCGACGGCGTCCGCCGTGGTGATGTGATCAGCGTGGGCGGCATCCCTCATGTCGTGGCCGACGTACGCGAGGTCAACGGTCGGCGCAAGCTCCTTCGATTCGAGGACGGCAACACCTACGTTCTGCCCCGCGCGATGACCATCGAGGTCACACGCGTCTACATCCCTCGTCGCACCGCCGCACCGGCGCAAGGGAGGATGACGGTGCCCGGCAAGGCCAGCGCTCAGGCACAGCCCGCCCGCAGAATGCTCGGTGCCGCTCTGGGAGGATGTCGACCGTGGTCTTGATCGACTTGTGGCCGAGCCAGCGCGAGACCTCGTGGATCGGGATGCCGGCCGCCAGCGCGGTCGAGGCGAAGAAGTGCCGCAACAAGTGGCGCGAAGAACACTTCGACCTGCCGCGTCTTCCCCGCTGCGGTCTGGAAGGTGAGCGGGACCGGCTTCCACAGTTGCTCGTGAGCGTCGATCTCGGCACAGAGGAAGCCTGCGGCGGGGACGTCGCGGTACTCCCCTCCTCACGGTGCTTGAGGGGGACGAGGCGCGTCTTGCAGTCCTCGCGGTGTGCCTTCGAGCTGATCTGCCAGCGGATGCGGATCACGTCGTTCCGCAGGCAGCCGACGTGGAAGGCCAGGGCGTCGCTGACTCGAAGGCCGGACCCGGCCTGGAGCCAGACGGTGAGCTTGTACTGCGGAGACATGTGCTCGTGCAGGAGGCGCACCTCGGCCAGAGTGGGAATGTCGTCCTCGTCCACCGCATGGCTTCCGGGAGCGTTCTTCACGTCCTTGGGTGGTCCTCCCGGATCCGCTTCTCCTCCTTCGCGGACCAGAAGATGTGCTTCACCATCTTCATCCGGTCATAGACCGTGCTTGCCGCCAGTTCCTTGGCGATGGCCGCCTTGAAGTGCTCGATGTCCCTCTTCGTGACCCCTGCGATCGTCTTGCGACCGAGTCTCGGTATGAGGTGGTTATCGATGAAGCCCTTGTAATTCGCATACGTGGACTCCGCGATGATTCGGCGGGCGAGCCAGTCCTCGGCGTAGGCGCGGACCGTGATCTTTCTCGCGTTGGATCGATATAGAGGCCCTCGTCCTTGTCGGCCTCGACCCTTGCGGCGAAGGCGTCGGCTCCGTGCGGCCCGGTTTTCTTGTCGAAGGTCTCCTCCCGCTGACGCGCGGTCCTACCGCCGGGGCTCGCGATAACGCACGGCCCAAGGGTGGCCGCACCTGGCCTTCGTGCACGGATAGGTGAGACCTTGGAGCCGGACTTGCAGCGCTGGAAAACGTAGGCAAACAGATCCTTTCGTCTTCTGAGGCATGACCAAGTAGCCGTTACCCGTAGCGGTTTTCGCGGTAGGCAATGATGTCGCGCTCACGGAATCTCAGGAGACGCCCGACCTTCTGAGCCTTGAGTCCCCACGCCCGATACTTGTTCCTGACGGTGATTTCACTGACTCTGAGCCACTCGGCCACCTCTTCCGGGGTCAGGAGTCGATTGCTCCCTCCAGCGGCCAAGTCGCCACCTGCCCGCTCGTCCCGGCGAAGCCTCGGGCGCCAAAGAGCATTTGCATCACCCTCCTACGGGTGAGGTGCCGTTGCGGTTCAGCGACGGGCACCACGGTCATCTGTGCAGCGGAGGGCGCGTCCTTCTCCCAATGCGAGTTGACGGCGCGACCCCCTGCGTTCGCCAAAACCCCGCCGCCGGGCGCGACCGAGCGCGAACTCATCAATGGTCGCGATGATCGCCGGTTTGGCTAACCGGCGATCATGGTCTATGTTGCGCGCCACGCTGGCCGGACCCGAGCGTCACGGGCCGGCAGCCAGGGAGCCAGCCGGAATGAGCGCAGAGCTGGGATCGCCGTCACTGACAGGCCGGTGACGCAGAGCCGGACGGGCAGCCTGGCCCTCTTCATATCGTCCCAGCGCAATCCCAGCACGGTAGAAATGGCCAGGTATGACGACAGGTGACGATAGGACAGGCTTCCCAGCACCATCCCAGCACGGGAAAAACAAGGGCCCGACCCCGGAGGATCGGACCCCTTCTGACGTGCACGTTTACCAGATCAGCGACGCAGTGGCATGTCACCCGCTACACATTGAACCGGAACTCCACCACATCCCCGTCCTGCATCACATAATCCTTGCCCTCCATCCGCGCCTTCCCCTTGGCGCGGGCCTCCGCCACCGAGCCGGCGGAGAGCAGGTCGGCGAAGGAGATGACCTCGGCCTTGATGAAGCCCTTCTGGAAGTCGGTGTGGATGACTCCGGCGGCCTCGGGGGCGGTGGCGCCCTTCTTGATGGTCCAGGCGCGGGATTCCTTGGGGCCGGCCGTGAGGTAGGTCTGGAGGCCGAGGGTGTCGAAGCCGACACGGGCCAGGGTCGCGAGGCCGGGCTCCTCCTGACCGACGGACTGGAGGAGTTCGAGGGCCTCTTCCTCGTCCAGCTCGGCGAGGTCGGCCTCCAGCTTGGCGTTCAGGAAGATCGCCTCCGCGGGGGCGACCAGCGCGCGCTGCTCGTTCTTGAAGTCCTCGTCCGTCAGCTCGTCCTCGTCCACGTTGAAGACGTAGAGGAACGGCTTGGCGGTCAGCAGGTGCAGGTCGTGCAGCAGCTCGGCCCGCTCGGAGCCCTGGAGGATGCCGTGCGCGAAGAGCGTGTCGCCCTTCTCCAGGATCTCCTTGGCCTCCTCGACCGCCTTCACCTTCGGCGCGACGTCCTTCTTGATCCGGGACTCCTTCTGGAGCCGCGGCAGGACCTTCTCGATGGTCTGGAGGTCGGCGAGGATCAGCTCGGTGTTGATCGTCTCGATGTCGTCCTTGGGCGAGACCTTGCCGTCGACATGGACGACGTTCTCGTCCTTGAACGCGCGGATCACCTGGCAGATCGCGTCCGACTCACGGATGTTCGCGAGGAACTTGTTGCCCAGGCCCTCGCCCTCGGACGCGCCGCGCACGATGCCGGCGATGTCCACGAAGTCGACCGTGGCCGGAAGGATGCGCTCCGAGCCGAAGATCGACGCCAGCTGGGCCAGCCGGCCGTCGGGCACGCCGACCACGCCGACGTTGGGCTCGATCGTGGCGAACGGGTAGTTGGCCGCCAGCACGTCGTTCTTGGTCAGGGCGTTGAACAGGGTCGACTTGCCGACATTGGGCAGGCCGACGATTCCGATCGTGAGCGACACGTTGCGACTTCCCGTGGATGAGAGGGCCAGGAGCTGGGGCTGCCAGGCCCTCGGAGGACACTGGCCGATCCACCAGTCTACGGCGTTCCGCGCGCCCTCTTCCCTGGGAGCACCGCCCGCCCGGCCAAGGTCCGCCCATCGGCGTGTCTGGGAGCCGATCAGGCACATAAGCAGACCTAAGTTGGTCCAATGGAGCAGCATAGGACGCGACCCCCGAACGACGGACGGCGACGCGGCAACCCGGCCCGCGCCCATCTGCCGCCCCAGGCCCGGCGCCGCTCGCCCGGCCCGGAGGCAGGGCGCGGCGCGGGGCAGGGCCGGACGGTGCCGCAGGGCCCGAGACTGCCGGGCCCCCGGCTCACCGGGCTCGGCGGCGGGCTGTTCTGCGTCGCCGCGATGTTCCTCCTGGGCTGCCTCGACCAGCTGCTCCTCGACGGCTCGCTGCCGGTGTACGGCCTGCTGTTCCTGCCCGTGTGCGCGCTGACCGCGCTGTGGGTGCGCCCCGGTGACGTGCTGACCGCGCCCGTCGCCGTGCCCATCGCCTTCGCGTCCGGGCTGTTCGTGGTCGCCGACGGGCGCGAGGGGATGCTCGGCCGCCTGATGGGCCTGATGACCGGCCTCGCCACCCAGGCGGGCTGGCTGTACGGGGGCACGCTGGCCGCCGGGGTGATCGTGCTCGTCCGCCGTGTGCGATGGGTACGGCGGCGCAGGCAGCGCTAAGCGCAGGTGGCGGTATGCGCAGGTAGCTAAGCGCAGGCGGCGGTAAGCGCAGGTGGCGGTAAGCGCAGGTGGCAGTAGCGAGCGGCACGCCCCGCGGTGTGACGGCCCACCGCCGCGCACCCCACCCGCTCCGTGACGGCCCACCGCGTGTCCCACCCGTGCCGCGGACGCCCACCGCACGTCCCGTCCGCCACGGCCGCCGGCCCACCCGCGCCCCACATCCACCCGGCCACCCGGCCACCCGCCGCCACAACCACCCGGCCACCCGGCCACCCGGCCACCCGCCGCCACAACCACCCGGCCACCCGGCCACCCGCCGCCACGACCACCGGGCCACCCGGCCGCCCGCCTCTCACGCCCGCCGCCCCGCGACCGCCGCCCCCACGACCACCGGCCCCCGCCCGCACCCTCACACCCGCCGCCCCTACACCTGCTGGGCCGCCCGCATCGCCGCGCCCACGATCCCGGCGTTGTTCTGGAGCTGCGCGGGCACGATCTCGGCCTTGATGCCCTGGATGTGGTGCAGGAACTTGTCGGCCTTGCGGCTGACCCCGCCGCCGATGATGAACAGCTCGGGTGAGAACAGCATCTCCACGTGTGCCAGGTACTTCTGGACCCGGCGCGCCCACTGCTCCCAGCTCAGGTCGTGGTCCTCCTTGGCCTTGCTGGACGCCTTGCGCTCGGCGTCGTGACCGCCCAGCTCCAGGTGGCCCAGCTCGGTGTTGGGGACCAGGACGCCGTCCGCGAAGACGGCGCTGCCGATGCCGGTGCCGAAGGTGAGCAGGATGACCGTGCCCCCGCGGCCCCGGCCGGCGCCGAACTGCATCTCGGCGACGCCCGCCGCGTCCGCGTCGTTGACCACCGTCACCGGCAGGCCGCCCAGTCGGCCGCCGAACAGGGCGCGCGCGTCGGTGTCGATCCAGCTCTTGTCGACATTGGCCGTCGTACGGACCGTCGCGCCGCCGGTGACCACGCCGGGGAAGGTCAGGCCCACGGGACCGGTCCAGCCGAAGTGGTCGATCACCTGCTTCACCCCGTCGGCCACGCCGTCGGGCGTCGCCGGTTGCGGGGTGAGCACCTTGCAGCGCTCTCGGGCGAGGTCGCCCCTGTCGAGGTCCACAGGGGCGCCCTTGATCCCGGATCCGCCGATGTCCACGCCGAAGATCTGCATGGCCCCACGTTACGACGGGCCACTGACAGTCACGCCCAGGTGGCGTCGGTCACTCCGCGGACGCGCCCGAGCCGCCGCGCTCGGCCACCAGGTTCGCCGCCTCTTCGCGCAGGTCGCGGCGGAGCTCCTTGGGCAGCGAGAAGGTGATGGACTCCTCGGCGGTCTTGACGATCTCCACGTCCGCGTAGCCGCGCGCGGCGAGCCACTCCAGGACCTGCTCGACCAGCACGTCCGGGACGGAGGCGCCGGAGGTGACGCCGACGGTCTCCACGCCCTCCAGCCACGCCTCGTCGATCTCGTCGGCGAAGTCCACCAGGTACGCCTCGCGGGCACCGGCCAGCTTGGCGACCTCGACCAGGCGCTTGGAGTTGGAGGAGTTGCGCGAGCCGACGACGATGACCAGGTCGGAGTCGGCGCCCATCTCCTTCACGGCCAGCTGGCGGTTCTGCGTGGCGTAGCAGATGTCGTCGCTGGGCGGCGAGACCAGGCCCGGAAACTTGGTCTTCAGGGCGTCGACGGTCTCCATGGTCTCGTCCACGGAGAGCGTGGTCTGCGACAGCCAGACGACCCGCTCGGGGTCGCGGACCTCGACGTTGGCGACGTCCTCGGGGCCGTCGACCAGCTGGATGTGGTCGGGGGCCTCGCCAGAGGTGCCGATGACCTCTTCGTGGCCCTCGTGTCCGATCAGGAGGATGTCGTAGTCCTCCTTCGCGTACCGGACGGCTTCCTTGTGGACCTTGGTGACCAGGGGGCAGGTGGCGTCGATGGTGGCGAGGCGGCCCCGCGCGGCCTCCTCGTGGACGACCGGGGCGACGCCGTGGGCCGAGAACATGACGATGTTGCCCTCGGGCACCTCGTCCGTGCGCTCGACGAAGATGGCGCCCTTCTTCTCCAGGGTCTGCACGACGTACTTGTTGTGGACGATTTCGTGCCGGACGTAGATCGGGGCGCCGTACTGTTCCAGGGCCTTCTCGACGGCGATCACGGCGCGGTCCACACCGGCGCAGTAGCCTCGGGGGGCGGCGAGCAGGACACGGCGGCGAGGCGAAGCGGTCATGGGTCCATCGTAGGGGTCGTACGACCGCGCCGGGATCAGCCGGCCGCGCCCGGCCGGACGGCGCTGTCGGTGGCGCCCATTACGCTCGGCGCATGGCTTTGAAGACGACCCCTGAGGCACCCCTGCCGGTCGGTGAGGTCTCCCGGTTGATCGGGGGCTGGATCGACCGGCTGGGCGCGGTGTGGGTCGAGGGGCAGATCACCCAGCTGTCGCGGCGGCCGGGCGCCGGCGTCGTGTTCCTGACGCTGCGCGACCCGTCGTACGACATCTCGGTCAGCGTGACCTGTTACCGGCAGGTGTTCGACGCCGTGGCGGACGTCGTCGGCGAGGGCGCCCGCGTCCTGGTGCTGGCGAAGCCCGAGTGGTACGCGCCGAGGGGGCAGCTCTCCCTGCGCGCCGCCGAGATAAGGCCGGTCGGGGTGGGCGAGCTGCTGGCCCGCCTGGAGCGGCTGAAGTCGTCGCTGGCGGCGGAGGGGCTGTTCGCGGCCGAGCGCAAGAAGCCGCTGCCGTTCCTGCCGCAGCTGATCGGCCTGGTCTGCGGCCGTGCCTCCGCGGCGGAGCGGGACGTGCTGGAGAACGCCCGGCACCGCTGGCCCGCCGTCCGCTTCGAGGTGCGCAATGTTCCCGTGCAGGGGGTGTACGCCGTTCCGGGGGTCGTGCAGGCGGTCAAGGAGCTGGACGCGATCGAGGACGTGGACGTCATCATCGTGGCCCGCGGCGGCGGCAGCGTGGAGGATCTGCTGCCGTTCTCCGACGAGGAGCTGGTGCGGACGGTGGCGGCCTGCCGTACCCCGGTCGTCTCCGCGATCGGGCACGAACCGGACAGCCCGCTGCTCGACCTGGTCGCCGATCTGCGCGCCTCCACCCCGACCGACGCGGCCAAGAAGGTCGTCCCGGACGTGGGCGAGGAGCTGGAGCGGGTGCGGATGCTGCGGGACCGCGCCCGGCGCTGTGCGCGGGCGCTCGTCGAGCGCGAGGAGCGGGGCCTGGCGCATGCGCTGGCGCGGCCCGCGATGGAGGATCCGCACCGGATGCTGGACGAGCGCGCGGACCACGTGGCCGCGTTGCTCGGGCGGAGCCGGCGCACCCTCGGCCATCTGCTGGACCGCGCGGACTCGGAGCTGACGCACACCCGCGCGCGCGTGGTGGCCCTCTCCCCCGCGGCCACGCTGCAACGCGGCTATGCGGTGCTCCAGCGCGCCGACGGGCATGTGGTGCGCGATCCGGGCGAGGTCAGTGAGGGCGAGGCGCTGCGAGCGCGCGTCGCCGACGGCGAATTCACGGTGAAGGTGGACGGATGACCGGCAAGACGGAGACCGGCGGGACGGAAGCGACGCTCTCGTACGAGCAGGCGCGGGACGAACTGATCGAGGTGGTACGGCGGCTGGAGGCGGGCGGCACCTCGCTGGAGGACTCCCTGGCGCTGTGGGAGCGCGGGGAGGAGCTGGCCAAGGTGTGCCGGCGCTGGCTGGAGGGGGCGCGCGCCCGGCTGGACGCGGCGCTCGCGGAGGAGGAGGGAGAGGGCGAGGAGACCGAGTAGGGCTCGCTCCGGGAGGCCGCTGGGCTGTGGGGTGGATCACCTCGCCCCCGGTTTTGTTGAAAGTTAAACCTCGACTGGCGTAGGGTCGTGCCGTCCGCAGCGGTCCGGCAGCGGACCGTACGCATCACCGAGGAAGTCACGATGTCTCTCGTTCTTGACCCCGCCGCCCAGGACCTGCTGTTCCGCGAGGCCCACACCGCGAACGCCTTCACCGACGAGCCGGTGACCGAGGAGCAGGTCCGGGCGATCTACGACCTGGTCAAGTACGGCCCCACCGCCTTCAACCAGACCCCGCTGCGCATCACCCTGGTCCGCTCCCCCGAGGCCCGCGAGCGCCTGGTGCGGCACATGGCCGAGGGCAACCGGCCCAAGACCGCCGCCGCCCCGCTGGTCGCGATCCTCTCCGCGGACAACGAGTTCCACGAGGAGCTGCCGGCCCTGTTCCCGGCCTTCCCCGCCGCCAAGGACGCCTTCTTCGCCGAGCGCCCGGTCCGTGAGCGCTCCGCCGAGCTGAACTCCGCGCTCCAGGCCGCCTACTTCATCGTCGGCGTGCGCGCGGCCGGCCTCGCCGCGGGCCCGATGACCGGGTTCGACGCCGAGGGCGTGCGCAAGGAGTTCCTGGACGACGACCACACCCCGCTGATGGTCGTCAACATCGGCAAGCCGGGCCCGGACGCGTCGTACCCGCGCTCCCCGCGGCTCGCCTACGAGGACGTCGTCACGACCGTCTGAGCCGCCCCCGAAGCAGCGTGAAGAGGCCCCCGGCAACACCGGGGGCCTCTTCGTGTTGCTCACCGCGTCATGACGCGGAGGTCTTCTCCATCCGCAGCGCCGACGCCATCTTCGTCAGCTCCGGGAAGGAGGCGGTGCCGGCGACCACGGTGGTCGAGCCGGGCGTGTCCTCCAGCACGAGGCCGTGGTAGCGGCCGCCGGTGTAGCGGGTCCAGGTACGGCCGTCGATCCGCTCGGTGCTCTTGGTGGCCTTCGCGCCCTGGGTGGCCTGGTCGATGAAGTCGGCCCGCTTCTGCGCCGACTGCTCGATCTGGACATACTGGGCGTCAGGGGTCTGGAAGCCCAGGTGCCAGTAGTCGCCGTTCGCGCCGTCGTAGCTCACGGAGGTGGCCTTCCAGGCGTCGGACAGGCCCTCGGGCCCCGCCACCGGGTAGCTCGCCGCCCGGCGGGCGGTGATCAGCTCGACCCGGTAGTCGACCCGCTTGAGGTCGGGAGCGTGATTGTCGTGCGGGATGGCGACGAAGTAGACGACCGCCGCCGCGATGCCGATCAGGGCCAGGGAGAGAATCATGTCCCGAGCCGTCTTCTGCTTGCCTTTCGTGCCTGCCACGCCTCTATCGTCGCAGGTGTCCCAGGCGCTCATCCGTGGGGTCCCCTGCTCATTTTGTCTGCCTAACGATAGAGTCATGGCCAAGACCCTCATCCGGCCGTCGCCGTATCAGAAAGGTGCGCCCCGATGACCGAAAATCATCACCTGCCCTCCGAACTCGATGTTCCCGCCGAGGCTCCCGACCGCAACCTCGCCCTGGAACTCGTCCGGGTGACCGAAGCCGCGGCGATGGCCGCCGGCCGCTGGGTCGGGCGCGGTGACAAGAACGGCGCCGACGGCGCCGCGGTGCGCGCCATGCGGTCCCTCGTCTCCACCGTCTCGATGAACGGCGTCGTCGTCATCGGCGAGGGCGAGAAGGACGAGGCGCCGATGCTGTTCAACGGCGAGCACGTCGGCGACGGCACCGGCCCCGAGGTCGACATCGCCGTCGACCCGATCGACGGCACCACGCTGACCGCCAAGGGCATGCCCAACGCGATCGCCGTGCTGGCCGCCGCCGAGCGCGGCGCCATGTTCGACCCGTCCGCCGTGTTCTACATGGACAAGCTGGTCACCGGTCCCGAAGCCGCGGACTTCGTGGACATCGACGCGCCCGTCGCCGTGAACATCCGGCGGATCGCCAAGGCGAAGAAGGCCACCCCGGAGGACGTCACCGTCGTCATCCTGGACCGGCCCCGGCACGAAGGACTGATCAAGGAGGTGCGGGAGGCCGGCGCGCGCATCAAGCTGATCTCCGACGGCGACGTCGCCGGGTCCGTCTACGCGCTGCGCGAGGGCACGGGCGTCGACCTGCTGCTCGGCATCGGCGGCACGCCCGAGGGCATCATCTCGGCCTGCGCCGTGAAGTGCCTGGGCGGCACGATCCAGGGCAAGCTGTGGCCCAAGGACGACGAGGAGCGGCAGCGGGCGATCGACGCCGGGCACGACCTCGACCGGGTGCTCACCACGGACGACCTGGTGTCCGGGGAGAACGTGTTCTTCGTGGCCACCGGCATCACCGACGGCGAGCTGCTGCGCGGGGTGCGCTACCGGTCGCAGACCGCGCTCACCGAGTCGATCGTGATGCGCTCGAGGTCGGGCACGGTGCGCCGGATCGACTCCGAGCACCGCCTCAGCAAGCTGCGGGCCTACAGCGCGATCGATTTCGAGCGGGCCAAGTAGACCGGGCGGAGCGCCCCCGGTGCGGAGGGGGCGCAGCGCTTCCGCATGACCGTGAGCGCCCCCTGTACCAGGAGGCGCTCTCGCGTGCCGCCCGCCCTAGGGCCTTTCTTCCGGATCTTGTCGGGGTCGCGGGGCCTGGCACGCACATCTGCGGCGTTGTCGTCACTCGCCGACGCTCCGCGTCGACTCACTCCTCCGCCTTGCATCTGCACGCACCAGACCCCGCTCGGGTCAGTTCCAAGGCCCCGTCGGCCGGAGCCGACCTGATCCGAAAGAAAGGCCCTAGCCGGCTATGCGGTCCGGGGCCGTCACGCGGGCCGTCTTGTTCAGGTCGAGTTCGCGGCGGCGGCGCCTGGCGAGGACCACGCGGCGCTCGGCCGCCGTCAGGCCGCCCCAGACGCCGTAGGGCTCGGGCTGGAGGAGGGCGTGTTCGCGGCACTCGACCATGACCGGGCAGCGGGCGCAGACGCGCTTGGCCGCCTCCTCGCGGGACAGCCGGGCGGCGGTCGGCTCCTTGGACGGGGCGAAGAACAGTCCCGCCTCGTCGCGCCGGCACACGGCCTCGGTGTGCCAGGGTGCCTCCTGGTCCCGGTCCCGTGCTGGCACCCGCTGGGCCGGTACGGCAGCTACCTGCAAGGACGAATGCGGCGGTCGCAGCACGGGTCTACTCCTGACGACGGCTTCGCGAGCGAGAGACGATGCAGCAAGGCCTACCCGCTGTACGCGCGCCTATGCACTGCGTCCCCAACGGCGGGTGATCGCCGGGGAGTTCGCGACCGTCAACGGTCCAGATGCCGGCGCAGCTTCCGCTCCACCTTGTCCTGGACCCGCTCCAGGATGTCCGAGACGAGCTTGCCGCGCTTGGGCCGGGCCTCCACATTGCCGAGGACGGCCCAGCCGTCGACGTAGACGACCGGCGCGTCGGTGTCCGTGGAGTCCAGCGTGGCCACCTCGAAGTTGCCGAGGACGCCGCCGCCGGTGCCGCGCAGCGACACGTTCTCCGGGACGCGGATCTGGACGTCGCCGAAGACCGAGACGGCCTTGGTGACGACCTGCTGGTACTCGAAGATCGCCTCGCTGAGGTCGATCTCGACGCTGCCGAAGACCGAGTACGCGTGCAGTCGGCGCCCGGCGCGCCAGCGGCCCCGGCGGACCGCGCTGCTGAAGACGGCCACCACGTTCGCGTCGGACTCGGCGGGTATCTCGTCCGTGGGGCGCGGCGGGGCGGGGGTCCAGGCGGGGCCGGAGGGGCGCTGGTGGGCGGCGGGCAGGTCCTGGATGAAGACCTCCAGTTCGCCGACCGTCTTCGCGTTCAGCACGCCGTCCACGCGCTCGGCGTGTTCGTCGGCGGTGAGCCGGCCCTCGGCGAGGGCCTCGCGGAGGATGTCGGCGACCCGGTCGCGGTCGGCGTCCGAGGCGCGCAGGGCGGGGACGCTCGGGGTGGCGTCCTGGGTTCGGGCGGGCTTCTGAAGGTCCACGGCAGCAGCGTACCGAAACGCGATAGATCGCGACTAGGGGTGTGGACAACTCGGCGCAGCCCGACTGAGCCTTACCTCACAAGCCGGCCGCCGGCGGCAGGTTCTACGCTGGACGGGCCCGCCAGCGTCGGCGGGCGCCGTCCGTCAGAGTGAGGAATGGCTGAGATGCCGCGTAGTTCCCAACCGCCCCGCCCAGCGTTCGCGTACACCGACCTGCTCCCCCAGGGAGAGGACACCACCCCCTACCGGCTGGTCACGTCCGAGGGCGTCTCCACCGTCGAGGGCCCGGACGGACGGACGTTCCTCAAGGTGGAGCCCGAGGCGCTGCGGAAGCTGGCCGCGGAGGCGATCCACGACATCCAGCACTACCTGCGCCCGGCCCACCTCGCCCAGCTGCGCCGCATCATCGACGACCCCGAGGCCTCCGCGAACGACAAGTTCGTCGCCCTCGACCTGCTGAAGAACGCGAACATCGCGGCGGCGGGCGTGCTGCCGATGTGCCAGGACACCGGCACCGCGATCGTCATGGGCAAGCGCGGCCAGAACGTGCTCACCGAGGGCGCGGACGAGAAGCACCTCTCGCACGGCATCTTCGACGCCTACACCGAGCTGAACCTGCGCTACTCGCAGATGGCTCCGCTCACCATGTGGGAGGAGAAGAACACCGGCTCCAACCTGCCCGCGCAGATCGAGCTGTACGCGACGGACGGCGGCGCCTACAAGTTCCTGTTCATGGCGAAGGGCGGCGGCTCGGCCAACAAGTCCTTCCTGTACCAGGAGACCAAGGCCGTCCTGAACGAGGCCTCCATGATGAAGTTCCTGGAGGAGAAGATCCGTTCGCTCGGCACGGCCGCGTGCCCGCCGTACCACCTGGCGATCGTCGTCGGCGGCACCAGCGCCGAGTACGCCCTGAAGACCGCGAAGTACGCCTCCGCGCACTACCTGGACAACGCGCCCACCGAGGGTTCGCCGCTCGGCCACGGCTTCCGGGACAAGGAGCTGGAGGAGAAGGTCTTCGAGCTGACCCAGAAGATCGGCATCGGCGCGCAGTTCGGCGGCAAGTACTTCTGCCACGACGTGCGCGTGGTCCGGCTGCCCCGGCACGGCGCGTCCTGCCCGGTCGCCATCGCCGTGTCCTGCTCAGCCGACCGCCAGGCCGTCGCGAAGATCACCGCCGAGGGCGTCTTCCTGGAGCAGCTGGAGCGGGACCCGGCCCGGTTCCTGCCGGAGACGACGGACGAGCACCTGGAGTCCGGGGGCGACGTCGTGAAGATCGACCTCAACCAGCCGATGGACACGATCCTCGCCGAGCTGACCAAGTACCCGGTCAAGACCCGGCTGTCGCTGACCGGCCCGCTGGTCGTGGCCCGCGACATCGCGCACGCCAAGATCAAGGAGCGCCTGGACGCCGGCGAGGAGATGCCGCAGTACCTGAAGGACCACCCGGTGTACTACGCCGGCCCGGCCAAGACCCCCGAGGGTTACGCGTCCGGCTCCTTCGGCCCGACCACGGCCGGCCGGATGGACTCCTACGTGGCGCAGTTCCAGGCGGCCGGCGGCTCCAAGGTGATGCTCGCCAAGGGCAACCGCAGCAAGCAGGTCACCGACGCGTGCGCGGCCCACGGCGGCTTCTACCTCGGCTCCATCGGCGGCCCCGCGGCCCGTCTCGCCCAGGACTGCATCAAGAAGGTCGAGGTCCTGGAGTACGAGGAGCTGGGCATGGAGGCCGTCTGGAAGATCGAGGTCGAGGACTTCCCGGCGTTCATCGTCGTGGACGACAAGGGCAACGACTTCTTCCAGGACCCGGCTCCCCAGCCGACGTTCACCTCCATCCCGGTGCGCGGCCCCGGCCTCGCCTGACCCGTACGGGGGTTGGGCCGCGGCCGATGGCCCAACCCCCGGAACAACACCGGCCCCCGGTCCGCTGTACCCGGTATGAGCGAATACCGCATCGAGCACGACTCCATGGGCGAGGTCCGGGTACCGGCGGACGCCAAGTGGCGGGCGCAGACCCAGCGCGCCGTGGAGAACTTCCCCGTCTCCGGGCAGCGGATCGAGCGGGCGCACATCGAGGCGCTGGCGCGGATCAAGGCGGCCGCGGCGAAGGTGAACGCGGAACTCGGGGTGCTGGACCCGGACGTCGCGCGGGCGATCCAGGAGGCGGCGGCGGAGGTCGCCCGCGGCGACTGGGACGAGCACTTCCCGGTCGACGTCTTCCAGACCGGCTCGGGCACCTCGTCCAACATGAACACCAACGAGGTCATCGCGACCCTGGCGAGCGAGCGGCTCGGGCGCCCGGTGCATCCGAACGATCACGTCAACGCCTCGCAGTCGTCCAACGACGTCTTCCCCTCCTCGATCCACATCGCCGCCACCGCCGCCGTCACCCACGATCTGATCCCGGCCCTCGACCACCTCGCCGCCGCGCTGGAGCGCAAGAGCGCGGACTTCGCGGACGTGGTGAAGTCGGGCCGTACGCACCTGATGGACGCCACCCCCGTGACGCTCGGCCAGGAGTTCGGCGGGTACGCGGCGCAGGTCCGGTACGGCGTCGAGCGGCTGCGCGCCTCGCTGCCCCGCCTCGCCGAGCTGCCGCTGGGCGGTACCGCGGTGGGCACCGGCATCAACACCCCGCCGGGGTTCGCCGCCGCCGTCATCGAGGAGGTCGCCCGCGCCACCGGGCTGCCGCTGACCGAGGCCCGCGACCACTTCGAGGCGCAGGGCGCACGGGACGGCATCGTGGAGACCAGCGGGCAGCTGCGGACCATCGCGGTGGGGCTGACGAAGATCGCCAACGATCTGCGCTGGATGGCGTCCGGCCCGCGCACCGGGCTCGCCGAGATCCGGCTGCCCGACCTCCAGCCGGGCTCCTCGATCATGCCGGGCAAGGTCAACCCGGTGGTGCCGGAGGCCGTGCTGATGGTCGCCGCCCAGGTCGTCGGCAACGACGCCACCATCGCCACCGCGGGCGCCGCCGGCAACTTCGAGCTGAACGTGATGCTCCCGGTCATCGCCAAGAACGTCCTGGAATCGATCCGGCTGCTCGCCAACGTCACCCGGCTGCTGGCCGACCGCACGATCGACGGCATCACCGCCGACCGCGAACGCGCCCGCGAGTACGCCGAGTCCTCGCCCTCCGTCGTCACCCCGCTGAACAAGTACATCGGCTACGAGGAGGCCGCGAAGGTCGCCAAGAAGGCGCTCGCCGAACGCAGGACGATCCGTCAGGTGGTGCTGGAGGAGGGGTACGTGGAGCGCGGCGAGCTGACCGAGGAGCAGTTGGACGAGGCGCTGGACGTGCTGCGGATGACCCGTCCGTGACCCCCGGCCGAACCTTTTCGGCCACCGCGCACGCGCACGGGGGAACCGTGACCCGCGCCGCAGCGCCCGCCCCGCCCGGCACCTAATATCTGCCCATGACGGACGACCGAACGATGCGGCAAACGGCGGCGGGACCTGCGGCGTACTGGGCGCCCGGTACCCAGATCCTGTGGCGGTACCGGGAGAACGGCGGCGCGCGGTTCCACATCGTGCGGCCCGTCACCGTCGTACGCGACGACGCCGACCTGCTCGCCGTATGGCTGGCCCCCGGCACCGAGTGCGTGAAGCCGGCCCTGGCCGACGGCACGCCGGTGCACCGCGAGCCGCTGGAGTCCCGCTACACCAAGCCGCGCACGGTACGGCGGGACCGCTGGCTCGGCACCGGCGTGCTGAAGCTGGCCCAGCCCGGCGTGCCCTGGTCGGTGTGGCTGTTCTGGGAGCCGGGCTGGCGGTTCAAGAACTGGTACGTCAACCTGGAGGAACCGCTGGTCCGCTGGGCGGGCGGGGTGGACTCCGAGGACCACTTCCTGGACATCGACGTGCGCCCGGACCGCAGTTGGCGGTGGCGCGACGAGGACGAGTTCGCACAGGCCCAGCGGGACGGCCTGATGTCCGCCGAGACCGCCGAGCGGGTCCGCGCGGCCGGGCGGGCGGCCCTGGAGGCGATCGCGGACTGGGGCCCGCCGTTCTCGGAAGGCTGGCCGCGGTGGCGCCCCGACGAGTCCTGGGCGGTACCGTCACTCCCCGAGGACTGGGACCGTACGCCCGCGCACGTGTCCTCATGAGACTCTTGATGCGCCCCCGGGCAGGAAACGTAGGATCGTCCTCCGCAAGGGCGCTTCGGAGCGACAACTTCGGGGGCTTGCGCCGGGCTTGACCGATCGTCACCGAGGGGCGGCAGGGACGTGAACGAGGGGTATCAGGGGAGCACCGCCGGGCGCGCGGACCACGCCGGTGGCACGGGAACTTCCTTTGGACACGCGGAAAATCCGTTCCCCGGACACGCATTGCGGGTATCGGGACTTCTGCGGGACCGACCGCGCGCCCGGCGCGCGGCCCCGGACGGATGGATGCGACACGCGTGACGGAGCAGCCCACCTCCTTCGAGCGCCCCGAGGCGGGCGCCGACCCCGCGGACGGCCGCGGGGCCCTGACACATGCCCCGGAACCGGTCGGCACCCCCGTCTTACCCGTGCAGGCGCGGGCGGACGGGACGCCCGCCGATCCGGGCACGGCCGCCGTGTACGGCCAGCCCATGGACGGCAAGGGGAAGGAGCCCCCAGTCAACGGCCCGGAGCACTCCCAGCCCACCACCGCGGACGCCGGCGCGGCCCATCGCCCGCGCCCCACGGAGGCCATTCCGCCGCAGCCGGGCGCCGACCAGGAGCGGACGCCGGGCGGTGCGGAGCGCCGTACCGGCCGGGGCCTGCCGCCGGGGCGGCCGATGCCCATGCGGCGTGACGGCGACCGGCTCAGGTTCGTCGGCGCGGCCACCCGGCGGATCGCCCGCGGCCTCGACCTGGACGAGATCGTGATGGGTCTGTGCCGGGCCACGGTACCGACGTTCTCGGACGCGATCCTCGTCTATCTGCGCGACCCGCTGCCGGTCGGCGACGAACGGCCCACCGGCCCCGTCGTGCTGCGGCTGCGCCGCACCGACCGGATACCGGAGGAGCGGGACACCGACGGCGTCCTGCTGCCCGGCGCCTTCGAGCCGGAGCCCGAGCCGGTCGCGCTCGCGGAGCTGTCCTCGCTGACCACCGAGCTGTGCGAGGTGCGCCCCGGCGGCGCCCTGAACGAGGTGCTGCGCGGGGTGCGCCCGGTGTTCGCGGACGCGCCGGCCGCCCGCGCCGCGCTGCCCGAACTGCTCGGCGACGGCGCGGAGGCGCTCGTACCGTCCGGGCAGCACGCCATCCTCGCGCCGCTGCGCGGCCGGCGCCGGGTGATCGGCGCGGCCCTGTTCCTGCGCCGCCCCGAGCGCCCCGCCTTCGAGACGGACGACCTGCTGGTGGCCGCGCAACTGGCCACGCACAGCGCGCTCGGCATCGACAAGGCGGTGCTGTACGGCCGCGAGGCGTACATCGCCGACGAGTTGCAGCGCACCATGCTGCCCGAGACCCTGCCCCGCCCGACCGGCGTGCGGCTCGCCTCGCGGTATCTGCCGGCCGCGGAGACCGCGCGGGTGGGCGGCGACTGGTACGACGCGATCCCGCTGCCCGGCAGCCGGGTCGCGCTGGTCGTCGGCGACGTCATGGGCCACTCCATGACCTCGGCCGCGATCATGGGCCAGCTGCGCACCACCGCGCAGACCCTGGCCGGGCTCGATCTGCCGCCGCAGGAGGTGCTGCACCACCTGGACGAACAGGCACAGCGGCTGGGCACCGACCGCATGGCGACCTGCCTGTACGCGGTCTACGACCCGGTCACGCACCGCATCACCATCGCCAACGCCGGTCATCCGCCGCCCGTGCTGCTGCACCTGGGCGGCCGGGCCGAGGTGCTGCGGGTGCCGCCGGGCGCGCCGATCGGCGTCGGCGGGGTGGACTTCGAGGCGGTCGAGCTGGACGCGCCGGCCGGGGCCACGCTGCTGCTGTACACCGACGGACTGGTGGAGTCCCGGCTGCGGGACGTGTGGACGGGCATAGAGCAGCTGCGCGAACGGCTCGCCGCCACCGCGCAGCTGACCGGACCGGACCATCCGCCGCCGCTGGAAGCCCTGTGCGACGAGGTCCTCGACATGCTCGGGCCCGGCGACCGGGACGACGACATCGCGCTGCTCGCGGCCCGCTTCGACGGGATCGCGCCGAGCGATGTGGCGTACTGGACGCTGGAGCCGGAGGACTCGGCGCCCGGCCAGGCCCGCCGGCTGGCCCGGCGCGCGCTCGCCCGCTGGGACATGGAGGACCTCACCGACTCGGTGGAGCTGCTGGTCAGCGAGGTCGTGACGAACGCCGTACGGTACGCGTCCCGGCCGGTGACGCTGCGGCTGCTGCGCACGCATGTGCTGCGGTGCGAGGTCGGTGACGACGTGCCCCAGTTGCCGCGGCTGCGGCAGGCGCGGGCGACGGACGAGGGGGGCCGCGGTCTGTACCTCGTCAACAAGCTGGCCCGGCGCTGGGGCGCGACGCGGCTGAGCACCGGCAAGGTGGTGTGGTTCGAGCTGCATCGCGGCTGACCTGGACGACGGAAGAGGGCGCCCGGTGAGTACCGGGCGCCCTCCCTCATGTCCGGCTACGGCTGCCGTTCTCTTTGCTGTCCCCCCAGCTGTTCGAGCGGGTCGTCCGGGGAGGGGTCGCCCGTCGGCGGCGTGGTGGTCGGCGAGCCGGTCGGGGACTGGGTCGGCGACTGGGTCGGGCTCTGCGTCGGCGACTGGGTGGGCGACTGGGTCGGGGAGGTGGACGTCGACGGCGTGCCCGACGGCGTCTGCGAGGGCGACTGGCTCGGGCTCCGGGTGGCGCTGGTCGACGGCGGCGGCGTCTCGACGGCGGCGCCCTGGGAGGTGTCCAGGTCGAACTTGCTGACGCCGCCCATCGCGTTGAAGGTGTAGGCGGCCCAGATCTGCGCCGGGTAGGTGCCGCCGTTGACCCGGCCGGTGCCCGGAAGCAGGCCCGTGGCGCCCGTCAGGGGAACCTGCGCGTGAGTCTTGGCGCTCTCGCCGAACAGGCCGACCGAGGTGACCAGGCCAGGCGTGTAGCCGGTGAACCAGGCCGACTTGTTGTTGTCGGACGTACCCGTCTTGCCGGCGACCTGCTGCCCGCGGCGCGCCGGGTTGGCCGCCACCGACACCCTGGCCGTACCGTCGTCCACCACGCCGGTGAGCACGGAGGTGACCGTGTCGGCGGCTGTCCTGCTGATCACCTGGTCGCCGATCGGGTTCGGCAGCGTGACATCGCGGTCCTTGTGCTCGACCGACTTGATGATCGCCGGGGTGACCTTCTTGCCGTGGTTGTCGAGGGTCGCGTAGATGCCGGCCATCTCCAGCGGGCTCGCGCCCATGGAGCCCAGGGTCTGCGCCGGAACGGCCTGCATGCCCTTGGTGTCCATGCCGAGGTCCTTGGCCGTGCTCATCACCTTGTCCATGCCCACGTCGACGCCCATCTGCGCGAAAACGGAGTTGACGGAGTCGTCCATGGCCTTCTGGACGGTGATGTTCCCGTAGTCGGCATCGTCCTCGTTGGGCGGGCCGAAGCCGACCTTGACGCCGTGGTCCACGACCTGGCGGCCGCTGGTGCCGTCGTACACCGTGTCGGCGTTGATCGGCTTGCCGTCCTGGGTGACGGAGTGCTGCTGGAGCGCGGCGGCGAGGATGACCGGCTTGAAGGTGGAGGCGGGCTGGTAGTCGCTGCGGGTGGCGTTGTTCCTGAAGTGCTTGAAGTAGTCCACGCCGCCGTACATGGCGAGGACCTTGCCCGTCTTCGGGTCGACGGAGACGGCACCGGGCTGGACGTCGGCGTCGACGGGGCGCTTCTTCGGGTCGAGCTTGCTGGCCAGCTGCTCCTTGACGGCCTGTTCCAGCTGGTGCTGCTTGCCCTTGTCGATGTTGAGCGTGATGGTCCAGCCGCCCTTGCGCACCAGCGCCTCGGCGTCCCCGAGCGTGGCGGCGCTGCCCTGGGCGACCAGCCGCTGCTCCAGCGCCGCGTTGGCCGCGTCCACCAGGTAGCCGGTCTGGCCCTTCATGCCGGGCGTCGCCTTGGGCGCCTTCGGCTTCTCGAAGTGCATGGCCCGGCGCTTGCCGGCGTCCAGCCAGTGCTGCTTGACCATGTTGTCCAGGACGTAGTTCCAGCGCGCCACGGCCAGCCGCTTGCCGGTGGGGCTCGCCAGCGCCCAGTCGTACTCGTTGGGCGCCTGGAGCAGCGCGGCGAGGTAGGCGCCCTCCTGGACCGTGAGCTTCTCCGCGTCCTTGTGGTAGTACGCCTGTGCCGCGGCCTGGATGCCGTAGGCGCCGCGGCCGTAGTAGCTGGTGTTGATGTAGCCCGCGAGGATGTACTCCTTGGACTTCTGGCGGTCCAGCTTCAGCGAGATGACCAGTTCCTTCAGCTTGCGCGAGACGGTCTGGTTCTGGTCCAGGTAGTAGTTCTTGACGTACTGCTGGGTGATGGTCGAACCGCCCTGCGTACCGCGCCCCATGACGGTGTTGAGGATGCCGCGGGCGGTGCCCTTCAGGTCGACACCGGAGTCGTGGTAAAAGCTCTTGTTCTCGGCCGCGACGAAGGTGTGCTGCACGTCCAGCGGAACCTTGTCGAGGTCGACGCTCTCGCGGTTGAGCTGGCCGGTGCGGGCGAGCATCGTGCCGTCGCTGTACTTGTAGATGTTGCTCTGGAGCTGGGCGTCGGCGTTGCCCGCCGGAATGTCCACCAGCATGTACGCGGCGGCGAAGCCGCCTATGCACAGCAGGCACAGTCCGAAGAACGTGCCGAGGATCTTCTTCCAGGTGAACATCCGGCGCAGGAGGCTCTTGCGCGGTTTCCCGCCAGGCGCGAGGCCCGCCGCCCCGCTGCCGGCCGCGGGTATCGAGCGGCGGCGCTGGGGCGCCGCGCGGTGGCCGCCGCGCTGGCGCGCTCGTCTCTCTTCCGCTCGTCCCATGGGTCCTTCGCTCCGCTTCCGTCTCGTTGGTCAGCTCCGAAAGCTAACACCCGCCTATATGACAAAGGGCTACCGATCCGCTCTTTTACGGACGTGAGAATCAGCACCCGTTCCAAGGGAACCGACGGTTACCGAGCCCCCGAGGTTGCCCGGAGCGCCGAAGTCATCGGGCTGCACGCTGGGTGTATACACATCGCGTATACACGGCGTGTAGAGTGCGGGGCATGTCCATCGGTCACACCCTCCTAGGGCTCCTGGAGTCCGGCCCGCGCCATGGTTACGACCTCAAGCGGGCCTTCGACGAGAAGTTCGGTCAGGACCGGCCCCTGCACTACGGCCAGGTCTACTCGACGATGTCCCGGCTGCTGAAGCACGGCCTCGTGGAGGTCGACGGCATCGAGACCGGCGGCGGGCCCGAGCGCAAGCGGTACGCCATCACCGAGGCCGGCGTCACCGACGTACAGCGCTGGCTCGCCACTCCGGAGAAGCCGGAGGAGTACCTCCAGTCGACCCTGTACACCAAGGTCGTCCTCGCCCTGCTCACCCACCGCGACGCCGCCGGCATCCTCGACGTCCAGCGCGCCGAGCACCTGCGCAGCATGCGCATCCTGACCGACCGCAAGCGCAAGGGCGACCTCGCCGACCAGCTGATCTGCGATCACGCCCTGTTCCATCTGGAGGCCGATCTGCGCTGGCTGGAACTGACCGCCGCCCGTCTGGACAAGCTGCGCGCGGAGGTCGCCGCATGACGCATCCCCCCGGTTCCCTGCTCACCGCCCGCGACCTGCGCAAGGCGTACGGCCCGACGGTCGCGCTGGACGGCGCGGAGTTCTCCATCCACCCCGGCGAGGTCGTCGCCGTCATGGGCCCCTCCGGCTCCGGCAAGTCGACGCTGCTGCACTGCCTGGCCGGCATCGTGCCGCCCGACTCCGGGTCGATCAGGTACGACGGCCGGGAGCTGTCCGGCATGAACGACGCCGAGCGCAGCGCGCTGCGCCGCAGCGAGTTCGGGTTCGTCTTCCAGTTCGGCCAGCTGGTGCCGGAGCTGACCTGCGTGGAGAACGTGGCCCTGCCGCTGCGCCTCAACGGCACCCCGCGCAAGAAGGCCGAGCGGGCCGCGCTGACCTGGCTGGAGCGGCTGGAGGTGGACGACCTGCGCGGCAAGCGGCCCGGCGAGGTCTCCGGCGGCCAGGGGCAGCGCGTCGCGGTGGCGCGGGCGCTGGTCACCGCGCCGCGGGTGGTGTTCGCGGACGAGCCGACCGGCGCGCTGGACTCCCTCAACGGCGAGCGCGTGATGGAGCTGCTCACCGACGCGGCCCGCTCCACCAACGCGGCCGTCGTGCTGGTCACCCACGAGGCACGGGTCGCCGCCTACTCCGACCGGGAGATCGTCGTACGCGACGGCAAGTCCCGCGACATGGAGCGGGCCGTATGAGCGCACGCCAGTGGGGCAGGGACCTCGGCCTGGGCTTCCGGTTCGCCTTCACCGGGGGGCGCGAGGGCTGGGTGCGGGTGCTGCTGACGGCGGTCGGGGTCGGCCTCGGCGTGGCGCTGTTGCTGCTCACCACCGCGATCCCGAACGCGCTCGCGGTACGGGACGCCCGCAACGACGCCCGCGCGGACCACACCTACGGCCCGAGCAGGCCGAAGGCCGCGAACACCCTGGTGATCTCCGACACCGACACCGAGTTCCACGGCCACGACATACGCGGCCGGCTGGTGGAGCCGGAAGGTCCGAAGGCGCCGGTCCCGCCGGGCCTGACCGGGTACCCGGCGACCGGTGACATGGTCGTCTCCCCCGCCCTGAAGGAGCTGCTCGGCTCCCGCGAGGGCCAGGTGCTGCGGGCGCGGCTGCCGTACCGGATCACCGGCACGATCGCCGAGGACGGACTGGTGGGCTCGCGTGAACTCGCCTACTACGCCGGGGCGGAGCACCTCGCCGCGAAGATCGACGGCTCCCGGACCGCCCGGATCGCCGGCTACGGGACGCCGGACGCGCCCCGGCCGAGCCGGATGGACCCGGTGCTGATCCTGCTGGTGCTGGTGGTCTTCGTGGTGCTGCTGATGCCGGTCGCCGTGTTCATCGCCACCGCCGTACGGTTCGGCGGCGAGCGGCGCGACCGCAGACTGGCCGCGCTGCGCCTGGTGGGCTCCGACAGCCGGATGACCCGGCGGATCGCGGCGGGCGAGGCGCTGGCCGGATCGCTGGTCGGCCTGGTCTTCGGCACCGCCTTCTTCCTGCTGGGCCGGCAGTTCGCGGGCTCGGTGGAGGTCATGGGCATCAGCGTGTTCCCCGACTATCTCGACCCCTCGCCCGCGCTGGCCGCGCTGGTCGCCCTCGCCGTCCCGGCGGCGGCGGTGCTGGTCACGCTGGTCGCGCTGCGCGGGGTGGTCATCGAGCCGCTGGGCGTGGTGCGGACGGCCAAGCCCGCGCGCCGCCGGCTGTGGTGGCGGCTGCTGCTGCCGCTGGGCGGCCTCGCGCTGCTCGCCCCGATGATCGGCCAGGGCCGCTCGGCCGGCCAGTTCAACGAGTACCTGGTGACCGGCGGCGTCCTGCTGCTGCTCGTCGGCGTCACCACGCTGCTGCCGTGGGCCGTGGAAGCGGTGGTGGCCCGGCTGCACCGCGGCTCGGTGTCCTGGCAACTGGCGGTGCGGCGGCTCCAGTTGAGCAGCGGCACGGCGGCCCGCATGGTGAACGGCATCGCCGTCGCGGTGGCCGGCGCGATCGCGCTCCAGATGCTGTTCGCGAGCGTCCAGGGCGACTACACCAAGGCGACCGGCCAGGACGTCAGCCGGGCGCAGATGCAGATCAACCTGTCGCAGGGCACCCCGTTCCGTACGGCCGCGGACCGGTTCACCACGACCGAAGGGGTGCGCAAGGCGGTCTCGCTCGGCAGCACCACGCTGGGCGAGAAGGACTGGAAGACAGGGCCGGGCGACACCGCCCTGCTGGTCTCCGGCACCTGTGCCTCGCTGCGCGAGACGGCCCGGCTGCCGTCCTGCCACGACGGGGACGCCTTCCTGGCGACCGGCGGGGACGACGACGCCGCCGTCACCAAGCTCGCCCGGCCGGGCCGGGTGCTCCATCTCGACACGGAGCACGGCGCGGGCCGGGGCCCGGACGTGCGCTGGAGCGTGCCGGCGCACCTGAAGCCGGCCCAGGCGATCGCCAGCCCCAACGGCACCAGGAGCAGCGCCATTCTGCTGACCCCGGCGGCGGTGCCCGAGCGGGTGGACCGGCTGCTGGACGGCACGGTGTACGTCATGTTCGACAAGAACGTGCCGGACGTGTCCGAGTACACCCGCAACACGGCGGCGAAGGTCGATCCGTTCGCCGATGTGATGGTGTGGTCGGCCACCGAGGAGTCCAAGCAGTTCACCTCGATCCGCACCGGGCTGTACGCCGGCGCGCTGTGCGTGCTGGCGCTGATCGGGGCGAGCCTGCTGGTGACCCAGCTGGAACAGCTGCGCGAGCGGCGGACGTTGCTGTCGTCGCTGATGGCCTTCGGCACCCGGCGGCGCACCCTGAGCCTGTCGGTGCTGTGGCAGACCGCGCTCCCGGTCGCGCTCGGCCTGCTGCTGGCCACGGTCGTCGGGCTGACGCTGGGCTCGGTGCTGCTGAAGATGGTGGGCTCGCCGCTGGCCGTGGACTGGCCGAGCGTGCTGTCGATGACCGGCGCCGGCGCGGCGGTGGTCCTCGTGGTCACCGCGCTGAGCCTGCCGCCGCTGCTGCGGCTGATGCGCCCGGAGGGACTGCGGACCGAGTAACCCCCTGACGGCACAGGGCCCTTCCCGCACTCCGGATGCTGTTGGTTAATTCCGCCCCGCTGGATCTGATCCGGCGGGGCGGAGTGCTGCGAAGGGTGAGACGCGGGTGCGGGCGAGTGGTCTGC
>NZ_JBWKES010000053.1:0-34780 GCF_056435325.1 Streptomyces sp. NPDC043952
GGTTACATTCCGAACCCGGAAGCTAAGCCTTTCAGCGCCGATGGTACTGCAGGGGGGACCCTGTGGGAGAGTAGGACGCCGCCGAACAATCATTCCGGGAAACCCCCGCACCATTGGTGCGGGGGTTTTCTGCATTCCGGGCCCATGACATGCGAACTCAGAACGTCACATCGGCCGTCTTCACCGTGCCGGCCTCACGTCCCGGTGCGGACTGGCCGCTCCAGTACAGATTGGTGTGCGCGATCACCTGCTCCGGGGCCGGGGCGCCGTACTCCGTGAGGTCCTCCGTGGTGTGCGCGTCGGCGACCAGGATCGAGTCGTAGCCGCGCACCAGGGCGCCGTGCAGCGTGGAGCGGACGCAGAAATCGCTCTGGGCGCCCGTGACGAGCACCCGTCCCACCCCGCGTCCGGCGAGGACGGACTCCAGGTCGGTGTCCTCGAAGGAGTCCCGGTAGCTCTTGGCGACCAGGGGCTCGGTCTCCAGGCGCTTCAACTGCGGGACGATCTCCCAGTTCTCGGTGCCGGGCACCAGGTCCTCGTCCTGGTGCTGCACCCACACCACCGGGACACCCGCCGAGCGGGCCCTGTCGATCAGGGTGTTGATGTTCGACACGACATCGTCCAGGCCGGGGGAGCCGGCGACGACGCCGTTCTGGACGTCGATGACGAGGACAGCGGTATGGGGTCGTTCCCGAAGAGTGGTCATGCGACGAGATTATGGGGTGCCGAGGGCCTACCGCAGCACTACGGTAACGGGCATGACCAGGATGACCAGCCAGGATTACGTCGTACGCGCCATACGTCCCGCGGAGTGGGAGAAGGTGAGGAGCCTGCGGCTGGACGCGCTGCGGGACCCGGCCGCGCCGCTCGCCTTCCTGGAGGGATACGAGGAGGCGGCCGCGAAGGACGACCTCTTCTGGCAGGACCGGGCCACCGGCTCGGGCGAAGGGTCGGCGACGGCGCGGCAGTTCATCGCCGAGCTGCCCGACGGCTCGTGGGCCGGTTCGCTGACCGTGCTGATGGAGGAGGCCGGCACCGAGGACTGGGCCGGCCTCCCGGTGGAATGCCGGCAGGGACATGTCGTCGGCGTGTACGTGCGGCCCGAACACCGGGGGGACGGGCTGATCAAGGCCCTGTTCGACGCGGGCGTGACCTGGGCGTGGGGGCGTGGCGCCGAACGGGTGCGGCTGCTGGTGCACCAGGACAACGAGCGGGCCCAGGGCGCCTATCGCAAGGCGGGGTTCGTGCCGAGCGGGGCGCGCGTGCCGTTCTTCCGGGACACGGCACAGGACGAGCTGGAGTTCGTCCTAGACCGTTAGCCCCGGCAGTCCGGGCAGGCCCGGCAGCTCCTGGTGCGGCCAGCGGGCGCGGGCCTGTTCACGCGAGCGGAACAGGGCGAGCGTCGGCAGCCCCTGTTCGTCCCCGCTGTCCAGCAGCTCCGGGAGCTGGGGGAAGGGGGCGACCGCGGCGATGTCGTCCAGGACCAGGGTCAGTGGTGGGTCGAGCCGACCGGAGGATGACCCTGCGGCCATGTGCCGGCCGTGCTCGACCACGCTGGAGACGAGGGCCGTCAGCAGGGGCATCGCGCCCGGCGTGCTCCTCGGGTCCTCGATGGATTCACCGACTACGTAAAGCGTGCCCCCTTCGTCGGCGAAGGAATCCAGGGCGAGCGCATCAGTTCGGTTGGGAATGCACGCCTCGCGGATGTTGACCGTCGAGAGCGCGGCGAGCGCCCTGCCGGTCAACTCCTGGGCGATGTCCCGGCGTTCTGGATGCGCGGTGAGGGCGGCCTCCAGCTCACCGGCGGCACCGGCGGCGGCCTTGGGATGCGTGCGCAGGGTGCGTACGGCATCCTGCACCTGGCTGCCCTGGGACCAGCGGTGCACATGGCGGACCGTGCGGTTCTCCAGCGCGGCGGCGTGCAGATAGCTGCGCAGCAGGGTGGTCGCCGTGTCCACCACGGCCTGGTCGATGCGGGCGGTGGGCCGCACGGGGGCGAGGAGCGCGGTCGCCCGCTGGAGCGCGGTCTGCTTGTCCGCGCAGCCGGCCGTGGGAGACCAGTGCAGGCGGGCTGGGGTGTCGCAGCGGTGGGCCGGGTCGTAGAGGTGAGTGGGGCCCAGCTTGGCCCTGGCGTCCTTGGTCTCCGCCCACAGGGACGGGTCCGAGGTGACGACGAGGACGGGCCCCGCCGCATCCCGTACCGCCTGGGCGGCGGCCGTGCGGCGGGTGTCCGGCGGCGCGATGAGGATCTTCTCCCGCCTGGCGGCCGGGTGCCCGGCGGATGCGGAGAGCTGGTCCAACGGCGCCCCGGCGGGCGGCTGTTCGGCGGTGGCGGGCGGCTGCGGCATCTCGTGCCGCTGCACCGGAACCTCGTACCTCGGCGGCACCTCCACAGGCTGCGGCGTGACCATCGGGGCCGCGGACACCGGGGCCGCGGACACCGGGGCCGGGGACAACGGCTCCGCCACGGGCCTGCCCGCCCGTGCCCGTGCCCGGCCCGCCCGCCATCGCGCCACCGTCCCCAGCACGAACACGGTGGCGACGAACAGGACCATCAGCTGGGCGATGAAGAGCCCCCAGAACAGGCCCCAGCCGGAGAGCCGGGACGCGGGGGTGTCCGGCCAGGCGCCGGCCAGGTCGTGCGGCCTGCTGATCAGATGGCGCATGGCCAGGGGGGTGCGCAGGAAGGTGACGCCCGCGGGCCAGGCACCCTGGGCGAAGAGTGCCGACAGGCCCGTGGCCGTCCACACCAGGACGGTGATGCCGAGCAGGAAGGCGAGGAGGCCGAGCAGCAGCCCGTCGGGGATGCCGCCCTGCCCCTGTCGTACCTGCGGCCGCCGGTCTTCCCGTGGTGCGCGAGCGTCCGGTCTCACCTGCCGTGCCTCCCTACGCCACCGTCGACTCGGAGTCGCCGAGGTGCTGTTCCACGAAGGCCGCGGCCCGCTGCTCCGCCTCCAGCTCCGCGGCGCGCAGAGCGTCGTCCCGCGCACGGTCGCTGGCGGACTCGGTCATCGCGCGGTCGGTGAAGACCAGCGGGCGCTCCGACTCGGTGATGAGGTGCTTGACCACCTGGACATTGCCGTTGACGTCCCAGACCGCGATGCCCGGTGACAGCGTCGGGATGATCTCCACCGCCCAGCGCGGCAGCCCGAGCACCCGGCCGGTGGCTCTCGCCTCGTCGGCCTTCTGGGCGTAGATCGTCCTGGTCGAGGCCATCTTCAGGATCGCCGCCGCCTCCTTCGCGGCCGCGCCGTCCACCACGTCGGACAGATGGTGGACGACCGCCACGAAGGACAGGCCGAGGCGCCGGCCGAACTTCAGCAGGCGCTGGAACAGCTGGGCCACGAACGGGCTGTTGATGATGTGCCAGGCCTCTTCGACCAGGAAGATGCGCTTCTTGCGGTCGGGCCGGATCCAGGTGTGCTCCAGCCACACGCCGACGATCGCCATCAGGATGGGCATGGCGATGGAGTTGCGGTCGATGTGCGAGAGGTCGAAGACGATGAGCGGGGCGTCGAGGTCGATGCCGACCGTGGTCGGGCCGTCGAACATGCCGCGCAGGTCACCGTCGACCAGCCGGTCCAGGACCAGGGCGACGTCCAGGCCCCAGGCCCGTACGTCGTCCAGGGCGACGTTCATCGCCTCGGCGGACTCCGGCTCGGGGTGCCGTAGCTGCTCCACGATGTCGGTGAGGACCGGCTGGCGGTCGACGATGGTCTCGTTGACGTACGAGTGGGCGACCTTGAGGGCGAAGCCGGAACGCTCGTCCAGGCCGTGGCCCAGCGCCACCTCGATGATGGTGCGCAGCAGCGCCAGCTGGCCGGTGGTGGTGATCGCCGGGTCCAGCGGGTTGAGGCGGATGCCGTGGTTCAGGGCGGCCGTGGGGTCAAGCCGGATCGGCGTTATCCCCAGCTCCTCGGCGATGAGGTTCCACTCGCCGACCCCGTCCTCGCCCTGTGCGTCCAGGACGACGACCTGCCGGTCGCGGAAGCGCAGCTGGCGCAGCACGTACGTCTTCTCCAGCGCCGACTTGCCGTTGCCGGACTCGCCGAGGACCAGCCAGTGCGGGGCCGGGAGCTGCTGGCCGTAGAGCTGGAAGGGGTCGTAGATGTAGCCCTTCCCGGAGTAGACCTCGCGGCCGATGATGACGCCGGAGTCCCCGAGTCCGGGCGCGGCGGTGGGCAGGTAGACCGCCTGGGCCTGGCCCGTGGAGGTGCGCACCGGCAGCCGGGTCGTCTCGACCTTCCCGAAGAGGAAGGAGGTGAACGCCTCGGTGAGGACGGTCAGCGGATCCCGCATCGGCGAATCAGCCCCTACCTTCGGATGCCGGTGGCGAAAGGAAGTGTGTTCACGAAGGCGCGGTGGTGCTCCCGGTCGCACCACTCCAGCTTGAGGTACGACTTTCCGGCCGAGGCCCTGATCGTCCGCTTGTCGCGGGCGAGGGCCTCCGGGGTGCGGGCGGAGACGGTGATGTAGCCGACGAGGTTGACGCCCGCGGCGCCGCTCGCGAGGTCCTCGCCGCGCTGGTCGAGCCGGTTGTGGGCGGCGATGTCGCGGGGGTCGACGGTGCGGTTCATCTTGGCGGCGCGGGACGCCTCGGCCACGTCGTTGGTCTTCTCGGTCAGCATGCGCTCGATGGCGACCTCGGTGGGTTCGAGGTCCATGGTGACGGCGACGGTGCGGATCACGTCCGGCGTGTGGACCAGCAGCGGGGCCAGGAAGTTCACGCCGACCGGGGTCATCGGCCACTCCTTGACCCAGGCGGTGGCGTGGCACCAGGGGGCGCGGGTGCTGGACTCGCGGGTCTTGGCCTGGAGGAACGTCGGCTCGGTGGCGTCCAGTTCGGCCGGCCAGGCGTTGCGCCGGGTCATTGCCTGGATGTGGTCGATGGGGTGGTCCGGGTCGTACATGGAGTGGATCAGGGAGGCGAGCCGGCCCTGGCCGAGCGGCTGGCGGACGCGGATGTCGGCTTCCTGGAGGCGGGAGCAGATGTCGGTCAGCTCGCGGGCCATGACGACGGCGAGCCCGGCGTCCCGGTCGAGCTTGCGGCCGGACTGGGGGCGGGCGGCGCGGGCCATCGCCTGGGCCTCGGCGGCCAGTTCACGGCTGTAGTGCATGCAGGCGACGAGGTAGGCGCGGTGCTGCTCGCTGCTCGTGGACACCATCGACTGGAGCTGGTCGTAGGAGTGCTGGAGCCAGGCCGGGGCGCGGTCGTCGCCGCGCTGGGCGACGTCCTTGGCGTGCGCGTCGGGGTCGGCGGGCAGGGTGCGGGCGAGCATCTGGAGCCGGGTGACGAAGCCGTCGCCGTTGGCGACGTGCTTGAGCAGGGTGCCGAACCGGTCGACCAGCGCCTCCTGGTCCTCGGAGTCGCGCAGGCCGACGCCGGGGCCCTCGATCTCGATGGCGGCGGTGACGGTCTTGCGGTCGGCGTGCAGCAGCACGGCGATCTCGTCCGGGCCGAAGGGGGCGGCGAGCCAGCTGATGCGGCCGATGCCCGGCGGCGGCCCGATCTCCACCTCCTGGCCGTCGAGGCGGGTGCCGGCCTCCATGACGGCGGAGCGGTAGGTGGCGCCGCGCTTGACGGTGCGCTTGTAACTGCGGTTGATCTCGAACCACTTGTAGAAGGTGCGGCGCTTGTACGGCACGTACACCGCGGCGAGCGCGAGCAGGGGGAAGCCCATCAGCAGCACGATCCGCAGCGAGAGGGTGGGCACGAGGAGGCCGCACATCATGCCGAGGAACGCGCCCACGATGATCAGCGCGATCTCGCCGGACTCGCGGTTGCGGCCGACGATGGCGTTCGGCCGGGCGCGTCCGATGAGATACGTACGGCGGGGCGTGACCGGATGGGACAGGTGGGACTCGGTCGTCAACGCCCTTCACCTCCCGTGCGGTTGTTGCGGGTGTTGCCTGCGTGCGGGGTGTTGACCGGGCTGGGGGCCCGTGGCGCGGGGGTGGCGGAGGGGACGGCTCCGCCGCTTTGGCCGGGGGTACGGCCGCTGTGCGCGGCGACGCCGCCGGTGGCGGGGTTGGCCGGGCGGGGGGTGCTGGAGCCGCCGCCGCTCTGTGCCGCGTTGCTGTCGGCGCGGGTGCTGTGGGTCTTGATGCCCTGGGCGACGAGGGAGGCGGGGGAGCTGATGACGGCGGCGGCCTTGCCCTCGGCGCCCTGCATGATGCGGTTGTTGCGGCCGGCCGCGATCTCGTCGCCGAAGCCGGGGACGAAGCGGTAGATGGCGGCGCTGGCGAAGATGGCGAGCAGGATGATCGCGAGGCCGGAGACGACGGCGGAGAAGGCGTCGGGGCCGTTGCCGGAGGAGAGGGCGCCGGCGAGGCCGAGGACGATCACGATGACCGGTTTGACCAGGATGACGGCGATCATGATGCCGGCCCAGCGGCGGACGTGGCCCCACATGTTCTTGTCGACGAGGCCCGCGTAGACGACGGTGCCGAGGAGGGCGCCGACGTAGAGGAGGGCGGCGCGGATGACGAGCTCCAGCCAGAGGACGCCGGCGGCGAGGATGCTCACCAGGGAGACGACGATCAGCATGATGGGGCCGCCGCCGATGTCGGTGCCCTTGCTCAGGGCGCCGGAGAACGTGCCGAAGAACGTGTCCGCCTGGTCGCCGGTGGCCTTCGCGAGTACGTCGGTCACGCTGTCGGTGGCGGAGACGACGGTGTACAGGATCAGCGGGGTGAACGCCGAGGCCATCACCGTCAGCCACAGGAACCCGACGGCCTCGGAGATCGCGGTCGTCAACGGGACGCCGCGGACGGCGCGCTTGGCGACGGCGAGGAGCCAGAGCAGGAGCGTGAGGATGGTCGAGGCGGCGAAGACGATGGCGTACTGCTGGAGGAACTTCTGATTGGTGAAGTCGACGTTGGCGGTGTCCTTGACGGCGGAACTGAGCTTGTTGATCGTCCAGGAAGCCGCCTTGGCACAACCCTGCGCCAGCGAGGAGAGGGGGTCGAGGGTGTCGGAGAGGGGGTTGGAGCCGGATCCGGTTCCGCCCTTGGATCCGCTGTTGCCCTGCTCGCAGTACTGCTTGGCGGGGCCGCGCACCAGGTCGCAGTGATCGCTGCTTGTGGTGGGTGATGGAGATGGCGCCGCAAAGGCACGCGTGGCAAGAAGCACCGTGGCCGTCTGCAAGGAGCCGAGAACAGCAGTGACCTTGAGGAAGCGGTGGTCAGCGCGCATACGTGAACCCTCCGTACTCCTCGACGGCCTTCGTCATGTCCGTGGCGGTGGAGGCCTGCTGATCGCGCCCCACAGGAACGGGCCCATCCTTCTGCTGGAAGTCGCTGACCTTCCAGTCGTTGTCGACCCACTTCAGTTCATAGGTCGTGGTGAACCAGCTCTCGGTCACCGGATTGGTCGAGGCGTCGCCCGAGAGACCGAACAGCGAGGTGTACCAGACCGCGACCGTGGCAGTGTCTCCTGAGAAGGCAGTGGTCTTGGTCCCGACGGGAATGACCCGCGAGACGAAGGTCTCGCCCTTCGGGGCGGTGCCGTCCTTTGTCAGACCGATATTGGAGCGGAACTTCGCGCTGGTGTAGACGCTGTCCAGTGCCGCTTGTTTGTCTTTCGCTGCATCGGGGGTGTACAGCCTGTTGACGAGCGCGTGCCGCGACGCGGTGTTGAACATGTCGGCCGATCCCAGCGCTACCGAATAGTTCGCGGCCGCGCTTTCCGCTCCCTGCTGGGTCTGGGCGAAGCCCGAGGGAATGCCGGCGGTCTTGGTGTTCACTGGGTGGGTGCCGGTGGGAGAAGTGGAGGCGGCTCGAGGGCGAGCTTCCTTCGGTGTCGAGCCGTTCGACGATGGGTGGTCTCCGCGGTTCGCGAAGGCGATTGCCGCGATCAGGAGGACGACCACACCGACGACCGTGATGAGTCCGCGGGAGGGGGAGCGGGAGGGGCGGCGGGGGGCGCCGCCGTAGGGGTCGTGGTCGGGCAGGCGGGTACGGGTGTGCCCCGTGTCGCCGTAGTCGGAGTAGCCCTGCTCGTCTCCGTGACTCATGCCGTGTACGCCCCCTCCACCTCGTAGACATACGACGGTAGCCGTGCTGGTTCCCGCGCGGGCGCGGTGTGGTGACTCGACATCAGGGAGACGCGACCTCTAAGGGGAGGGGAACAGGGGGTGCGCTAGACCGCCATGCCGTAGACGATGGTGAACAGCGTGCCCAGGGACCCGATGATGAAGACCCCGGTGAGCCCGGCGATGATGAGGCCCTTGCCCTGTTCCGCGCTGAAGGTGTCGCGCAGCGCCGTCGCCCCGATACGCTGTTTGGCCGCACCCCAGACCGCGATGCCGAGGCAGAGCAGGATGGCCACCGCCATCACCACCTCGATCATCACCTTGGCCTCGTTGCCCAGGCTGCCGAAGGGCCCCCAGTCCGGAGCGATCCCGCCGATGATGGTGTTGATGTCTCCCTTGTCGGCCGCAAAGAGCATGTAAGTCACCGCCCCTGGTGGGTAGTTCCGCGAGTCCCCTGCGGTGTGCAGAGGCCAGGCTTCATTGTCGCCGACAACCTCGCCGTCGTATGTCGACTTGACGTCATTGACGGCTGGGTTTCGTACGAATACCTCGTATGGTCACTCTGTGTATCACGGCAGGTCACCGCGGGCAACGAGATCCGACCGGAACCTGCCACGTGGTTCCGTCGTTGACCTCCTTTACGCCCCCGCCCGGTTTCTGGCGGCCGGTCGGGTGAGAGGCCGTTTCGATGGTCTCACGCGCGGGCGGCGGAGAACGGCCGAGGGCCCCGGCGGCGGCTGCCACCGGGGCCCCTGAGCAGGCGGGTTGACGAGTGGTCAGCCGGTGAAGGCCGAGACCCCCTCGGGGGTGCCGACGCCGGTCGGGCCGTCGTAACCCGAACGGGCGGTGCACAGGTAGCTGCCGCCGCACGAGCCGTTGCTGCCGCTGGTGACGTCGTTCAGCGCGGAGGTGCCGGCCTTGGCGTACGGGAACTTGGCCGGGTAGCTGCCGCTGCTCGGGGTGCCGGCCAGGGCGTAGACGGCGGCGATGATCGGGGAGCTGGCGCTGGTGCCGCCGAAGGTGTAGAAGCCGGCGGTGACGCCGTAGGAGTCGTACACCGATACGCCGGTCGCGGGGTCGGCCACGGCGGAGACGTCCGCGATGGTGCGCTTGGCGCAGCCGGTGTCGGTCTGCCAGCTCGGCTTGGCGTCGTAGGCGGAGCAGCCGGAGCCGGTGCCCTCGGTGCTGGAGGTGTTCCAGACCGACTCCGACCAGCCGCGGGTGGTGGAGGACTTGGTGAGCGCGGTGCCGCCGACGGCGGTCACGTACTGGGAGGCGGCCGGGTACTCGGCGCCGTAGCCCTCGTCGCCCGCGGAGACGGTGATGGCGACGCCCGGGTGCTTGAAGTACGAGGAGTCGTAGCTGGCGTCGGAGGAGGACTCCGAGCCGCCGTAGCTGTTGGAGACGTACTTGGCGCCCAGCGACACCGCTTCGTTGACGGCGGTGCCGAGGTTGGCCATGGTCGCCGACTTGGCCTCGACCAGCAGGATGTTGCAGTTCGGGCAGATCGCGGAGGCCATGTCGAGGTCGAGGGATATCTCCTCGGACCAGCCGGAGTCGCTGGTGGGCAGCGAGGTGGTGGAGCCGGTCTGGCTGACCTGCTTGAAGCAGCCGCTGGCCTTGGTGCAGGCGGGCAGGCCGTAGTACGAGCGGTACTTGGCGAGGTCGGCCTCGGCGTTCGGGTCGTTGTAGGCGTCCACGATCGCGATGGTCTCGCCGGCGCCCTTGGACGCGGCGGCGGAGGTGAGGCCGTAGGCCGACTGGAGGTCGGAGGGGCCGTAGCCGGAGGGCGTCGTGGCCTTGGGGGTGATGCCGTCGGCGGCCTGCTGCTGCTGGAAGGCGGTGAGTCCGCCGGTCACCCGCAGCGAGTCGCAGGCGAGTTCGCCCTGGTGCTTAGGCGTCGCACAGGGGGTCTTGGCCCAGGTCGCCTTGGCCGGTGCGGCGGGGGCGGCGTCGGCCTGGACGGCGGTGCCGAACCCGGCGAGGGCCAGCGCGGCGGCGGCCGCGAAGGCGGTGCCGAGGCGGCGCCGGCGGGCGGCGGCCGTGGGTTCGGCGGTGGGGGACGTACGCATGAGTGCAGCCTCCAGGTGTTCCGGATATGGGGAGGGAACCGGGGCGTTGCTGGTGCGTGCGGCGGTACGACGAAGACGATGACTTGTTGAGTACGCGACAACAAGAGTCGGTGGCCGTCCCGTGGGAATCCTGGCTTCCGCCTTACCGAACGTTGCCGCGGCCTTGACCCGACTCACAGGAAACGGCGGCCGGAAGGCGCCAACGGGATCGGGGACCGGACGGCGGCCACCGGGATCGGAGGCCGGACGGCGCCGCCGGAGACGGCCGGAGGGCGGATCACGGCCGGCTGCCGTGATCCGCCCTCCTTCCTGCCCTGCCGCCGAGGGGACCCCACGTCCCCCTCTGGGCCGGCGGCGCCCCCGTGACCCGACGGGGTGATTGCGTCCTCGGGACGCCTGCTCAGCCGGTGAAGGCCGAGACGCCCTCGGGGGTGCCCAGGCCGGTCGGACCGTCGTAGCCGGACCGGGCGGTGCAGAAGTAGCTGGTGGAGCAGGAGCCGTTGCTGCCGCTGGTGACGTCGTTCAGCGCGGAGGTGCCGGCCTTGGCGTACGGGAACTTGGCCGGGTAGCTGCCGCTGCTCGGGGTGCCCGCCAGGGCGTAGACCGAGGCGATGAGCGGGGAGCTGGCGCTGGTGCCGCCGTAGGTGTTCCAGCCGGTGCCGTCGGCGCCGTAGCTGTCGTAGACGGAGACACCGGTGGCCGGGTCGGCCACGGCGGAGACGTCCGCGATCATGCGCTTGGTGCAGCCGGTGTCGGTCTGCCAGCTCGGCTTGGCGTCGTAGGCGGAGCAGCCGGAGCCGGTGCCCTCGGTGCTGGAGGTGTTCCAGACGCTCTCGCTCCAGCCGCGGGTGTTGGAGGCCTTCTTGAGCGCGGTGCCGCCGACGGCGGTCACGTACTGGGAGCCGGCCGGGTACTCGGCGCCGTAGCCCTCGTCGCCCGCGCTCGCCGTGATGACGACGCCCGCGTGCTTGTAGTACGAGGAGTCGTAGCTGGTGTCGGAGGAGGACTCCGAGCCGCCGTAGCTGTTGGAGACGTACTTCGCGCCCAGCTTCACGGCCTCGTTGACCGCGGTGCCGAGGTTGGTCATCGACGCGGATTTCGCCTCGACCAGCAGGATGCTGCAGTTCGGGCAGACCGCGCTGACCATGTCGAGGTCGAGCGAGATCTCGCCGGCCCAGCCGCTGTCGGCGGTCGGCAGCGAGGTGGTCGAGCCGGTCTGGCCGACCTTCTTGAAGCAGCCGTTGGCCGTGGTGCAGGCGGGCAGGCCGTAGTACGAGCGGTACGTCGCGAGGTCGGCCGCGGCGTTCGGGTCGTCGTAGGCGTCCACGATGGCGACGGTCTCGCCGGCGCCCTTGGACGCGGCGGCGGAGGCCAGGCCGTAGGCCGACTGGAGGTCCGAGGGGCCGTAGCCGGTCGGGGTGCCGGAGGAGGCGTCGGGCTTGATCGTCGCGGGCGCGACGCCCTTGACGGCGGCCTGCTTCTCCATGAAGGCGGTGGTGCCACCGGTCACGCGCAGCGCGTCACAGGAGGCGTAGCCCTTCTTCGGGGTCGCGGCACAGGCGTGCGTGGTCCGCACATGGGCCTTGGCGACCTGGGTGGCGATCGTCCGGGCGCTGACCTGGTGGGGAGTGGCCGCGTTCGCCTGGGCGGCGGCACCGAAGCCGGCGAGGGCGAGCGCGGTGGCGGCAGCGGCGGCGGAACCGGCGCGGCGCCATCTGCCGGATATGTGGGGGGTGCTGTGCGTACGCAAGGTACAGCCTCCTGGATGTGGTGGGGCAGAGGCCTGCGGTGGGGGTCCAGCGGCGTGTTCGCCGATGGGGGCGGCGGCCCGCGATGACCTTCGCTTGTTGAGTACGCGACAACAAGGGGCTTTCGGAATACTGACTTCCGCGTTACCCGAATGGGGTGCCCGGCTTACTGATCAATGACGGGGCGATGGCGGGGAGATGACCGACTGGGCAGGTCAAGTGGGGTACGCGGGACGCGAATTGACCAAGTGGGCGCTGCTCAGCGGGGCTTGAGCCCGTACAGCAGCAGATGGACGTGTTCGTCCAGACCGGCCATGGCCTCGTCCGCGTCCAGTGCGCAGCTGGCGATGAGGGCGGCCAAACCGTGCAGATTTGCGGCGGCGGCCAGCGCGATGCGCTCGGGGTCGCCCGCGACGATCTCGCCGCTCGCCTGGGCGTCCGCGAACAGCCGGGGGAGCGAGCCGAAGGTGCGGTCGACCGCCGCGACGAGCTGGGCGGAGCTGTCGGGGCGGTGCTTGCGCGTGAACATCAGCTCCAGCAGCTCGGGATGCTCGACGGCGAAGCCGAGGTAGGCGCGGGCGATCGTCACCATGCGCCGCTCGAAGTCCGGACCCGCGTCGTACGCCTCCGTGAGGACGCGCTCCAGCCGCTCGTACCCCTCCATGGCCAGGGCGTCGAGCAGGGCCTGCTTGTCCTTGAAATGCCGGCCCGGCGCCGCGTGGCTGACGCCGGTGTCGCGGGCCAGTTCGCGCAGCGACAGCGCGCCGGCCCCCTTCTCCCGCAGGGTGCGCTCGGCGCTCCGGAGCAGCGCGGCGCGCAGGTCTCCGTGGTGGTAGGGGCGGCTTGCGGGCATGTGCGCCATCGTATCCCGATGTAGGCGGCGTCATCATTGACGGTCTGGGCCGCGCCGGGGCAGGCCGGGGCGGGTGCGGAAGGGGGGGCGACGCCCCGTTGTTGTCATTGACAGCATTGTAGTCGCTGCCTACATTGAGTCCATGGCTGAGACGACCGGCGCGCGCTCGGCGCGCAAGTGGAACGTGCACCGCATCCCCGACCAGACCGGCCGTACGGTCGTGATCACCGGTGCCAACAGCGGCCTCGGCCTGGTGACGGCCGAGGCGCTGGCGCGGGCCGGGGCGCATGTGGTGTTCGCCGTGCGCGACATCGCGCGGGGCGGCGCCGCCGCGGCGCGGGTGGCCGGCAGCACCGAGGTGCGCCGGCTCGACCTCGCCGACCTGGACTCGGTGCGCGCCTTCGCGGCCGGCTGGGACCGCCCGCTGGACGTGCTGATCAATAACGCGGGCGTGATGATGCTCCCGGAGCAGCGCACCGCGCAGGGCTTCGAGCTGCAGTTCGGCACCAACCACCTCGGGCACTTCGCGCTGACGAACCTGCTGCTGCCGTACGTCACGGACCGCGTGGTGACGCTGGCCTCCAGCGCGCACCGCTGGGGCGATCAGCGCATCCACTTCGAGGACGTGAACCTGCGCGGCCGCTACAGCCCGATGCGCGCCTACGGCCAGTCCAAGCTGGCGAACCTGCTGTTCACCCTGGAACTCCAGCGCCGCCTGACCGAGTCCGGCTCCGGCGTGCGGGCGCTCGCCGCCCACCCCGGCTACGCGGCCACCAACCTCACGAGCCATCACGCGAACCCCCTGATGCGTGCCGCCATGAGGGTCGCCGACCGGGTCGTCGCCCAGAGCGACCGGGCCGGCGCCCTGCCCACGCTGTTCGCGGCCACCGAGGACATCCCCGGCGCGTCCTACGCCGGCCCCGACGGGCTCGGCGAGTTCCGCGGCGCGCCGACCCTGGTCGCCCGCAGCGCGGCGGCGAGCGACCCGGAGGCGGCGCGGCGGCTGTGGACCCTGTCGGAGGAGCTGACGGGGGTGGAGTGGAAGGCGGCCGGGAAGGAGTGAGGGGAGCGGGGGCCGGGTGGTCGGGAGGGGAAAGCCGTAGGGGACGGGATACGGTGCGGGTAAGGGATGTCCCGGAACCTTCCGGGAATCGTCAGCACGCACCACGGACCGAGACCGACCCCCATGACCTCGGCAGAGACGGGCGGCAGCAGCGCCGGCCCGGCGAACGGCGGCGGCCCCGCGCCCGGCGGCGGCCCCGTGTCCTTCCGGCTCGACGGCCGTACGGCTCTCGTGACGGGGTCGGCGCGCGGCCTGGGCCTGGAGATGGCGCGCGGTCTGGCCGGCGCGGGCGCGCGGGTGGTCCTCAACGGCCGTGACCCGGCGGCCCTCGCCGCGGCGGCCGGACGGCTGCGGGAAGCGGACGGGTACGACGTCACGACCGCCGCCTTCGACGTCACGGACCGGGCGGCCGCTCAGGCGGCGGTGGAGGGGCTGGGCGACCTCGACATCCTGGTCAACAACGTGGGCCACCGGGACCGGCGGGGCGTGGCGGAGATGACGCCGCAGGACTTGAACGCGCTGCTCGACGCGGACCTGACCTCGGCGTACGCGCTGAGCCAGGCGGTGGCCAGGTCGCTGGCCGCCCGCGGGATGCCGGGCCGCATCGTCAACGTCTCCTCGGTGGTGGGGCAGTTGGGCCGTACGGGTGATGTCGGCTACGCCACCGCGAAGGCGGGCCTGGACGGTCTGACCCGCGCGCTCGCGGCGGACCTCGGACCGAGCGGTACGACCGTCAACTCGGTCGCGCCGGGCACCTTCGCCACCGAGGTCAACGCCGGACTGGTGGCGGACCCCGACTGGCAGCGCTGGCTGCGCACCCGTACCGCGCTGGGGCGCTGGGGCCGGCCGGAGGAGATCGCGGGGATCGTCGTCTTCCTGGCGAGCGACGCGGCCTCCTTCATCACCGGGCAGACCATCGCGGTGGACGGCGGGATGACGACGACGTTCTGACGCGGGGGGAGCGGTGGGGAGGCGGGTGCGGCGGGGGGACAGTAGCGTGGTGCCCGCACCGGCCATCGGGAGGTTTCTGCGGGAATTCTCAGCGAAGTCGGAGCGGGTTTCTCACCTTCGTGAGACAGAGTGAGGGCTGATGAAGCGCATCTCACGCATCTCGGTCACCTCGCGTCCCGCGTTGCTCGGGGCCGTGGTGATGCTCGCCCTGACCTCGGCGTCCGTGGCGTCCGCCGACGATGGGCCGGGACCCTTCGGGGTCACCGCGGACGCGGTCGCCTCCGTGCGCGAGGCCCGGATCGGCGCGCTGTTCGACGCGGACGAGGCGAGCCGGCCGGCCGGCAACCACTTCTGCACGGCCTCGGTGGTGCACAGCCCGCGGGGCGACCTCATCGCCACCGCCGCGCACTGCGTGAGCGCTCAGGACCGGGACCTGGTCTTCATACCGGGCTACCGCAACGGGCAGGCGCCGTACGGAGTGTGGCGGGTGACCCGGCGCTTCCTGCCCGACGGCTGGACGCGGGACCAGGACGAGGACAGCGACGTCGCCCTCGTCACCGTGGCCGATCTCGACGGGCGCACCATCGAACAGACGGTCGGCGGCAACCGCTTCGTCACCGGTGCGACGACCGGCGCGACCGCGGTGACGGTCACCGGCTACCCCGACTCCCGCGAACTGCCCATCCGCTGCACCAACAAGCCCCGCCGCCAGAGCGCCACCCAGCAGCGCATCTACTGCCCCGCCTTCTCCGGCGGCACCAGCGGCAGCCCCTGGATCAACGGCGACCACCAGGTCGTCGGCATCCTCGGCGGCCACGAGGAGGGCGGCTCCACGGACGACGTGTCGTACAGCGTGGTGCTGGGCGCGCAGGCGGCGGAGCTGTACCAGGACGCGACGACGGCGGACTGACGACGGCGGACTGACTCCGGCGGGCCGGTGCGCCGCCCGCCGCGGTGACGGGGGAGGGCAACTGCCGGTGTTCGGACGGGCGTTCTCGTGCTCGACCGCCGCGGCTCCTACACTGCACTCGGCGGACTGGCCGACGGTGAGGGGCGGTTGACGGTGCGTAAGGCGTGGATCGTCGGTGGTGCCCTCGTGGCGGGCGGCCTGAGCTTCGTCATGGTGCTCGTGGTCGCGGTGTACCTGGTCGCCGGGAACCTCGTGGGGGGCCTGACCGCGGGCGGGCGGGCGCTGGCCAAGGGTGCGGTGCCGGCGGCGTACCAGCAACTGGTGCAGAAGTGGGGGAACCTGTGTCCCGCGCTGACCCCGGCGCTGCTCGCCGCGCAGCTGTACCAGGAGAGTGGCTGGAACCCCACCGTGGTGAGCCCGGCCGACGCCAAGGGCATCGCGCAGTTCATCCCGAGCACCTGGGCGACCCACGGCATCGACGGCAACGGCGACGGCAAGCGCGACATCTGGGACCCTAACGACGCGATTCCGTCGGCGGCGTCGTACGACTGCGAACTGGCCAAGTACGTCAAGGATGTTCCGGGCAACGTCTCCGACAACATGCTCGCCGCGTACAACGCCGGGGCGTACCGGGTCATCCAGGCCGGCGGGGTGCCGGGCATCAGCGAGACGCAGAACTACGTGCGGCGCATCAACAGCCTCGCGGAGAGCTTCGCCGCGCCGCCCAGCCGGCTCGACCCCACCCGGCAGGCGGCCGGCGCGATCAACTTCGCGCAGCAGAAGCTCGGTACGCCGTATCTGTGGGGCGGCGAGGGCACGGCGGCGCAGGGCGGGCGCTTCGACTGCTCGGGGCTGACGCAGGCGGCGTACGCGAGCGTCGGGATCAAGCTGCCGCGCGTGGCGAACGACCAGTACAACGCGGGCCCGCATCCCTCGCGCAGCCAGCTGCTCCCCGGCGACCTGGTGTTCTTCTCCCACGACCCCGACGACTCGCGGGCCATCCACCACGTGGGTATCTACGTCGGCGGCGGGTACATGATCGACGCGCCGCGCACGGGGGCGGTGATCCGGTTCGATCCGATCGACGGAGCGGATTATTTCGGTGCCACTCGGGTGACCGAAGATGGCGCAAAAGCGCTCCCCACGACGGTGTAAACCGCGCGTGAACCTACCCCCTGAGCTGCGATGATGAGTCTCTCTTCGATAACGTCTACGTGATCTTTCGGTGGAGAGTGGAACGCATTGGTGGTGACCGTGCGTTCCTGTTGACGGGGGTCGGTGCGACGCACACGAGGTGCGTCCGGGAAGACGACGAAGGGGCCGCAGCACCATGGCTGTACTCGCCGAATCCGGATCGAACCCCGACGTCGAACTGCTCTACGACATCAACGGTCTGGCCGGCAGCGCGCCGCACTGGTTCGACCGGATCATGGAGTTCGTGGGCGAGTACGGCCTGCTGCTCGCGATGGTGCTGCTCGTGGTGTGGTGCTGGTGGTCCGTGCGCCGCCGGGGCGGACCGGACGCGGCGACGTCCGTGGCCGCGCTGGTGTGGGCGCCGCTCGCCGCCGGGATCGCGGTGCTGGTGAACATCCCGATCCGGGGATTCGTGTCCCGGCCGCGGCCCTTCGTGGACCATCAGGGGCTCGATGTCCTCGTCTCCGGCAAGACCGACTTCTCCTTCGTCAGCGATCACGCGACCTTGACGATGGCGCTCGGCGTGGGGCTGTTCGTCGCCCACCGCAGGTTCGGCATCGCCGGGATCGGGCTGGCCCTGCTGGAGGGGTTCTGCCGGGTCTACATGGGTGTGCACTACCCGACGGACGTGATCGGCGGCTTCGCCCTCGGCACCGCGGTGACCCTGCTGCTGGCCCCGCCGGCCTCCGCCTTGCTCACCCCGCTGATGAAGGCGGTGGAGCGGACCCCGAGGGTGTCCTGGCTGGTGCGCCGCCGGACGCCCGTGGACGTACCACTGGTACCGGGCGCCCGCCGGCCGGCCGAGCCGATGGACTCGGAGGAACGGGACCTGGCGGCGTAACAGCGCGCTCCGAAGGGGCGCGGGGAACTGCGCGCCCGGCCACGACGCTCCCGCGCCCGGCCACGACGCTCCCGCGCCCGGCCACGACGCTCCCGCGCCCGGCCACGACGCTCCCGCGCCCGGGAACGTCGCTCAGCCGATCCCCCCGGACCCCGCCTTCGCCCCCGCCCCTACACCCCCTGCGCGTACGAGAAGAACCTCGACGGGTCGTACTGCTGCTTCACCTTCGCCAGCCGCGCCGCCGCGTCCCCGTAGTACGCCTTCCGCCAGTCCGTCAGCGTCGGGTCCGTGTAGTTCTGGTACGCCGCGCCGGAGGCGTACGGCGCCATCGCGCGGTGCGCCGACGTCAGCCACGACTGCGCCGTGCTCCCGGACGCCCCCGCGGACCAGGACGCGATGTACTGCGCCAGCATCCGCGAGCGCCGGTGCACGAACGCCGTCGCCGTCGGCGCCACCCGGTTCACCGCCCCGCCCAGCGCCGTGAACGCGATGCTGCCCCCGCCGCCCCGCACCCCCGCGATCTGCCGCAGCACCGTCTGGATGCCCGCCGCGGACAGGGACCGGTCGAAGAAGTCGGAGCGGGCCGCGTACGTCTCCCGCCCGAGCGCCCCCTTCTCCGAGCGGCCCGGCGTGCTGCCCGGCAGATGGCACTGGGCCTGCGCGGAGAAGGAGGAGCACCCGGCGTAGATCTCCATCGCCTCCTCGTAGCCCCGCCGGTGCAGGGAGACGGAGGTGGCGTTGGCGCCGGCCTGGTGGGCGAGGCGGTCCACCGCGTTCTTCAGCTCGCCGTAGGTGCCGATGGAGAAGCAGGAGACGGAGATCGTCGGCGTCCGGCCCGGCACGCACGCCAGGTGCAGGGAGGACCAGATCTCGTCCGGCTGCGTCGGCCCCCACTCCTGCCACGCCTTGAGCACCGCCGCCGCCTTCGACCACGGCCAGGACAGATACGCGGTGACCGCCTGCGGCGCCGGGTGGGTGCGGAAGCGCAGTTCGGTGACGACGCCGAAGTTGCCGTTGCCCGCGCCGCGCAGCGCCCAGAAGAGGTCGGAGTGCTGGGTGGCGTCCGCGGTGAGCTGCTTGCCGTCTGCGGTGACCAGGGTCGCCTGGGTGAGGCTGTCGCAGGTCAGCCCGTACGCGCGGGAGACGACCCCGTGGCCGCCGCCGAGCACCAGGCCGGAGACGCCGACCGTGGGGCAGGAGCCCGCCGGTATGGTCACGCCCTTCGCGGCCAGCCCCCGGTAGACGTCGATCAGCTTCGCACCGGCGCCGACCACCGCCTGGCTGCCGCTGACCCGTATCCGGTTGAGCCGCGAGACGTCGACGATCAGCCGGCCGTCACCGGAGGAGTACCCGGCGTAGGAGTGGCCGCCGTTGCGTATCGCCACCCGTATGTGCCGGCTCTTCGCGTACGACAGGACGGTGCGGATGTCGGCGGCGTGCGCGACGTAGGCGACCGCGGCGGGCTTCAGGCCGTCGAAGCGGGTGTTGTACAGCTGGTGCGCGGTCTTCCACTGGGCGTCGCCGGGCCGCACCAGGGAGCCGTCGAGGTCACGGCCGAGGGCGGCCCAGTCGGCGGCGCCGCCCGCGCCGGCCACGCTGCTCGCACTGGTGGTCTTGATCGCCGTGAGCGACGCCGAGGAAGCCCCGGACACGCCCGAGGCAGGTGTCCGGGCCGCGGCAGAGTGGCCCCCGCCCGTGCCGCACGCGGTCAGTGCCGTCGTCGCCAGCGCGGCCGCGCCGCCCGAGATGAACGTACGCCGTTCCATGTGTCCGTCGCCTTTCCGCGGCCCGAGTGGCCTCCGGGAGACGAGACGACGCTGTGTACACAAGGGTTCCCCCGTACGGGTGCCGGACATCGCAAATGTGTGCGTCCGCCCCGCTCGCCGGAACCGGCGCGTGCCCTCCCCGTGAACATTCCGTGACCTCACCGGGCCGACGGCAGGGGTTCACCCGCCGTTCACGTATGGCCTTCGGCGGCTTCACCTGATCTGCCTAATTTCGGCCTTACCCGGTGCGGAGTGCGGTTCGGATGCGCTCCCCGCACCCACGACTTCGCACGCCGCCGACAGCGGCGGCTCCTGGAAGGAACTCCCGAACGTGAAGCTTCAGCGCAAGAACCGGCTGCGCGCCGTGACCCTCGGTGCTCTCGCCGTCTCCGGCGCCCTGGCCCTGACGGCGTGCGGCTCCGACGACAACGGCGGCGGTTCCAAGCCCTCGGGTGGCGCATCGGCGTCCAACGCCTCTTCCATCAAGTGCGACGGCGCCAAGGGCCAGCTGCTCTCGGACGGATCTTCCGCGCAGAAGAACGCGATCGACGCCTGGGTCAAGAACTTCTCGCAGGCTTGCGGCGTGCAGATCAACTACAAGGCCGGCGGCTCCGGCGCGGGCGTGACCTCCTTCACCCAGGGCCAGATCCCGTGGGCGGGCTCCGACTCGGCGCTCAAGCCCGAAGAGGTCGCCGCGTCCAAGAAGGTCTGCTCCGGCGGCCAGGGCATCGACCTCCCGATGGTCGGCGGCCCGATCGCCATCGGCTACAACCTGAACGGCGTGGACAACCTGGTCCTGGACGCCCCGACGCTCGCCAAGATCTTCGACGGCAAGATCACCAACTGGAACGACGCCGCGATCAGGAAGCTCAACCCCTCGGCGAAGCTTCCCGACCTGAAGATCCAGGCCTTCCACCGCTCGGACGACTCCGGCACCACGGACAACTTCACCAAGTACCTGAAGGCCGCCACCCCGGAGAACTGGAAGTACTCGGGCGGCAAGACCTGGCAGGCCAAGGGCGGCCAGTCCGCCGCGCAGTCCTCCGGCGTCGCCCAGCAGGTCAAGCAGACCAACGGCGCCATCGGCTACTTCGAGCTGTCGTACGTCGGTGACGGCATCAAGGCCGTGAGCATCGACACCGGTGCCGCCCAGCCGGTCGCCCCCAGCACCGAGAGCGCCACCAAGGCCATCGCCGACGCCAAGGTCGTCGGCACCGGCAGCGACCTGTCGCTCCAGCTGAACTACAACACCAAGGCCGACGGCGCCTACCCGATCACCCTGGTGACGTACGAGATCGCCTGCGACAAGGGCAACAAGGCCGACACGCTGCCCACCGTCAAGGCGTTCCTCACCTACATGGCGTCCGAGGACGGCCAGAAGCTGCTCAGCGGCATCGACTACGCGCCGATGCCCGACGCGATCATCAGCAAGGTCCGCTCCACCATCGCGGGCCTGAGCTGACCTGATCCGAGAGTGCGGCCCGGTCCCACGGCCTTTCCGCGGGCCGGGCCGCACCGTCCGGTGCACCGCCGCCACGAGCCGCGCGCCCCCACCGGGGCGAGCGGCTCCGCAGACCGGAGAACCCGATGGACATAACGAAGACAACCGACGCACCACCCCCCGCATCCCGGCCGGCCACCCGCCCGGAGAAGACCGCGAACCGCGGCGCCACCCGCGCCGGTGACCGCGTCTTCCTCGGCCTGTCCCGCGGCTCCGGCATCCTGCTCCTGGTGATCATGGCCGCGATCGCGGTCTTCCTCACCTACCGCGCGTCCCTCGCGATCAGCAAGGACCACGGCAACTTCCTGACCACCTTCGAGTGGAACACCAACCTGATGCCGCCGTCGTTCGGCATCGCGGTGCTCGCCTTCGGCACGGTGGTCTCCTCGGTCATCGCCATGGTGCTGGCCGTGCCCGTCGCGGTCGCCATCGCGCTGTTCCTCACCCACTACGCCCCCCGCAGGATGAGCGGCCCGGTCGCCTACGTGATCGACCTGCTCGCCGCGGTGCCGTCCATCGTGTACGGCCTGTGGGGCGCCCTGATCCTCGTACCGCACCTGAACGGCCTGTTCGGCTGGCTCAACGAGTACCTCGGCTGGACCGGGATCTTCTCCTGGCAGGGCGGCGCGCCCCGCTCGATGCTCACCGTGGGCATCCTGCTCGCGATCATGATCCTGCCGATCATCACCAACGTGAGCCGCGAGGTCTTCCGGCAGGTCCCGCGGATGCACGAGGAGGCCGCGCTGGCTCTCGGCGCCACCCGCTGGGAGGTCATCCGCATGTCGGTGCTGCCCTTCGGGCGCTCCGGCGTGATCTCCGCCTCGATGCTCGGCCTCGGCCGCGCGCTCGGCGAGACGATGGCCGTCGCCACGGTCCTCTCCCCGACCTTCGACATCCAGACCAGCCTGCTCGATCCGGGCGGCGGCACCTTCGCCCAGAACATCGCCAGCAAGTTCGGCGAGGCGACCCAGGACGGCCGGGACGCGCTGATCGCCTCCGGTCTGGTCCTGTTCGTCATCACCCTGCTGGTCAACGGCGCGGCCCGCGCGATCATCGCCCGCCGCAAGGAGTACTCGGGGGCCAACGCATGAGCACCGCAGCCGTCACCGACAAGCGCGGCGGATCGCTGCGCAGCGCCAGCCTGCCGAAGTGGTCGCCGTGGGCGATCGCCGGGGGCTCGATCGTGGTCGCGGTGGGCATCGGCGCGGGCGCCGGCCTGACCAGCCACATCCAGTGGGGCCTGATCGCCGCGCTGCTGTTCATCCTCGGCACCTACGTCATCGCCTCCGCGGTGGAGGGCCGCCGCCAGGCCAAGGACCGCATCGCCACCTCGCTGGTGTGGGTCGCCTTCCTGCTCGCCGTGGTCCCGCTGGTCTCGCTGATCTGGACCACCGTCAAGCGCGGTGTGAAGGTCCTCGACCCCTACTTCCTGACGCACTCCATGGGCGTCGTCGCCGACTCCGAGCCGGGCGGCGGCATCTACCACGCGATCATCGGCAGCCTGGAGCAGGTCGGCCTCGCCACGCTGATCGGCGCGCCGGTCGGTGTGCTCACCGCGATCTACCTGGTGGAGTACGGCCGCGGCGGTCTCGCCCGCGCGGTCACCTTCTTCGTCGACGTCATGACCGGCATCCCGTCGATCGTCGCGGGCCTGTTCATCCTCAGCCTGATGCTGATGGCGGACATGCAGCCCTTCGGCTTCGCCGGCTCGCTGGCGCTGGCCATCCTGATGATGCCGGTCGTGGTCCGCTCCACGGAGGAGATGCTCAAGCTCGTCCCGAACGAGCTGCGCGAGGCGTCCCTGGCGCTCGGTGTGCCCAAGTGGCGCACCATCCTCAAGGTGGTCCTGCCGACCTCCATCGGCGGCATCACCACGGGCATCATGCTGGCCATCGCCCGTATCGCGGGTGAGACGGCGCCGGTCCTGCTGCTGGTGTGGGGCAACTCCTTCATCAACAACAACCCGTTCTCGGGTGCCCAGCAGGCGCTGCCGCTGTACATCTACCAGCAGTACTCGCAGAGCTCCGGTTCCACGGCGGCGTACGACCGCGCCTGGGCGGCCTCGCTCACGCTCATCGCCTTCGTGATGATCCTCAACCTGGCGGCCCGCGGCATCGCCCGCTGGAAGGCTCCCAAGATCGGTCGCTGACGCGGCCCCACAGCGACTGACGGAAGTAGTGAAGTAGTCATGGCCAAGCGAATCGACGTAAGCGGACTGACCGCGTACTACGGCTCCCACAAGGCGATCGAGGACATCTCGATGACCGTCGAGCCGCGCTCGGTGACGGCGTTCATCGGCCCCTCCGGCTGCGGCAAGTCGACGTTCCTGCGCACCCTGAACCGCATGCACGAGGTCACGCCGGGCGGCCGGGTCGAGGGCAAGGTGCTGCTCGACGACGAGGACCTGTACGGCAACGGGGTCGACCCGGTGTCGGTGCGGCGCGAGGTGGGCATGGTCTTCCAGCGCCCGAACCCGTTCCCCACGATGTCGATCTTCGACAATGTGGCCGCCGGTCTGCGGCTGAACGGCAACTACCGCAAGAGCGAGCTGAACGACATCGTCGAGAAGTCGCTCAAGGGCGCGAACCTCTGGAACGAGGTCAAGGACCGCCTGAACAAGCCGGGCGCCGGGCTCTCCGGCGGCCAGCAGCAGCGGCTGTGCATCGCCCGCGCGATCGCCGTGGAGCCGAAGGTGCTGCTCATGGACGAGCCGTGCTCCGCGCTCGACCCGATCTCCACGCTCGCGATCGAGGACCTGATCGGTGAGCTGAAGGAACGGTTCACGATCGTCATCGTCACGCACAACATGCAGCAGGCGGCGCGGGTCTCCGACCGCACGGCCTTCTTCAACCTCGCGGCGGTCGGCCAGCCCGGCCGGCTGATCGAGATCGACGACACGGAGCGGATCTTCTCCAACCCGTCCGTGCAGGCGACGGAGGACTACATCTCCGGCCGCTTCGGCTAGACGGTCCCGATTTCCTCGCGGTGCTGCATGGCGGTGCCACCACGAGGATGCAGAAGGGCCCGCCCCCGGCTTCCGGGGGCGGGCCCACTGCGTTTGCCTCCGGCCGCTACCGGGCCGCGGGCATGTTGCCGTCGCGCCAGTCGTTCACGCGCTTGCGGATGCTGGGAACCATCGGAAGCGCGTCGACTTCCGCGGGCCGGAACCAGCGGACGTCCGTGGATTCCTCGGACACGGCCAGGCGCCCGGCCGTGGGTCGCGCCAGGAAGCAGACGGAGAACTCCTGCCGTACCTCACCGTCGTCGTAGGCGAAGACGTGACGCGGGTTGCTGTACGTCCCGACGATGCCGACGATCTCGACGTCGAAGCCGGTCTCTTCGCGCGTCTCGCGGATGGCGCAGTCGGGCAGCGACTCCCCGATGCGCATGGCGCCCCCGGGCAGAGCCCACATGCCGTTGTCGCGGCGGCGCTGCAGCAGGATGCGTCCGGAGTCGTCGACGACGACGGTGGAGGCTGCGGGGACCAGGCTGTTCGCCGCCGGGGCGGCGGGGTCGTCCTCGTAATCACGCCTGCCCATCGGCTTCCCTTTCCCATACCGGAGCGCCTCGGTCCCACAGTTCCTCGACGTGGGAGGCGAAGCGATCGAACATGCCGTCGTCCTGGTGGCGGCGCAGATGCAGCGTCGGGGCGTCGTGGCCGACGCGGTGCGTGAGCAAGGGCGTGACGATCATGTCGTCATCGAAGCGGAACACGGACAGGCGCGCGTGTCCATCGCTGTACCTCGCGTCGATGCCCGGCTGGCTTCTGATCTTCTCCAGCTCGGAGAGCGTCACGCGGATGCGGGTGGAAAGAGTGAGCGCAACGTCTTCGTCCTGCTCACGTGACCTGGTGAGCTCGCTGTCAGGGTCACCGAGGAGAAACCGAACCCGGCATCCTTGGGCGGCCTTCCGCCGCAACGCGGCACCGAGTCGGGCCTGTTCGAGCCAGAGGAAGTAGTTGGTGTACCCCGCGAAGGTCAGCTCTCGCCCAGCCTTGGTGATCAAAGACCGCCACAGGGAGGCCGGACAGCCGGACCGGTACGGATAGACCGAAACGACCTCGCGGTCCGGACCGACCTTGACCGCCTTCTTCGCAGCTGATGGCCATAGCACCGCCTCGTCCTCCCCGAGCGCTTCACAGACGGCCCACCGATGACGGGCGTGGGGGGTACCCGTCCCGCCTCGGTGATCCACCGGCCGATGGTCTTGATGTCGACGCCGCACCTCTCAGCCAACTGCCGGTCTGACATCCGCGCTTGGAGCATGGCACGGCGTAGCGCATCGTTCACGGCTACCCCCTGGGACGTCAGGGACGTTTTCCACGGTAGGCATACTCCGTGTCCAACGGTCGCCGAACGCAGTAGAAACGCACCATCAGGGGAGGAAGTCTGGTGGGTGAGTGACATGCAGACCCCCGCGACCGTGCGACCGGACCGGGGCATGGCCAACCTGAGAATGCAGGTCGACATGGGTCAAGGTATCGCCCGCTTCATCGAGTCGCTGTTGCGGCTCCTGCTACCGGCTTCGGGACAGCGCCCGTCCTCCGAACCGTCCCTCGCCCGGCAGGACACCGTGGCCGCTCGTCCTCCTCTCGTTCCCGCGCTGCGGGGCGAGGACGTCGGTCTGGTGCGCCCGTATCTGGTCGCGCACGAGCGGCGCCAGGAGGAGAGGCGGAAGCGGGCTCGGCGGCGCGTCTTGTGGCTGGCCGTGTCCGGCGTCGACATCGGCCCCCGCGTGATCCACGGTGTGGGGGTGACGGCCCGATGAGCACGGCGGAGACGGCACGCCTGCTGCCCTGGTCGACGCTGGACGGGAATCCTTGTTACCTCCGCGGCGACGGAACCGGCTACCTCTCCCGCGTCGCCGACAGTATTGAGAGTGTGCAACTCGGCATGGCGGACGAACTCCTGGGCCACGCGGCCGACATGCTCACCGACGACAAGGCCACACCGGATCAGCTCCGGTTCGCGCTCGCGCGGATGAGTGAATCCCTGCGCGACGTGCACCGGATCGCCGAGAGCCGGGGCGCGCGTCTGCCGGTGTCCGAAGCCGACGAGGACGACAGCGTCGTACTCTCCGGTGAGGTGTCCGAGTGAGCCACGCGGTGCCGCGCTTCGCGCTCCACTGAGCGACGACAGGCAACACAGCTCAGTGTGTGGGCAGCCATGCGGCGAGCTCTATCAGTCCTTGGAGGTGAAGGGCGGTGACCGCACCGACGCTTGAGGAGCGCCTTCGAGGCTGCGTCCGTTCTGCCGTGCACTTGGAGATGCGCGACGGGTACATGCGTTCAGATCCTCGCTTCGCCGCCTGGCAGAGGGGCGTCCGGGACGACCCGGCCGACAGCGATCCGGTACGTCGGCCGTGGCTGCGGCTCATCGCCGACCTGGTCGGCCGAGGGGTCGCCGTACGCAGGGCCCGTATCGTGTCGGAACCGGTTTCGGACTACATCAGGTTCGAGCACCACCTGACCGGCCCCACCGTGGTGGCGGGTGAGCAGGTTCGCTGGCTGCCGCGACGTCTGGCTTCCGGGCTGGCGCTGCCGGGCAACGATTTCTGGCTCTTCGACGACAGCTCGGTGGTCTTCCACCATTTCGCCGGGGACGGAGAACTCGCGTCGGACGACGAGGAGTTCACCGATGACCCGGCGGTCGTGGAGCTGTGCGCGGGTGCGTTCGGTGCCGTGTGGCGCCTGGCACTGCCGCACGCCGACTACCGGCTCTCCTGACCGTCCGCCCCTTGCCTGGCCCCGAGGATGGCGGCCTCGTGACCCGCCGCGTCCGTTCTCGCCTGGCTGCGCGCCCTGCGGGCCGGGCCGCGCCAGCCGCAGGTGCAGCGGGCCACGCAGAAGCGGCCCTGTTCGGTCGTCGTCGTCAGATGGTCCACATCCCGCGTGTCCTGCTCCGCCACGCCGTCCACCGTACCGAGAAGCCGGGGGCGCAGCGTGACGGCGGTCCCCTACTCGTCGTTAACCGGAGGACAGGGGGGCCGTAACGGACGTACCGGCTGGGGGAAGGCAGGGCGATGGAACGGCGGCAGTACAGACGGCGCGCGGGCAGGACGGCCGGCGCGCTGGGCCTCGCGCTCGCGCTGGGCGCGGGCGTGGGCGGCTGCTCGGACCTCGGGCTCCCCGCCGAGGACGTCAGCAGCGGCGCGGGCGATCCGATCACCCTGCTGACCGGCGCGGCCGGCGCCCTGACCGGCGCGGGCAGCTCCAAGGCCGGCACCGCCATGGAGATGGCCACGGGCGGCACCCGCGTCACCATCCGCGGCACCGGGGTCTACGACTACGTCCACCGGCTCGGCCGGCTGACCGTCGTGCTCCCGGAGGACCCGGTGGGCGCCGCCGAGCACCAGCCGCTCACCGAACTCCTCGCGCCCGGCGCCCTGTTCATGAAGAACCGGGGAGCGGGGGTGCCCGCCGACAAGTGGGTGCGGGTGGAGACGGCGACGCTCTCCGACGGCAATCTGGTCACCGGCGGCGTCACCGACCCGTACACCGCGGCCGAGGTGCTGCGCGGCACCCGGCGGGCGAGCTACGCCGGCCGCACCGAGGTCGGCGGCATTCCGGTACGGCACTACCGGGGCACCGCGGACCTCGCCCAAGCCGCCCGGTACGCACCGGCGGACGTCCGCAGCTCCCTGGCGGCGGCGGCAAAAGGGTTCGCCACGGCCCAGGTGCCCTTCGACGCCTACCTGGACGACCAGGGCCGGCTGCGCAAGCTGCGCCAGCGCTTCAGCTTCGTCAACGGCCGCCGGCGCACCCCCGTCGCCGTCACCTCGACCACCCTGCTGTACGACTTCGGCGCCCCCGCCGTCGTCGCGCTGCCGCGCGCACGGGACATCTACGCCGGCCGGATCGCGGAGGACACGGGCGCCGGCGGGGCCTGAATCCGGCCACTCCCGGTGCCGCACTAGTCCCTTGACGCCACCCCGGAAGTAGCCCGTCCGTGCCATGCGCGGTAGGTAAACCGCCTCCTACCCTAGGAGTCCGGTGACGTCAGAGAAGAGGTGAGGCGGGTGGCGGCGGCCGGCGGTACGGCGGTTCAGGACCATGTGGCCCTCGCCGAGATCGAGTTGTGCGGCGAGCTGATCATCGCGGCCTCGGCCGCCGAGGACCGGCTCAGCCTGGAGTGCATCGACGAGGTGCTGAGAGTGGAACGGCAGGAACAGGACGGCTGAGGTGCCGCGCGGTCCTCAGGTGCGCAGCAGCCGGCCGATCGCCTTCGTCGCCTCGTCCACCTTCGCGTCGATCTCGTCCCCGCCCTTGAGCGCCGCGTCCGCCACGCAGTGCCGCAGGTGCTCCTCCAGCAGCTGGAGCGCGAAGGACTGGAGCGCCTTGGTGGAGGCCGAGACCTGGGTGAGTATGTCGATGCAGTAGGTGTCCTCGTCCACCATCCGCTGGAGCCCCCGGATCTGCCCCTCGATCCGGCGCAGCCGCTTGAGGTGCTCATCCTTCTGCTTGTGGTAACCGTGCGTGGTGTGCTCGGCGCGGTCCGTCTGCCCGGAGGCTGCCGTGGCGCCGGCCTCGGTGGTCGTCATAGCGGGCCTCCATCTCGGGACGGGTGTTCTCGGTCACGCGCCGGGGGACATATCGCCCGGCATACCCCTACTGGGTATATGGTACCGAATTTTGCTGGGTATGGGGGCCTTGGTGCGCCCCCGTGATGATCGCTCTGCCCGATGGGCGACACTGGAGGGCGGCCCGATAGCCGTGGCCGGATGATGCGCCTAGCATCAGCCTGACCGAAACCGAAGCACCCCGAGGACCCCACGTGCGCTTTCGTCTGACCCCCAGGGAGACGAGCTTCTACGACATGTTCGCCGCTTCCGCGGACAACATCGTCACCGGCTCGAAACTCCTGATGGAACTGCTCGGGGCGGACTCCTCCGCCCGAGCCGAGATCGCAGAGCGTATGCGGGCAGCGGAACACGCAGGTGACGACGCCACGCACGCGATCTTCCACCAGCTGAACTCCTCGTTCATCACGCCGTTCGACCGCGAGGACATCTACGCCCTCGCCGGTTCCCTGGACGACATCATGGACTTCATGGAGGAGGCCGTCGACCTCGTCGTCCTCTACAACGTCGAGGAACTGCCCAAGGGCGTCGAGCAGCAGATCGAGGTGCTGGCCCGCGCGGCTGAGCTGACCGCGGAGGCGATGCCGAACCTCCGCACCATGGACAACCTCACCGAGTACTGGATCGAGGTCAACCGGCTGGAGAACCAGGCCGACCAGATCCACCGCAAGCTGCTGGCGCACCTCTTCAACGGCAAGTACGACGCGATCGAGGTGCTGAAGCTGAAGCAGATCGTGGACGTGCTGGAAGAGGCGGCGGACGCGTTCGAGCACGTGGCGAACACGGTGGAGACCATCGCCGTCAAGGAGTCCTGAGGCGTCGATGGACACCCTGGCTCTGATCGTGACCGTAGCGGTCGCGCTCCTGTTCACGTACACCAACGGCTTCCACGACTCGGCGAACGCGATCGCCACCTCGGTCTCCACGCGGGCGCTGACCCCGCGGGCGGCGCTGGCGATGGCCGCCGTGATGAACCTCGCCGGCGCGTTCCTCGGCTCCGGCGTCGCCAAGACGGTCAGCGAGGGGCTGATCGAGACGCCGTCGGGCGGCACGGGGATGGGCATCCTCTTCGCCGCGCTGCTCGGCGCGATCGCCTGGAACCTGGTCACCTGGTACTTCGGCCTGCCCTCGTCCTCCTCGCACGCGCTGTTCGGCGGCCTGGTGGGGGCGGCCCTCGCGGGCGGTACGGCGGTCCACTGGGACGGCGTGGTCGACAAGATCATCGTGCCGATGTTCCTGTCGCCGGTCGTCGGCCTGGTCGTCGGCTACCTCGTGATGCTGCTGATCATGTGGCTGTTCCGCCGCTCCAACCCGCACAAGGCCAAGCGGGGCTTCCGTATCGCGCAGACGGTCTCCGCGGCGGGCATGGCGCTCGGCCACGGTCTCCAGGACGCCCAGAAGACGATGGGTGTCGTGGTGATGGCCCTGGTCATCGCCGGGCACGCGACCTACGACGACCCGATCCCGGTCTGGGTGAAGCTGGTCTCGGCGATGATGCTGTCGCTCGGCACGTACGCGGGCGGCTGGCGCATCATGCGGACGCTCGGCCGGAAGATCATCGAGCTGGACCCGCCGCAGGGGTTCGCCGCGGAGGCGACCGGCGCGTCGATCATGTTCGGTACGGCGTACCTCTTCAAGGCGCCGATCTCCACGACCCACGTCATCACCTCGGCCATCATGGGCGTCGGCGCGACGAAGCGGGTGAACGCGGTCCGCTGGGGCGTGGCCAAGAACATCGTCCTGGGCTGGTTCATCACGATGCCGGCGGCCGCACTGGTCGCGGCGCTGGCCTTCGGCGTGGTGAAGCTGACGGTGCTCTGACCTCCCTTCTCATCCGCTCGCCCACCCGTCTCGCCCGGCTGCACGGCCGACGAGAGGGTGGGCTTTCCGCTGTGCCGCCGGCCCGCGCGTCAGCCGGCGTACTGCGGGAAGCAGCTGTCCCTGGCCGCGATCCGTTCGGCCGGGAGCCCCGGCACCGTGAGATCGCCGGTGACCAGGACGTCCTGGTCGCACCAGGAGCCGCCCAGCTCCACGGCCCAGCCACCGGGGTCCATCACCCAGTCGGCGTCGGAGAGCTTCACGACCACGCCACTCACGTGCCGCGAGTTCGGCAAGAGCCCCTGGTTTCCGTTACTGGAAACCGTCAGCACGACGCGGACGGACCTCCGGCCCCGCATAGGAGAGGAAGTCTGCCCAGGTGGAGGAGACGAACGCCCAGCGACCCGGACAGCTGAGCTAGCGCAGACCCGTCGCGATGGACGTCAGGGCCGGGGGGATCAGGTCCCTGTCGTGGGGGTGGGTCAGGCGGGTGCGGGCCTCGGGCGGGGGGAGCCAGAGGAGTTCGGTGACCTCGGCGTTGGGGGTGAAGGTGCCGCCCGTGGACTCGGCAGCCCAGTAGGTGACCTCCTTCGGGCGGCCCGCGTGGTCGGTGTAGCGGGCGGTCGGCAGGGGCGCGCCGAGCCGGCAGGTGTGGCCGGTCTCCTCCTCGACCTCGCGCAGCGCCGCCGCCCGCGGCGTCTCGCCCCGCTTCAGCTTGCCCTTGGGCCAGGACCAGTCGGACCACTTGGGGCGGTAGACCAGGGCCAGTTCGATGTCACCGGCGGGCGAGCGGCGCCACAGGACGCAGCCCGCGGCCCGTACGGGGGTCCCGGTCATACCGTCTCCACCGCCTCCCGCTGCCAGGCCCGCTGGAAGGCGAACCGGGCCGCCTCCACCTCGTGCCGCTGGTCCGCGTGCAGGACGCCGAGGGCGTAGGCCGTGGCGGGGGCGATACGGGGGGTGCGGGCGGCCTGGGCCGCGGCGGCGGCCGCCTCGGAGGCGTCGCGGTGCCGGTTCAGGGCCTGGCCCGCCGTCAGCAGGCGGACGTCCACGGGGGTGCCGGGGTCCAGCACCTCGCGGGCGTAGCGGTGCAGGCGCAGCAGCAGCCGTACCTGGTGCCAGGGACCGTCCTGGGGGTGCGGGGACGGGTCCGGGGACAGGCCGTGGATCAGGGCCTCCGCGTTGTACGGGTGGCCCGCGGTGAGCAGCGGCAGCGCGGCGATGGCATCGGTGAGCCGCTCCCGCGCGGCACCGGCCAGCGGGCGCAGGTCGGTGGTGGCGGCGGCCGGGGTGAGCGGGACCTCGCTGGCGAGCACGGCGACCTTGTCGGCGACGGCGTGGAAGCGGCTGGAGCCGAGCGCCTGGAGGGCGGTGGAGTGGGCGCGGGTCCGGGCGAGGGTGAGCTGGCGGTCGAGCAGGGCGCCCGCCTTTGCCGCGCCCACCGTCAGATTGCCGCGCTCCGGCGGAGCGGTCGCGGGGCCCCCGGAGACCGCCACCTGCTCGGGGAAGGCCGCCGCCCCGGACAGCCGGTGCAGCGCCTGCAACAGCCGCTCCAGCCGGGCCTCGTACGCGTGCTCCAGGGCCAGCGTGCCCGACAGCCAGGCCAGTTCGGGCCGCATCGACTCCGACCAGGCGGGGTCGAGCAGCGGCCGGTAGGTGTGCAGGCTGCCGCTGATCCGCCGGGCCGAGCGGCGCAGGGCGCGGGCCGCGTCGACGGATTCCTCGCCGGAGCCGGTGGCGCCCCCGGTCTCCCGGTGCAGCCGCAGGGCGCGCAGGAACTCCGTCGCCTGGGTGCGCAGATAGCCCGCGAGGGCGTTCCCCGTCACCACCTCGGCCGTGGGGTCCGTCGGGTCAAGGTGTTGCTGTGCCACGCCGGCGCCTCCGGGCGTCTATGAGCATCTCCTGGATGTTGCGCAGGGGCTGGCCGTCCGCGTCCACCGCGTGCCGCGTCCACTCGCCGTCCGGGCCGAGGTGCCAGGACGCGGTGGAGTCGGACATGCCGGTGTCCAGCAGCCGGTTGATGGCCGCGCGGTGGCCGGGGTCCACGACCCGCACCAGGGCCTCGATCCGCCGGTCGAGGTTGCGGTGCATCATGTCGGCGCTGCCGATCCACACCTCGGGCTCGCCGCCGTTGCCGAAGGCGAACACACGGGAGTGCTCCAGGAAGCGGCCGAGGATCGAGCGGACCCGGATGTTCTCCGAGAGCCCCGGCACGCCGGGCCGGATCGCGCAGATGCCGCGGACCCAGACGTCCACCGGCACGCCCGCCTGGGCGGCCCGGTAGAGGGCGTCGATGACGGCCTCGTCCACCATCGAGTTGACCTTGATGCGGATGAACGCCGGGCGGCCCGCGCGATGGTGCTGGATCTCCTTGGTGATCCGCGATATCAGGCCGTCCCGCAGCGACTTGGGGGCGACCAGCAGCCGGCGGTAGGTCTCCCGGCGGGAGTAGCCGGAGAGCCGGTTGAACAGGTCGGAGAGGTCCGCGCCGACCTGTGGGTCCGCGGTGAGCAGGCCGAGGTCCTCGTACAGCCGTGCGGTCTTCGGGTGGTAGTTGCCGGTGCCGACGTGGCTGTAGCGGCGCAGGGTCTCGCCCTCCTGGCGGACCACCAGCGACAGCTTGCAGTGCGTCTTCAGGCCGACCAGCCCGTAGACGACGTGGCAGCCGGCCTCCTCCAGCTTCTTCGCCCACTTGATGTTGGCGTGCTCGTCGAAGCGGGCCTTGATCTCCACCAGCACCAGGACCTGCTTGCCGGACTCGGCGGCGTCTATCAGCGCGTCCACGATCGGGGAGTCGCCCGAGGTGCGGTACAGGGTCTGCTTGATCGCGAGGACGTCCGGGTCGTCGGCGGCCTGCTGGAGGAAGGCCTGCACGGAGGTGGAGAAGCTGTCGTACGGGTGGTGCAGCAGCACGTCCCGCTGGCGCAGCGCGGCGAAGATGTCGGGCGGGGAGGCCGACTCGACCTCGGCCAGGTCGCGGTGGGTGCCCGCGACGAACTTGCGGTACTTCAGCTCGGACCGGTCGAGACCGTGGATGCGGAACAGTCCCGTCAGGTCGAGCGGGCCGGGCAGCGGGTAGACCTCGGCCTCGGAGATCTTCAGCTCGCGCACCAGCAGGTCGAGCACCTCGCGGTCGATGGACTCCTCGACCTCCAGGCGCACCGGCGGCCCGAAGCGGCGCCGCATGAGTTCCTTCTCCAGGGCCTGGAGGAGGTTCTCCGCGTCGTCCTCCTCGACCTCCAGGTCCTCGTTGCGGGTGAGCCGGAAGGCGTGGTGCTCCAGCACCTCCATGCCCGGGAACAGCTCCTCCAGGTGCGCGGCGATGACGTCCTCGACGGGGACGTACCGGCCGGGGCTGGACTCCAGGAAGCGGGAGAGCAGCGGCGGCACCTTCACGCGCGCGAAGTGCTTGTGGCCGCTGACCGGGTTGCGTACGACGACGGCCAGGTTCAGGGAGAGGCCGGAGATGTACGGGAAGGGGTGCGCGGGGTCGACGGCCAGCGGGGTGAGCACCGGGAAGATCTGGTGCCGGAACAGCGTGAACAGACGGGCCTGCTCCTTGTCCGTCAGCTCGCTCCAGCGCACCAGGTGGATGCCCTCCTCCGCGAGCGCGGGGGCGACGTCCTCGTGATAGCAGGCGGCGTGCCGGGCCATCAGCTCGCGCGAGCGGGCCCAGATCATCTCCAGGACCTCGCGCGGCTGGAGCCCGGAGGCCGAGCGGGTGGCCACGCCGGTGGCGATGCGGCGCTTGAGTCCGGCGACCCGGACCATGAAGAACTCGTCCAGGTTGCTGGCGAAGATCGCGAGGAAGTTGGCCCGTTCCAGCAGGGGCGTGTTCGGGTCCTCGGCCAGTTCGAGGACCCGCTCGTTGAAGGCGAGCCAGCTGCGCTCCCGGTCGAGGAACCGGCCCCGGGGCAGCGGGGCGCCGTCGGCCTGCGCGTCCTCGTACGCGTCGAGGTCCGCGTCGATGTCGGGTTCCAGGTCGGAGACCGCGGAGGTCACGGTGTGCGGCCGGTGCGCCGCGATGGAGCCCACCGGGGGCTGCGGGTGCTGAACCTCTGCCTGGGCGTCTTGCTGACTCATGAACCCATTCTTCCGCGCGACCGGTGCGACGGGCGCGTCGGAACGTGCGGGCGGGAGCGTCACGGTCCCGTTCCCCGCGGGCCCCTCGGGGGGCGGCGAAGGCTCTGGCACGACGGGTTTCATTGGCCGAGCGTCGCAAGCCCGTCTGAATCGATGGTTACGGCGACATGACGTGCGGGATAGCGGGGGGCGGCTCCCAGGGGGCCCGCGTCGCGAAAGCGACGGATTCCGCGGCGGTCCGGGCGGGGTCGTACAAGGTCGTGCGGGTCCGGAAGCGCGGGGGGGGGGGGGGGGGGGGGGGGGGGGGGGGGGGGGGGGGGGGGGGGGGGGGGGGGGGGGGGGGGGGGGGGGGGGGGGGGGGGGGGGGGG
>NZ_JBWKES010000054.1:0-6314 GCF_056435325.1 Streptomyces sp. NPDC043952
CCCGCTACGACAAGACCACCCAGTCCTACCAAGCAGCCGTCACCCTCGCAGCACTCCTGATGTGGGCGTGACATTTGACGACAGATCCTAGCGCGCATGCGGTAGAAGGCGGCACGGGATACGCCGATCTCAGCCAGCGCTTCCCCTAGCTTGAGCGTCTGCCTGTCGGCCTTGGTCGGAGTGCTCACAGCCAGGGCTCCCCTTCGGTCTTGATGCGGTCGGCTTGGTTGAGGTCGTGGCGGACCTGGGCAGCGAGGAGTTCTTCGCCGGGGCGGTAGCCGCTGGCGAGGTAGGTCCAGGAGGAGGTGGTGACGAGAGTGGTCTCGTCGGTGGCGGGGTGGCCAGCGCGGGCGCGGGCGTCTTCGGCCTGGGCGAGGCGCCAGGCGCGGCGTACGTCGCGGAGGGCGCCGAGGGTGGTGGAGTAGGCGCGGGATTTGCTGGAGAAGTGGCCGCGGAAGCCGAGCATGTGAGCCCACTTCCAGAGCTTGAGTTCGGCGAACTCCGGCAGGTGGCCGAGATCCCAGGCGGTACGGATCATCTGCCGTACGTGCTGCTGGACGGGCAGGGCCTTGATGGGCTCGGCCTGTCCGGTGCCGTCGCAGTCGGGGCACCGGTCGTGGAAGCCGTCGGGGCCGCGCTGGTAGCCGCGTCCGGCGCAGGGGCGGCACATCAGGGTGCGGTCCACGGTGCCCGCGCCCTCAGCGTTCTTGGTGGCGTACTTGGCGACGTATCCGGCGACCTTTGAGTCTGTGAGTTCGCCGTTGCTCAGGGCGGTGATGGGGTCGACCTTGAACCGGCGGCCCCAGGTGATGACGCGTTCGCCGATGGAGTTGGACTCGATGGTGAGCCGGGCCTGTTTGACCGCCAGGCCCACGGCGGCTTTGAGGGCGTTGAAGGTGGCCCAGGCCGGGGGCGGGGTGGTGTGGCCGGCGGGTCCGTCGAAGCGGATCACGGCATGGAAGTGGACCAGGCCGCGCTTTTGGTACTCGGCGACCTTGGCGAAGGAGACGCGAAGGGCGGCGTTCAGCGCCTTCTGCGTCATGCCGAAGTGCTTGGCCAGGGCGCGACGCAGGTAGGTGGTGAAGCGCGCCCAGAGCTGTCCGGCGTGCGCGTTCCAGAGCACTGCCCCGACGTAGTCGTAGGTGGCCGGGTTCAGCGGGGTGCTCAGGGCCGGGTCGTCGTCGGCGTGCTGGGTGCCGCAGCGGCAGCGGCGGGGCTTGCCCGCGGTGTCGGTGTTGCGGTGGACGGGGCCGAAGGAGGGGGCGGTGAGGGTGACGAAGGCGCGGGGGTGGTCGCGGACGGTTTCGGCGACGTTTTTGCCGCCGGAGAGTCCGGCCTTGATCAGGTGGTAGGTGTCGGCGGCGTAGATGCGGGAGCAGGCGGGGCAGCGGGAGGCGCGGCGGTTGCCGCAGGTGGTCAGCAGGCGTCCGGAGGGTTCGTCTTCGGAGCGGTAGGCGCGGACCACTTCCTTGGTGGTCTGGTCGGTGGTGATCGTCCAGCCGTGGAGGTTGACCGGGCTGGTGCAGCCGTGCAGGTTGCGGACCTGCTCTTGTACGCGGTCGAAGTCGTGGGTGTTGGCCAGTTCGATCAGGTCCCGCAGGCCGGGGCTGATGACGTGCCGCAGGTCGAGGGGGCGGTGCATGAGTGGCGGGGTCTCCTCTCTGGCGGGAGGGTGGGACCTGCGGGCAGCAGCGAACAGTGCGCTCGGGCTGCTGCCCGCAGGCATGACGGACTGGGCCCAGGGACGGGCGCGGGGTGTGGTGGTGCCGGGAGGCCGGCGGGGAGAGCACGGCTCTACAGGACGGCGTGGAGGGCGGTGGCCATGGGCAGGCCGATGCCGAGTCGCCTCTTGAGCTGTGCCGCTGTGATGGGTTCGCCGTGCTCGGCGTGGTGGGACGCGGCGATGGAGCGTGCTTCGGCGAGCAGTGGCTCAGGGACCTTGACCGCAGGCGCAGGCACGGCGGGGGCCGAGGCGCTGGGCGCGGCGATCAGGCCCGGCGTGACGGGTGGTACAGGCGTCGGGGCGGTTTCCGGTTCGGTGGAGGCCGGGGCGTGCTCTCGGGCGGGTTCCGTCTCGGCGACCGGGTCCGGGGCGGGCTCGTGGGCCGGTTCTGTCTCGGCGCCCGGGGCAGCTTCGGCTGCATCGGTGCTGACTGCGTGGAAGGAGCGCAGGAGCTGCGGGCCGACCGCTCCCCAGCCGAGGAGCAGCACCGGGGCCACGGCGTCCACGGCTGCGCGGCCGTAGTGCTCGGCGACGATGGGTTCGGCGATGTTGAGGGCCAGGGTCAGGAGTCCGGAGACGTGCATGAGGCGGGTGGCCGCCTTCATCTGTTCGGGCGGGACGCCCCGCAGGGAGAGGTAGCGCAGGGCGACCAGGAGCCCGACCACTGACAGGTCAACCATGGGAGCGATCAGGGGAGCGATGGGAGCGGGGACGCCTAGGCGCAAGGCCAGGGCCCAGACGTTGCCGAAGGAGAAGACGAACGCCAGGGCGGCGATGATGCCCATGACCACGGTAACGGTGCGCTGTGTGATCCGGTCCTCAGACATTGGGAGTTCACCTCCTTTCCGGTTGCTCGCGGGTGCTCAGGCGTGTGATGGGTCAGGCCGCCACGGGCGACAAGCCGTCGTCGTCCGGCTCCTTCTTAGTGAGGTCGACGGCAGGAACCAGGTCGGCCGGGTCGGCGGTCAGGCGGTTCGTGGCGTGCGCAATCTCCTCCGCCCACGCGTCCGGCACGTACGGCGTGCGGATGCGGGTGAAGCCGGGCTGCGACTGGTGGTTCATCGAGGCAACGCCGACATAGGCCGGGTCCTGAAGGTTGATCGGGTTGGCGTCCGGCCAGTCCCGGATGTCCTCACCGAGGGCCGCCACGGCAGCTTCGGCGGTCTTCTGCGCGAAGCTCAGGCCCACGGGGCACACGTCGCGGATGAAGGTCGGGATGGCGTCGCCCGTGCTCTTCTGCGTGGCGAGGATGACGAGGATGCCCACCGATCGGCCCTTCTTGACCAGGTCTTCCACGAGCCGGGCGTTCTCGGCGGCGAGGGCGGCGAGTTCCTTCGTCCTCTTGTCGCTGCCCTTGTGGTCGCGGAAGTAGGTGTGCGCCTCATCGACGATCAGCACGACCAGCGGCCACTTCTCGGAGGGACCCACGTCCCACATGGACTTCGCCCCGAGCACATCGAGGACCAGGGCGGAGCGCTTGCGGCGCAGGTCTACCAGCCGCTTGAACAGCTTGTTGGCTTCTTCGAGCTCATCGCCGACGAAGGCGAACATGCGCTGTACCCAGGCGTAGTAGTCACCCTCGTACGCGGCGGACACCTTGCCGTCCGCACAGGCGAACTGAACCCACGGCGCGGGCGCCCAGTCCGACAGAAGCCGGTTGATCAGCGACGTCTTGCCCTTGCCGGGAAGGCCGGCCACGGTCACGCCAGGCACCTGCCTCAGGTCGACGGACACCGGCTGCGCGTACTCGTCCACGCCCAGCTCCCACTGGGCCACCTTCTCCGGCACCGTGCCCGTGGGACCGTGCTCGGTGGGGAACTTCAGCGGATCGAGCCGCACCCCCCGGATGACGACCGATCCCGGCTCGTCCTGGGTGACCGCCACGCGCGTGCACCGCCACGCATCCGCCAGATGCGGGGCCGCCTTCTGGTACTGCTCCAGGCCGACGCCGGGCAGACAGCCCGCCCGCGCGATCACCCCGTACGCGTCGTGCGTGACCTTCAGCATGGGGACCAGGATGCGGGGCTTGATGGGCTTGCCGTCCGTGTTCGCCAGCGAGGCCAGCGCGGTCGGCATCTTGTCCGTGGCGCATAGCTTCAGCATCTGCGCGAGCCGCTTCCAGGTCCGCCGCACCCGCACGGCCTGCCGGATGGACTGCCGGGTCATGGCGTCGGCCCGCAGGTAGCGGACCACCCACCACACCGACCAGCCGACCAGCACGGCCAGCGCCGCGCCGACGACCAGGAGGCCATAGCCGAAGGCCCCTCCGGTCGGGTCGTTGTCCTTCATGTCTTGCTCTCCTGAGAGTTGTAGAGGAAGGCCGCAAGGGCCGTTTCGAGGGCCACCCGATCCGGGGCGGCGAGCCGGGGGAAGCCGTAGCCGACGAGCACGGCCGCCACTGAGTTGATGAGGGAGTCACTGAGCCGGGCATCCGGCCCGGCGTGAGGCAGTGGGTAGCTGCACTCGACGCCGGACCGGAACGCAGTACCGCTCACGCCGCCTCAGCGGCCGGAGCCGGACCGCCGACCAGGTCCAGGCGTTCCGCGCGGTAGGCGATGCCGTCCGAGAGCGACCCGTTGAAGATCCGGGCCCACGGGGTGGCGAACAGCTCCACCGGCATGACCGGCACACCCGGCTTGAGGCCGTTGGGGAGACCGGTCTCCGGAACCGTGATCTTCATGGCCTCGGCGCGGTCGTCCTCCATGAAGAAGAGGGTGACCACGAACAGCTTCGCTCCGGTCTCACGGTCCACGGCGAACTGTGTCTTCTCGGCGTCCGCGTACTTCGGCACCGGCAGGTTGCCGACCATGAACGACGCGGACGGGAGCAGGCCAACACGGATACGAGCCATGGGCGTTACGTCCTTTCGGTAAGTGCTCCGCCAGGGCGGCGAGGCACGATCTATGGAACCTCGGTCACCTAGCACTGTCAAGTCAAAAAGGTGAGCTAGGTGTACAGAGGTCTATGTCAGTGGGGTGTGCTAGGGCAGCTAGGGGTCGCTACCCTGATGGCATGACTCCCGCGCCAGACAAGAAGCAGGACCGCCGACCGCCATATCAGCACGCCGCCGACGAGCTTCGGCGCGACATCAAACAGGGCCGGTTCAAGCCCGGCCAGCAGATGCCTTCTGTTCGCGAGCTGCAAGAGCGCTTCGGCGTGGCCAACATGACGGCCAGAAGTGCCCTGAACGTGTTGCGGGACGAAGGGTTGATCTACACCATTCACGGTCGGGGCAGCTTCGTCGCGGACGTCGCCGACCACACGGGCGAGTTCACTGTCGACTACAACCCGCCCGCCTGGTACCTGGCCAATAAGGGCAAGGGCGAACCGGACGAGGAGGCCAGCGAGGGGAATCCGGGCGATGAATCTGTCGGGTCCTCCCTCGCTGAACTTCTCACCACTTTGCGCGACGAGATCCGAGCGCTCAGCGCGGAGCATCAGGAACTGCGCCGGGAAGTCGAGGCTCTGAAGAAGGCCCAGCAGCAGCCTTCGTCCTAGCCGCCGCAGTCCTGAGTCGGGCGACCTCTTGCCGCATTTCCCTTGCCTCGCGGCCGAGCCGTGCCACCATGGCGCTCATTTCCTGAAGCAGTGCGGATGCCTCTGCCGCCTCCCGGCTGTGAATGCTGACCAACTCCCTTCCTGAGTTCCGTATCCGCTCGGTCATCTCTCCCCGTTCGCTGCCGTGCCGTTGTTGCGTCTTGCGTCCAGCCAATCGCCGAGGGCTTACCCGAAGGCTTGCCCAGTGGCCATCCACCGCCGGGTCAGGGCTTGCCCGTACTGCTCGGCAAGCCGTCATCGCGGCTGTTGAGACAGGTCTACCGGCCGAACCGGGCACGTAGGAGGCGAGGGGTGCCACGCTCCCGCGGGGCGGGCAGAAGCCGTCCTTCGGAACTCTCCGCATCCCGTTGTGCGGGAAATCGTGTCTGCGTGCGCACACGCCACCCGTCCTTCCAGTCGTCGGTCAGGAGCATCAATAGTCCGGAGAATCGCCGGTTTCGCTAACCGGCACATCCGTACGTTCCGCCGCTCGGGGTATAGCGAGGAACGCCCTTAGAGGTGTCGAAATCCGCAACGGCCTGACACTCATTTCTGTGATCCATGTCGCTCCTCCGTCTCTGTGTTGAAGATCCGTACTCGTCTGCTACAGGTGTCGGAAAACCGGTCGGTGTGACAGTCGCCGGGCAGAAATCAGCTCAGCACTCATCCCCGACTACAACCGACCGCCGGCGGCCGACCAAGGTCACGAAACAGTCACGCAGCAGCCTGGTAAGCCCCGACCACCCGCACACACGGCATCCTGCAATCCCCTGCCTGTGGATAGATTCCGCCGACCGCCAGAACAAATGGGCAGCAATGCGGCTATAAAGTGCCGTAACGGCGTCGAAGCTGTGGAACGGTGGGAAGGCAGGGTCAGCGCGTGGCCGCATGACCAGCCAAGGGCCCAGTGCAGCGGAGCTGTTCAGAGTTTCTTTACTGGATCAAGGCGGCCCGCCTACGGCGGGCCGCGGGGGGGGGGGGGGGGGGGGGGGGGGGGGCAGGAGCGCCTCCTCCCCCCCCCCCCCCCCCCCCCCCCCCCCCCCCCCCCCACACC